>JAJZDW010000064.1 GCA_021851405.1 Pseudomonadota bacterium
GGTGACCGCCGGACGCGCTCAGCGCCGCCCCACGCAGAACCGTGAACTCGCTCAACGGCCCGTCAGGGCCAAGACCGCTCGAGTGCTGTCAGGAACAGCGCGATGAGCGGTCAGGACGGGACTCTAACGAAGGGCGTTCGGACGCGGACCGATTCGCGAGCCGCCTATGAAGCGGCTGATTACTCAAGCGATCGCGCGCACCACACCTCCATCTACGCGCAACGCAGCGCCGGTTGTGGCGGAGGCCTGCGTGCTGCAGGTGTAGGCGATCAGCGCGGCCACTTCGTCGGCGGTGGCAAAGCGCTGCAGGATCGAGGACGGGCGGGCGGCGGCGAAGAACTCCCGTTCGACGCTCGCGGCATCCTTGCCGGACGCACGCGCCAGCTCTTGAACGAATCGTCCGACGCCCTCGGAGGCCGTTGGGCCCGGCAGCACGCTGTTGACCGTCACGTCGGTGCCGACAAGTGTCTCGGCCAGTCCGCGCGCGACGGCAATCTGGGCCGTTTTGGTGACGCCGTAATGGATCATTTCGGTGGGGATCTGCAGGCCGGATTCGCTCGAGACGAACACGATGCGTCCCCAGTTTCGCGCGCGCATACCTTGGACGTAGTGCCGCGCCAAGGCACTCCGCTGAGGACGTTCGCTTCGAAGAAGCGCAACCAACAATCCTGGTCCGAGATCTCCGCGAACGGCTTCGGCTCGAAGATTCCCATGTTGTTGATCAGCAGATCGACGTCGGCGATGGCCTCGATGAGGTGTTGACAACCCGCGGCGGTGCTGACGTCGGCCGCGACACCGTGGACGTGGCTGCCGGGAATGGCAGCTCGAATCTGCGCCACGGCCGCGTCGACGCGCGCGGCGGTGCGTCCGTTGACGATCACGCTCGCGCCTTCGCGTGCCAGCGTCTGCGCAGCGGCGAAGCCAATGTCGGCGGTGGAGCCGGTGACCAGTGCTCGCTTCAAGCGTAGTCCGAGGTCCATGTCAGTCTCCCGTGAACGATGCGCTGAGCACACGTTAATGTCGCGGCGACGCACGCACCATCCGCAAAAGGGAGGCGGCGGGTGCGTAGGTTGCGCCCCCGGAAGGGGCCGCGTAGACTCCGATGCGTCTCAGGTGTCCCAGGGATCGTCTGACCCCCTGGGGTGAAACGGGAAGCCGGTGCGCATCCACGCGGATGCAATTCCGGCGCTGCCCACGCAACGGTAAGCGAGCGTCAGTCCGCAATGACCACTGTGCCGCCGGCACGGGAAGGTGCGGTCTGCAGGATGCGTTCCACTCGCGAGTCCGGAGACCGGCCGAGACAGACAGGGCGGCTCGCGTTGGGCGAAGCCAGACCGTTCGCGATGTCCTGGCATCGCGGCCTTCTGACTTCCCTGCACTCCTGCCGCTCCTCAGCAACCGCAATGCGCGTGGAGCGCGTGTCGGAGTGAACGGGTGAGCATCATGGTTCCCAAGGCGCCTGCGCGGCGCCCGCATTGTCCGTCGCACCGGTCGCGTACCCCGCAGGGCGATTCCCCCACTCGATGTCATGTGCCGATTGAGCACGCGCGACAGAGCGCGCCCGGAGGTATGCGATGCAGTCCGTGAAGTTTCCCAAATGGGGCGCGTTGCTCGCGCTGGTGGCGGCCATGGGCGCAACGCGCTTCGGGCACCTCGGAACGCTTTGGGCACCGCCAGATGCCTCCTGGGCGGTGTTCTTCCTCGCCGGTTTCTATCTGCAGGAGGACCGCTGGGTGTTGGCCGTGCTGCTGTGCGAAGCGATCGTGATCGACTTCGTGGCGATCCGGGTGTACGGCGTCAGCAGCTACTGTGTGACGGGCGCGTACTGGTTCATCGTTCCTGGCTACTCGATGCTCTGGCTCGGAGGCGCATGGCTGCGACGTCATGTGGTGCAGCGACCGAGCGATGCGGTGCGGCTCGCGGGCAGCCTGCTTGCGAGCTTCACGGCGTGCTTTGTGCTGACCGAAGGCAGCTTCTATTGGCTGGGCGGTCGTATCGGTCAGCCCAGCGTCGCGGGCTGGTGGGCGGATTTCGCGAGTTGGTACGGTCCGTTCCTGCTGGTCACCGGTACCTACGTGGGGCTGGTCGCGGTGGCACATCTGGCCGTCACCCGGTGGTCGCCGGCGCGTACCGGTCTGCGCGTGCGCTGAGCGGGCCGATGAGCCAGAGCGGGGAGGGATCGCAGCCGCCGGACTCGACTGACGAGGCGGCGACACGCCATCGGGTGCGCATGCAGCGGCGCAAAGTCGCCGTCGATGCACGCATCGCGGCGGCCTCCGGAAAGCGCGGCGTGCTGGTGGTGCTGACGGGCAACGGCAAGGGCAAGAGTTCCTCGGCATTCGGCATGGTGGCCCGCGCGCTCGGGCATGACCTGAGGGTCGGCGTGGTGCAGTTCATCAAGGGCCGCTATGCCACCGGCGAGGAGGCGTTCTTCCGCCGTGTGCCGCAGGTGAGCTTTCATGTCGCGGGTGAAGGGTTCACCTGGGAGACGCAGGATCGAACCCGGGACGTGCGTGCGGCCGAGGCGGGCTGGGAGTCCGCCGCGGCGTTGCTGCGCGATCCGGCCATCGCGCTGGTCGTGCTCGATGAGCTGAACATCGTGCTGCGCTACCGCTATCTCGCACTCGATGTGGTGCTCGCGGCCCTGCGCGGACGCCCCACCACGCAGCACGTCGTGGTCACGGGGCGCGGTGCGCCCGCCGCATTGCTCGAGCTGGCCGATACCGTGACCGACATGCACGCGGTCAAGCATGCGTTCGACGCGGGGATCGGCGCGCAGCCCGGCGTCGAACTCTAAGGCGAACCATGAGCGCGAGCGTTCCGGCACTGCTGATCTCCGCAGGCGCCTCGGGTCAGGGCAAGACCACCGTGACGGCGGCGTTGGCTCGACACGCGGTCCGCAGCGGCCGGCGCGTGCGGGTCTTCAAGACGGGTCCGGATTTCATCGATCCGATGATTCTCGAGCGGGCCGCCGGCAGTCCGGTCGGCCAGCTCGATCTGTGGATGGGCGGGCCGGAGCACTGTCGCGCGCAACTCTCGCAGGCGGCGTACGAGGCGGACCTGATCCTGGTCGAGGGGGTGATGGGGCTGTACGACGGAGATCCGTCAAGCGCGGACCTCGCGCAGCAGTTCGGGCTGCCGGTGCTGCTGGTTCTCGACGCCTCTGCCATGGCGCGCACCTTCGGTGCGCTTGCGCTGGGCCTACAGGCGTACCGCCCGGAGCTGATGCTGCACGGCGTGCTCGCCAACCGAGTGGGCGGCGCCGGACACGCGGCGATGCTGGCTCACAGTCTGAGCGGTCCGGCCGCTGCGATCCGCTTTCTCGGGGCGCTCGAGCGCGACGCGGCGCTGGCGCTGCCGGAGCGGCATCTCGGCCTGGTCCAGGCCGTCGAGCTCGAAGATCTGGAGTGCCGACTCGAGCGGGCGGCTGACGCCGTCGGTGCGGCGCTGTCCCTGGAGGACATACCCGCCGTGACCTTTGCCGACGCGGCGCTCGAGCCACCGCCGCGGTTGCTCGCCGGAGTGCGCATCGCGGTCGCGCACGATGCGGCCTTCTCGTTCCTCTATGCGGCCAATCTGCAGCTGCTGCGGGCGATGGGGGCGGAACTGGTGCATTTCTCGCCGCTGCAGGATGCCGGGGTGCCACCGGCCGATGCGCTCTATCTGCCCGGGGGCTATCCGGAATTGCACGCCGCGCGGCTCGCGGACAACCGCACTCTGCTCAAGAGCGTGCGCTCGCACGTCGAGCGTGGCGCCCCGCTGCTCGCGGAATGCGGCGGAATGATGCTGCTGTTTGACCACCTGACCGACTTGGAGGGGCGACGACATGCGATGGCGGGCGTGCTGCCGGGGCAGACGGTGATGTGCTCGCGCCTGCAGGCGCTGGCCCTGCAGAGCGTTGCGTTTGCGCACGGGGAGCTGCGTGGTCACAGCTTCCACCATTCGCGGCTCGAGACGCCGCTCGCGCCGAGCGGGCAGGGCCGCACGCAGCATGGCGGGCGCGGCGAGGCCGTGTACCGTCGCGGCGCGTTGACCGCGAGCTACATTCACTTCTACTGGCCGTCGAATCCCGCCGCGGCCGCTGCTTTGTTCCTGCCATGAGCGCGCCCAGCCAGGTCGGTCCGCGGCGCATCGTATGTCTGACCGAGGAGACCACCGAGTGGCTGTATCTCCTCGGTGAGCAGGAGCGCATCGTGGGCATCTCGGGGTTCACGGTGCGTCCGCCGCAAGCGCGCCGCGAGAAGCCGCGCGTCTCGGCATTCACCAGCGCCAAAATCGAGCGCATCGTGGCGCTCAAGCCGGACCTGGTGCTCGGGTTTTCCGACCTGCAGGCCGGAATTGCCGCCGAGCTGATTCGCGCCGGACTCGAAGTCCACATATTCAACCAACGCAGCGTCGAGGAAATCTTCCAATTTCTGGCACTGCTCGGCCGGATGATTGGCGCGCAGCGCCGTGCGGGGGTGTTGATCGGGCGGCTGCGCCGCGCCCTGGAGCGTGCGCGGCGCGATGCGGCCGCGTTGCCGTGTCGGCCGCGGGTGTACTTCGAAGAATGGGACGATCCGTTGATCAGCGCGATTGCCTGGGTAGCCGAGCTGATCACGATCGCCGGCGGCGAGTTGTGTTTCCCTGAGTTTACCGGCCGTGCGCATGCCAAGGATCGCATCATCGCTGACCCGCTCGAAGTCGTGCGTCGCGCCCCCGACGTGATGATCGCTTCCTGGTGCGGCAAGAAATTCAATCCCCGGCGCGTGCGCGAGCGGCCCGGTTGGGAGGCGATGCCAGCGGTACGTCACGGGCGCCTGTTCGAGATTCACTCGAGCGAGATCCTCCAGCCCGGTCCGGCGGCCCTCACGGACGGGCTGGCGCGCCTGCGCACCATCATCGCCGAGTGCGCAGGCGCCATGGCCTCTGAGGCTCAGAGCGGCGCGCGATGACGGCACGCACGCTGATGATCCAGGGCACCAGCTCCGATGCCGGCAAGAGCACCCTGGTGGCGGGCCTGTGTCGGGTGCTGCGGCGCCGCGGCGTACGCGTGGTTCCGTTCAAGCCGCAGAACATGTCGCTGAACAGTGCCGTGGGCGCCGACGGCGGGGAGCTCGGTCGGGCACAGGCGCTGCAGGCACAGGCGGCCGGTCTTGCCCCGACCAGCGACATGAATCCGGTGCTGCTGAAGCCCGACAGCGACTGCAGTGCGCAGGTCATCATCCTGGGCCGCCCGGTGGGGACGCTCTCGGCGGCCCGGTACCACGATTACAAACGCATCGCGCGCGAAGCGGTGCTCAGCGCCTACGGGCGGCTGTCCGCGGCCTACGAGTTCGTACTGGTGGAGGGGGCCGGATCGCCCGCGGAGATCAACCTGCGCGACAACGATATCGCCAACATGGGCTTTGCCGAGGCGGTCGATTGTCCGGTGGCGCTCGTGGCGGACATCGATCGCGGCGGGGTGTTTGCCCAGCTCGTCGGCACCCTCGATCTGCTGAGTGAGCGGGAGCGGGCGCGCATCACCGGCTTCGTGATCAACCGCTTCCGCGGCGAGCGGGCCCTGCTCGATCCCGGGCTACGGTGGCTCGAGGCGCACACCGGCAAGCCCGTCTTCGGCGTGCTGCCGTACCTGCGCGGGCTGCACCTGGACGCCGAGGACGGCATCAGCCGCGAACCGATCGAGGGCACGTCCGCCGCAGCCGTGATCCGTGTCGTCGTGCCGGTCCCGCCGCGCATCTCGAATCACACCGACTTCGATCCGCTGCGCCAGCACCCGCAGGTCGCATTCCAGTACGCCGAGGAGGCTCGTGAGTGCGGCGCGGCGGACCTGGTCATCCTGCCGGGCTCCAAGGCGGTGCGCGCCGACCTCGCGGCCCTGCGCGAGCGGGGATGGGCGGCGTACCTCGAGCGGCACTTGCGCTACGGCGGCAAGGTGCTCGGCATCTGCGGCGGACTGCAGATGCTCGGTGAGTCCATCGAGGATCCGGCCGGCATCGAGGGGCCCGCCGGCCGCAGCGCGGGGTTCGGGTGGCTCGCGTTGCGGACCGAGCTCGCCCGGGACAAGCAACTGCGCAACGTCCGCGGTCGGCTCGCATTCGGCGGGGCGGAAGTGCGCGGCTACGAGATTCACATGGGGACGAGCTGTGGTTCGGCCCTCGACCGTCCGCTCGTGATGCTCGATGACGGGCGCCGAGACGGAGCGGTGTCGGACGACGGGCAGGTGGCCGGAACCTACGTGCACGGGCTGTTCGAGTCCCCGGCGGCCTGCGTGGCGCTGCTGCGCTGGGCGGGGTTGGCCGAACCGCTCGAGCGAGACTTTGCGGCGCTGCGCGAAGCGGCGCTGGATCGTCTGGCGGATATGCTCGAGGCATCGGTGGCGCTCGAGCCGCTCCTGAGCGCCGGCTGACGCTTCGGCGCGGACCGCTGGCGCAAACGCCGCGAGCCGCGCCGCGGGCCGGTGGGTCTACACTGGTGCCATGACGGCACGAGCGGCGGATACCGAGCAGGCTCCCTTTTCCATTGTGGGGATCGATCACATCGTACTGCGCGCGCATGATCCGCAGCGATTGGTGGCCTTCTACCGCGACGTACTCGGATGTCCGATCGAGCGCGAGCAGCCGCAGATCGGTCTGACACAGCTGCGGGCCGGTGCGGCACTCCTGGATGTAGTGCCGCAGCGAGCGCTGGCCGGGGCGCCGGCCGCACCGTCTGGCGGCAGCCCGAATCTCGATCACGTCTGCCTGCGAGTCACACCGTTCGATGCGGCACGCCTTCGTGCTTATCTCCTCAGCAAGGGTGTGGCGAGCGGCGAGCCGGCGCTGCGCTATGGGGCCGAAGGCGAGGGCCTCTCGGTGTATCTGCAGGATCCCGAAGGCAATGGCGTCGAGCTGAAGTCGCCCGCCGCGCCGCCCGCCGTCCCGGAGTGAGCCGCGAAAGTGCTCGCCCCCGCTTCTGGACCGCGTCGCCGGAGTGCCCTGCTGCGCCTCGTTCCGCCGCGGGTTGCGGCCGCTCCCCCTGAAGGGTCTGCGCCGCGCTGAGGGCCGGCGCGCCGGGTTACCGCCTGGCCGCAGGGTTCGCGCTCACTCGGTGTGATGGAGTTTGCCTGCGGCGGCAGCCGTGCTAGGATGCGCGCCCTCGCCGTTTGGGGGCTGCCGTCAGGCGGTCCCGGCCGATGCGGCCGAGACGGTGCGCCCGTAGCTCAGTTGGATAGAGCGCATGGCTACGAACCATGAGGTCGGGAGTTCGAATCTCTCCGGGCGCGCCAATAAATCAATCAGTTACGAGTCGCCACGAAATCAATCATCCAGCGGCGCGGCCATCGCGACCGCTCATACGCTTCGGCCCGGCAGGCCTGAGCCACCCTCCGGGCCTGGGGTCCCGCCGGATCGCGCGCGTTCTCCGCATCAACCTTATCGTAGTCCCCGTGCGACCCCAAAAACCGGATCATCAATACGTCATGGTCGTACTGCACGACGGCAATCAGCCGATAGTCATTGCCCTGGATGTTGATACCGCCGGGCTGCCCTTGAGAACGCTCGCCTTCGGGTGAGCCTTCATCCCGTCCTCCGGCCTTCTCCATGGCGCCGTCTCTACGATGGCCGCCCAAGCATCGTAC
>JAJZDW010000065.1 GCA_021851405.1 Pseudomonadota bacterium
ACAATCCATCGCCAACGCACAGACCCCCGGCAGAATCACCGCCGCGCATCGACATCACGCCCCGACATCGCCAAACTCGCACCCATGGCCATGAAAATCCGCTCCTTCATGCATAGTGCAGGCTAGCATGCTCTACCCCGAGGCAACCGCGCCTGAGTAAAGAACTCCGCGGCTGAGGAACCTCCGACGCGCTCGCGGCACACCGCGGAAGCTGCGCCGATCGCAGGCACCGCAGGGCTCCCGCGGCAGCCGCGCGAACGGGACGGCATTGTTCCGCACTGACACAAGGGGCGCGGGCGAAATTAATGTCACCCCTCGGAATCTGCCTGTGCACCGCGCAAATGCGCCGACTGACCCCGGCATCCGCCGCGAGGCCGTTGTGGATCGGGTCATCCTCTGGTTGGTCAGAATGACGTCCGAATACTCCCGCTTCGGTATGCGTGCCACATGGGTCGTGCAACGGGCGTTCGAACCGCTCCGATTGCGCTACGCCTCGGTCTGCCGCCCGAGCGGCGGTAGCGGCCACCCGGCCGGCACCGCGGTGCACCTTCGGCGATGTTATTCGGCCTAGCGGCATACGCATTGGCACGACTCTGAACGGGTGCACACCCTCGTTGCGCTCTGCATGCGCGGTCATTCCATGCTTCGCGCGACGTGCGGCGGCGAACACAGCAATGGTATAGTTCAGGGCAATCGGCCATGAGGCTGACGTCGGCAAAGCGAAGAATAAGGGAGCCATGATGCGTTCAGGACACGCACTGCGCGGATTTCTGGTCGGCGCCGCCCTACTCATGCTCGCCGGCTGTGGCGGCGGTGGTGGCACACAGGCGAGTGCCGCCTCTGCCTCGCACAGCACTACTGCCACGAGTTCGGACGGCTGGACCCCTGGAATCTATCCACCGGTCTCCGACTATGCCGAGCGCTGCGCCGTTCCGCGCACCGGTACCGATCCGTACACGGGCAAGACTTATCCCGATGTACCCGGAACGGTCACCGATCAGAATAACTGGCTGCGCTCCTGGACACATGCGCTCTACTATTGGTACAGCGAGGTGCCGGACCTCGACCCGGGGCTGTACAGTACCGCCCAGTATTTCGATCTGATGAAGACCTCTCAGACGGACGCCAGCGGCGCGCCGAAAGACCGATTCCACTTCTCATATCCCACCGCAACCTGGGAGGCCATGGAACAGGGCACGTCTGTCGGCTATGGCGTTCAATGGGCCGTAGTGAACGCCGCCCCGCCGCGCAAGATCATGGTCGCCTACACTGAACCGGGCACGCCGGCGGCGAGCGCGCCGGCCAATCTGGTGCGCGGGGCGCAATTGCTCACCGTCGACGGTGTGGATGTGGTCAACGGCAACACGGCGAGCGATATCAACACCATCAATGCGGGACTTATCCCGACGAAAGACGGTGAAACGCACAGCTTCACGGTACTCGATCCAGGTTCGAGCACCCCACGCACGTTCACGATGCAGGCGCAGAACATCACCGACCAACCTGTGCTCCTGGTCAAGACGCTGGCCACTCCCGCCGGCACGGTCGGCTACATTCTGTACAACGATCAGGTCGACATGTCGGCCGAGTCCGAATTGATTCAGGCCATCAACACGCTCAAGGCGGACGGTATCAGCCACCTGGTGCTGGATTTGCGCTACAACGGCGGCGGATTACTCGGATTGGCTAGCGAGCTCGCTTACATGATCGCCGGTCCGACACAGACCGCCGGCGAGACGTTCTACGTGCAGAACTTCAACAACCAGTATCCCACGACTAACCCCATCACCGGCACCGCGATCACGCCACTGCCGTTTCTTGACACGACGCAAGGTTACTCGGTCACCGCCGGACAGGCGCTACCGACACTCAATTTGTCAAGCGTTTACGTACTCACCAGCGCCGATACTTGCTCGGCGAGCGAAGCGATCATCAATGGCTTGCGCGGCGTCGGCGTGGAGGTCTATCAGTTCGGCTCGACGACCTGTGGCAAGCCCTATGGTTTTTATCCGCAGGACAACTGCGGTACAACGTACTTCTCCATAGAGTTCAAGGGAGTCAATGCGCGCGGATTCGGGGATTTCGGTGACGGTTTCTCGCCGCAGAACACGGCTTCCTTCCCCGGTGTGACGCTGCCCGGCTGCTCCGTGGCCGATGATTTCTCTCATGCGCTCGGTGATCCAAGTGAAGCGATCTTGAGCGCGGCGCTCGCATACATGGCCGATCCATCGAGCAGCGTGTGCCCTGCGCCCACCGGCGGCGGCTCCCCGGCGCTGCAGACGAAGCAAATGAGTCCCGCCCGCATTCGGGTTCGTTCACCGCTGCGCAAGATGCTGATCTTGCCGAATACGCCGCATGAACCGCGACCCTGACGGGCACCATCAATGCCCCCGGTGGGTACACCGTCGCAGATGCACCGTGGGATAGGACACGCGCGTCATCGTCGCAGCCGGTCGCAGCGAGGGGTATGCGGCATACCCCCTGGAGCCACGGGGGATTTGGAGACTATTCGATCCCCACCGCTCGCGAACGTGACCGGTGTCAATCGCATCGCTCTCGACCCGACCGAGTTCCGAGCGGCACTGCCGCCGCAATCCGACCTGCTGATCGAGGATCCAGGCCTGAAGCGCCTCGAGCCGCATCAAACGGTGGCGATGGGGCTCAAATGCGCTGCCGACAGCGTGGCGGGACGCTTGTGGCCGATGGGCGCGAACCGGGGCCGAGCGCTTCTGCGGTGTCATGCCATCGTGAGCCGACCCCTAGCCGGCTCACTCCGACTCGCAGTCGACCTTCCCGAATGCGGCGGGGAGGTGGCCACCAACAGCCGAACGCCGCCCGCACGACAGGCCGGCCCGGCCGCCGCGGCTTCCCCCTGAGACCTCCAGCGGCCCGCCATACTCCGAGTGCGGCGTGGCGGCCCGCTACGCCGAGCCACGCTTCATTCTCCCCAGTGGACCCACGCACCGTGCGGATGGACTCGGGCAAGCAGCTCATCCGCCCCCCCCGGCCAAAGCGTCAGACGCAGCGCCGCGGGCTGATCGCGGCCGAGCAGTTCCAGGCGCAGCCAGGCGAGTGGTCGCTCCATCGATGCCTCGGCAGCGATCCTCGTCACATACGCCGTGATCTGCTCCTGGGCAGCCGGGGCCAAATAGCTCCAGAAGATGCTGTGAAAAACGACCCGCGTGACATACGGCTCGCTCGCCGACGGCAGAACCGACGCGAGCCATTGCTGCGCGTCGCAGGCCTCGACGCGGATCGGCGCCGTCTGCATGGCGCCAATCGCAGCGTCGAGGCGCTCAAGACGTTCGCGTTGATCCGCCCAGACATAGGCCTTTAAACGCTCGCACTGCGACAGATCGGTCACGTCCAAGGGGTGACGGTCGCAGCCGCGGCGTGAATGGATCAGCAGTGGTGCATCCAGCGGTGGCAAAGGGCCGCTCCAGCCGCAGGCGACCATCACCTCCGCACTGCCCGCACGGGCGCCCGAACCCGGTGTGTCGCTCCGCCATGGCGTGTCGCCGAACCGGTACGCATACCGGTCGGCAATGACGTTCAGCCCAGCGCTGGCGCCGAGTTCAAAGAGGCTCAGCGGATACCCGGTGCGCGCTGCGATTTCCAACCAACCGGCCACCAGCGGCGCGGCGCGGCCGACTTCATTGGTCTGCGGCGGATGACGCAGGAACTCCCGTACGAAAGCGCCGTTCTCGCCCAGTGCCGAGCGCACCGCCGCGAGCAGCCGCGGCGGATCGGCAAGAGGGTGCGGCGGGTAGAGCGCGGCGAGTGCAGGCACCCGGCCAGCACGCACCAGCGCATGCAACGCCCCAGCGAGGCGCAGCGGCAGCGAATCAGCGCATGGGCTCGGATCACCTCGCCACGCCAGGATCGACCGTTCGAGCTCGTTCGTCGAATCGACTCCATCGGCCAGAACGCGGCAGAGCAAGGCCGTCAACGGGGAGCCGAGCCGCTCGCAAAATCCTGCCTGCGCTAAAAAGGCGTCGCGCACACCAGTCGCGGTGCCGGACTCAGATCTGCTCTGGGACATCTGAACGAGCACTCCCTTGGTTCAACGACCCGGGCAGTCGGTTACAGGGTGCGGCCGCTGCACATGCCGCATCAGCTGCGCAACTCGTCCATCACACGCCGCAACATGATCTTTGCCGCGGAACGACTTCCAAGGATACCCCAATTCACACACCCCGACACCCCAACCGGTCACCGGCCCCCCCTCTCTTTAGCCCCATTCGTGCATTGCAGATGACGTCTGCACAGAAGTGACACCGATCCGTCACCGGACCGTCACACAGCGCTGCCTATAGTCGCGGCCATCGAGTTGCACCAACTCTCCATCCTCTATTTCAGATCGGACGTTCGGGGAATATACACTTGAAAATCAATCACAAAGTCACGCTCGCCGTGATGATCGCACTGGGCTCGCACGCTCTGAGCGGCCTCGCCCGTGGCGCGGAAGCCCCCCAGCCCAGCCCGGCCGGCGCGAGCGATGCGGCAAGCCTGAACCCAGACGTACTCCAGGAAGTCACCGTCACCGCCCAACGGCGACGACAATCCCTGCAGAGCGTCCCGATCACCATCCAGGCGATCACCGGTCAGCAGCTGAAGCAGCTGAACGTACAAACCATCGACCAAGTCATTCAATATCTGCCGAACGTCCAACTTGCCTCGAACGGTCCAGGTCAGGGCCAGATCTACATGCGCGGCCTCTCGGCGGGCAATGCCGGCAACCAGTCGAGCGCCACGATTGCGCCCTTCCCCAATGTCGCGCTGTACCTGGACAACCAGGCCATGACGTTTCCGGGTCGCAATGCGGACATCTACTTCGTCGACATGAAGCGCATCGAAGTGCTCGAAGGCCCCCAGGGGACACTGTTCGGCGGCGGCGCGGAAGCCGGTGCGGTGCGCTACATCACCAATAAGCCCGTTTTGAATCAGACCTCAGGCAACGCCAGCGCGACGTACGGCGTAACGGCTCACGGCGACCCCAACGCCGCAGCCGACCTGGTCCTGAACGTGCCATTGATCACCGATCGACTCGCCGCCCGCTTCGTCATCTACGACGATCATCAGGGCGGCTACATCACGAATGTTGCCAGCACCTTCACCCGCAGCAACAACGATGCCGGTAATCATTACTTCAACATCCAGCCGGTCGCCAATGGTCTGTGCGCCAACGGACTACCCACCAAGACCGGCTACTGCGCCGTCCCCGGCAGCCCGGTCGCCAACAACTACGCACTGGCAGGCCGCGCCACGAATCCTGTCGATTACACTGGCTTTAGGGCCTCCGCGCTGTACAAGATCAACGACGACTGGAACGTGCTGATCGAGCAGATGTATCAAGACATGAACGCCCAGGGACAGGACGTTCAATATCCGATCGGCTCAGAAGGCCAGACGCTCGGCCCGTGGGAAGCCACGCTATTCACTCCCGCGTACGACACGGACCGGCTGGAGAATACCGCCTGGACGGTCAAGGGGGACATCGATCATCTGCTCAAAGTCGTGTACACGGGCGGTTACACCGTTCGCAACATCCATCAGCAGGAAGACTACACGAACTATGCCCGCAGCGCCGGCGGCGGATACTACCAGTGCTCGGGCGGCACCGGCTTCGGGGCCGGCACGACGCCCACCTGCTACTCGCCGATTGGCTACTGGAACGATCGAGTCCGCAACACGCACCAGAGCCATGAGCTGCGCATCAGCACCCCGTCGCGCTGGCGGGTTCATGGCCTGTTCGGCCTGTATTACGAGGACTTCCAGATCCAGGACAACATGAATTTCGATTACAAGACGATTCCGTCTTGCACGGCGCAGAATCTTTCCGCCGCACTCGCTGGCGGAGCCCCGTGCGTCGCGAACGTGCGGCCGGCCCCCGGGTCCCCGGCCTGGGATCCGTCGGTGCGCCCCGACAACACGGCATTCGGCGAGGATTCCCAGCGTGGCTACAAGCAAACCGCTGCCTTCACCTCGGTTTCCTTCGATGCGATTCCGAAGATCCTCACGCTGACGGCCGGAACCCGCTTCTACCACTACACCGAGTACCAGACCGGCTCCCAGTACGGAACGAACGGCTCCTGCGTCGACGTTCCGAACGGGCAGTGCAGCGGCGGCATGTTCCCGATGAACTACCGCTCCAGCTACCACGGCTTCAAGAGTCGCTTCAACGTCACGTGGCACATCTCCCGTGACATGATGGCGTATTTCACGTACTCGCAAGGATTCCGGCCGGGTGCCTTCAACCGCGTGCAGAAGAACGTGGCTCCCGATGCGAACGGCAATCCGCAGTACCAGGTGCAAACCACCTACGCGCCGGATTCGCTCGACAACTACGAGGTCGGCCTGAAGACGCAGCTGCTCGATCATCGTGTGCAGCTGAATCTCTCCGCGTACCATATGCTGTGGAACAGTGCGCAATTCCTCTTCTTCAACCCTGCCGGCGGCTGGGGCAATACCTCATTTGCCTTCAATGGCCCAAATTACAAGGTGGATGGCGGGGAACTGCAGCTCAATGCCCTGGTGACCACCGGACTGACGATCCAGGGGTCGCTCTCCTACAACAACGCCACGCAGACCAACTCACCTTGCCTGGTGGACAACGAGCCGACCCTGCTCAAGACGGGCGGCACGAATCCCAATTACGGCCAGTGCATCACCGAAATCAAGGGACAGCCGACGACCAATCCACTTGGCCCGGCCGGCACCGTTCCATCCTTCTCTCCGAAGCTGGAATTCAACCTGCACGTGCGCTACACCTGGATGATGGGAAATTACGAGTCGTTCGTGCAAGCAGGGATTGCGCACGTCGGCAGCATGTACAACGAGCCCGCGTCCTACCCCGACGGACTGACGAATCCGCAGTGCGGCGGGTCATCCTTCCCCGGCACCACGCTCTGCCGTTACGAGCAACCGGCCTACACGACCTACGATGCCTCGATCGGGGTCTCGAAGGATGCATGGACGGCGACTCTGTTCGGCCAGAACCTCGGCAACAGCGATGCCAGTCAGTTCACCTCGACGGCTCAGTTCATCAAGTCCGAGGTGCCGCTGCGCCCTCGGGTGCTGGGCGTGAACGTGAGTTACCAATTCTAAGCGAACAAGCCGCGGTACACTCGCGGGGCGGGGCCTCACGGCCCGCCCCGCGAGTATCCTATGAGCCCGATGAAGTCCCAACCGCTCTCCTCTGCACCGGAATCGGACACCCCCAGGCCGTCGGCCATCGAACGGGAAGTCCGCCGCATCCAGGAACTGCACCGCGGTCGTGATTTCGAAGCGGCGGCGGCCGCCGCCGAGGTGCTACTGACCGCCGTTCCGCACAACCGCGACGTACTGTTGCTGCGGGCCTGCAGCCTGCGCGAATTGA
>JAJZDW010000066.1 GCA_021851405.1 Pseudomonadota bacterium
GCGAGCTCGGGGACGAGCTCGCGCGGGAAGCGGTGCTCCTCGAAGCATTCGCGGATGATCGGCAGCACGCGCTCATCCACGAGCCGCCGTACCGACTCCTGCACCATGCGCTCCTCTTCGGTGAGCGACTCGCGCAGCGCGAACAGATCAAGAGGGTCGAGGCTGGGGTTTGGCAAAGCAATCCACTCCCGGTAAGAGCATGCGAGTCTGCGGCGCATCCGCCGGCATGGCGTGTGCGGGGCGCGATGATACCCTACTCGGCGGTAGGGTATGGTGGCGCGGGGAACCGGTCGCGAAATCGTCCTTTAAATTGTTAAAAAACAATGAATTACCAGTATTTTGAGACCCTTCGGATCGACCGCTGCCTGGCCTGCAGACGGGGCGGTTGGGCACGGGGGTCGACCGGGGAAGGGCGATGAGCGGCGCGACCCTGATCGGGGTCGACGGTCGGCGCCGTTGCGCTTGGTGTACGGTGAGTGCGCAGTACAGCGCCTACCACGATACGGAATGGGGCTTTCCGGTGGCCGAGGACCGGCGACTGTTCGAGAAGCTCAGTCTCGAGGGTTTCCAGGCCGGCTTGAGCTGGCGGACCATCCTCGCCAAGCGCGATCGCTTCCGTACGGTGTTTCATCACTTCGAGATCGACCGGGTGGCGCGCTTCGGGGTGCGCGAGGTCGAGCGGCTGCTGCAGGACCCGGGCATCGTGCGCCACCGCGGCAAAATCGAGGCGGTCATCCACAACGCCCGGTGTGCGCAGGAGCTGATCGGCCGCGAGGGCTCCCTGGCGGCCTTTATCTGGCGCTACCGCCCGGATCACGCCCGACGTGCTCCGAGCACGGCAGCCACCTCCCCGCAGTCCATGGCGCTCTCGAAGGATCTGAAGCGCCTGGGCTGGCGGTTCGCGGGGCCGACCACGATGTACGCGTTCATGCAGGCGATGGGCCTGGTGAACGACCATGCGGCGACCTGCGTGATCCGGGCCGAGGCCGAACAGGCCTGGGAGAGGTTCGAGGCGCCGGCGCCGAGCCGCCCGTCCCGGCGGGGCGCCTAGCGGGTCGACGCGGCGGGCGAGCCTCGCGCGGCACGAGGCAGAATGAGGCTGCGATGAACGATCGGGCCGCACCGCCGACGGACGGTCGCGGGCGCGATTGAGAATCTCGCGCAAGATCGGCGCAGATCGCTCTGTCTGAGCGCAGCACCGAGACTGCAGGGCTGCGTCGCCCGCCGTGTCCGCGAGGCGCGTGGTGCGCCTCGCGCTCGCTCGCCGGTCTGCTCTTCGGCCGCCACGCGCGCGATGTCAGCATTCAGGTCGTTTTGGAAGGTCTGGTCGCCGGGACGTTCGACGGCCTCGAGGAACCCCAATGACCGTGCTCGTGTGCGCCAGCGGCGACAGGGCGATCGCCATGTCCGGCGGCTCGGGGCCAGTGTGCAACGAAGCGCACCGGAAGCTCGGCGGTGAGCTCGGTGCCGGCGCACACCGCCGGGGCGTCCGCGCGCCATCCTTATGCGCCCATGCGGTTCTCTCGCAAGAGAGAGGACTGGGCGGGTGGGTTGGGTAACACTGGGCGCATCGTATGCAGCAGTCAGATTGCGGTTGCACCGCAGTCGCGGTGCAGGATGCGCCGCACGTGACGCGCGGATGACCGTTTTGTGTCACTGACGTGAAAATTTATCAACGCCGTACGTGACCGTGTTCGCTTGATTGTGCGCGTTGTTTTGCTACCGTGAGTTGCGGCGAGGGGCGCTCTGCCGTCCGCGACAGACCGTCATCAGGAGTTGACTGCATATGCTGCCGACGATGAACAGACACTTCATGCTGGCGTCCGACTTTGATCAGACGCTGAGTTTCAACGATTCCGGCTTCGTGCTCGCCGAGCTGCTCGGTGTCAGGGATTTCGAAGCAAAAGTCGCGGGACTCGCGCGCAGCAATCTGGTCCAGCAGGGCGGAGAGCTCGCCTACCTGATCCGGCACGATCCGGACTTTCGCGGCGTGCGCCGTGAGCACCTGATCGAGGCCGGGCGGCGCGTGCGGCTGAAGAATGCGCTGCCGGCGCTGGTCAACGTGCTGGACCAGGGGGTCGGTTCCGACCGATTCTCGTTCTTCGTGGTCTCGGCGGCGCCGCGTGAAGTGGTCGTGTCGGCGCTTGCGGGGATCGTGCCGCCCGAACACATCCACGGCACCGAGTTCGAATACGACGAAACTTCGGGAGAAGTCAGCAGTATCCGACGCGTGGTCGCCGGTTACGGCAAGGTGGCGGCGCTCGATGAGCTCAGCCGCGAACACGACATTCACACCGATCGAATCGTTTACGTCGGTGACGGTAGCTCCGACGTGCACGTCATGCTGCACGTCAACAACGGCGACGGGTTCACCATTGCGGTTTCGGAGAACCGACAGCTCGCCCGCATCGCGCGCTGCACCGTCGTCAGCGACAACGTCTGCAGTGTGCTCGTGCCGGTGTTCGACCAGGTGCTCGGGATGCGCACGGCGGAGATCCGACGGGTGCTCGAGGCGAACGGTCTGCGGCTCGAGGATTGGGAGAAGGCGCGTACCGATCGGGTCCTGCTGCGGGAGACGCCGGCATCGCCGGCGGCGGCGTGAGCGTCGTGACGATCGCACCGAACGAACTGCTCGGCTGGACCGCGACTGGCGTGTTCGTCGCCTCGTATTTCTTCTCCGCACCGGCCGTGCTGCGCGGTCTGCAGATGGCCGGCGCAATGCTGTGGATTCTCTACGGCGTGTGGATCGGCGCCGCGCCGGTGATCGTGGCGAATGTGCTGGTGTTCTCGGCGGCCGCGTGGACGCTGTTGCGGGCGCGCCTGCGCGTGGCGCGGGCGCGGCAGCCCTCGCAGCTCGCTCCCGAGGAGCTCGGGATCTGAGCGCCGCGATCGCCGCAGGGCCTCTACTGGGGTTCTGAGGGCATCGCCGGGGTCGCTCCGAGCGGCAGACGGCTGCGCCGCAGCACCCCGAGATAGTACGCGATGTAGTAGCCGATGAAGGCGCCAGAGACGGCCAGCGTCAGCGGAGTTTCGTGAAAGACGGGCGAGCCGGCCGCCGTGACGGGGAGGGCTTCGGCCTGCTTGAAGAGCATTAAATCGTAGACCAGGCGGGCGAAGAACAATACGGTCACGGTCAGTCCGATGTACGTGTGGGGCGTGTAGAACCGGCCCTCAGGTGTCCCCTCGATGTGCGTATGACGTAGCGCGAGCAGCGACAGCAGCGCGCCGCAGGCGGCGCCGGCGAGGATGCCCGCGACCGACCACGGCACAGCGGCGCTGAGGGCGATCAGCACGACTCCAAACAGCCCGAGGAGGCCAATGCGCACGGCCATCCGCGTCGGCTGCACCCGCTGGCGGCCGAAGGAGCGCCGTGTGCGCATGTAGATGCGCCAGAGCACGACGGCGACGATGAGAATCGGAATGATCAGCTTCAAATGCATGGCGAGCGTGCGTCCTCGATGAGCGGGAGTGCGCGCTCCCGTGTGAGGAGCATACCCCTGCGCGCCAGGCGAATCAGCAGCCGCAACGGCTCGGGTCGGCGACCGGCCGGCGCGCGCACCGCGGTGCTCTGCAGCGCAACCACGGCGGTCAACGGGCCGGCGCGACTCCCGGTGGGCGCCTGAGCAGGGCGACGTCTTTCACCGGGATTTCGCACGACCAGCCGCGCGCATCGGCCAGATGCCGCAGCGTGTGCTCGCGATAAAAGACGACGTGCGTCGGGTCGCGCCGATAATGCCAGTCGGCAAAGCGGGCATCGTCGGTCTGGAAGCAGGTCATAATGGCCAGCCATCCACCCGGCCGCACCCGGTTCATGAGCCGATCGAATTCCTCCGCGGGGTGGTGGAAATGCTCGGCCGCCTCGGTGCAGGTCACGAAATCATATTCGTGCCGCAGCGGCTCGGGATGCGCACAGAAGAGCGGGTCATAGAGGGCCACCCTGTGCCCCGCCTCGCGCAGCAGCGCAGCCAGCGCCGGCGCCGGGCCGCAGCCGAAATCGAGCCCGCAGGCGCCGGGCGCGAGGCGCAGCAGCAGCGGGTCGGCGAGCTTGCGCAGGAAGCGGCGGTAGTCCGGATCGTCCACATCGTTTTGATGTTTCCGATACTCGGCGAATTCCGCGTCGCGCGAGGGGTGCTGGCGAGGATCTAAAAAGCGTGCCGCACACCGTGCACATCGCCAATAGTCTCGCCCGTCGACCGACAGCATCGCTTCAGGCGCCGCGGTACGGCACACGGGGCACGCCTGTGGCGCGCCAGAGGCTGCCGGTCCGCCTGCGTCGTGCCCTACGTCCACTGCTCAGGTGCCCCTGAAGCTTGCCCGCGATTGAGAGACGTAGAGTGTCCTGCACGCCATCCAGAATTTTCCGTCAGGTCGGCCGCAACAGGTCTGGCCGGATCACCCTCGAGGGCAAAAACAGGTGTCGCGTCGGGTGAGCGAGTCGGTGCTCCGCGGCCACTGCGGCACTGCCGACATTGAGCGGTCATCGTTCACGATGCGAGGGTCACGCGAACCTCGTCACTCCCCATCAATGGTCTCCGGCACCTATCAGTAGCGGAAATAACGAGAATTCTCATCAGGGTACGCCGAACGTACCGTCACATCTACCGCCAAAACCTTCCGCTTGAGAGCGATAGAAGGCGATAGATGTCGAGCGATTGCATCCGTCCGCGGTCCCTATCGGCTGCAGCCTCGCCACTTACAGAACGGCCCACCAAGGAGCGGCTAGAACGTCCGGCGCCAGCCATTCGATCGCGTTGCCAGTGTGCAGGAGCAGTCCGGCACGCGCTTTCTTGCCGTACTCCGCATGGAACGTACGCAAGTGAACGGCATCGGAAAGTCGTGGACGCGCAGTGGACTTCACTTCGATCGGCAGCAGCTTGCCACCGGCCTCAATCACGAAATCCACTTCCTCGCCGATGGACGTGCGCCAATAGCTCAGCTCCGCGCGTTCAATGCGCGCGTCGCGCCACGCCAGCAGGTCGTGTAGCACGAGATTTTCCAAGTGTGCGCCGGTGGGCTCCTCGGTTTCGGCCAGATGCATCGCAATGCCCGTATCGCCCCAATAGATCTTCGGCGCCTTGATGAGGCGCTTGGTTCGATTCACCGCATAGGCAGGTAAGCGCACGAGAAGGTAAGAGGTTTCCAGGAGATTGAGCCATCGGTGTACGGTGGGCTGCGGTAGCGCCACGTCGCGACCGAGTTCGGTCTGGTTGACGAGCTGACCCATGCGCAGGCATGCGGCCCGCATGAGCCTTCTGAAGTCCGGTAAACCGCTGATCGACGCCAGATCCTGAAGATCGCGCTCGAGGTAGGTGCGAACATACCCATCGAACCAGATACGCCGCTCCGAGGCCGTCGTGAGTTCCAGTGCCGGAGTTGGGAACCCGCCTCGGCGAGCGAGCATCCGCCAATCTTCGGCGGTATTGTCCGCGACATCCAACAGCTCGCGCCATCGGGCATCGGGCGTGGCGAACAATTCTTCCCAGCGGCCAGATCGGCCGAGACCGCGCTGCTCGCGCCGTGTCATGGGCCAAAGGGTGAGATAGCTGGCGCGGCCGGCCAATGATTCAGAGACTTGCCGCATCAACAGAAGGTTGGCGGAGCCCGTGAGTAGAAAACGCCCGGGTGTCCGGTCCCGATCAATGGCGCGCTTCACGGCGCGCAGTAAGTCCGGCTCGCGCTGCACCTCGTCAAGCGTCACAGGGCCCGGACCACCCACAAGCACTTCCGGGTCGCGGCGGGCAGCATCCAGCACATCGAGATCATCGAGCGTGGCGTAACGCCGCTCTCCAGGGATGAGGTGTTCGACCAATGTGCTCTTGCCGGTCTGCCGCGCGCCCGTGACAACGACCGCCGGCATCACCCGAATACGCTCCGAAAGGGCCGCTCCGACCAGCCTGGGGAGTGTCTTCATGGCGTGGATGATAATCATTCACCACGTGAGTATTCAAGTGGGACGGGGGTTAGGAACGCTGCGCCCCGCCGTCCCTGGCGGCCGTTTGGCGCCGAACCAGGGACCTGTCTGTGCGAGGAGCTGGTCTGAGGTCGCCAGAGCAGAACGGATGACGTCATTCGGCTTCCACGCTCAGATGACGCATGGCCTTGTCGGCTGCCCCGGAGATCGCCCGCATTATTGTTGACAAGGAAACTACATTCATATAGTTTACTAGGCAACTAGGAGCTTGGCCATGCAGTCGAACTTGCCTGTTCCACCTCTCAGCGCCCATTTGGGATATTGGCTGCGCTTCGTATCCAATCATGTTTCGTACGCTTTCGCCCGCAAGTTGGCAGACAAGGGCGTGACGGCGGCCGAGTGGGTCGTGCTGCATGAACTTTACGGTGCGAGGGCTGTTGCTCCTAGCAGCCTTGCTGATCGTCTCGGGCTCACGCGCGGAGCCATCAGCAAACTGGCTGACCGCCTTGTACAGAAGAAGCTAATTTCGCGTGAGAACAACACAAGGGATCTCCGTGCGCACACGCTAGCACTGACATCTGCGGGCGCGGCATTAGTCCCGATCCTCGCCGCCCTTGCCGACGAAAATGATGCCGAGTTCTTTGGCGACCTGAGCGCCAAAGAACGGACTGCGATTGAACGCGCGCTCAAAAACCTCGTCACACGCCACGGTTTGAAATCGATCCCCATGACTTGACACAGCCATTAGCCCGAAAAGGGGAGCCAAATCCATGGATCGCAAACATCAAGATATCGCCCGACGATGCCTCGAAGGCGCCGAAAGCGGCACGATGACCTTCCCGGAGATCGTCGGCATATTAACGGCGGGTGCCTTCGACAGCTATCTCGTCGATCTGCGGCTCGGCACGGCAACCTATTATCTGCAGGACGGCCGTGGCCTTGATCTGCCTACACAACTCAGCCGGGTTGCTGTCGCGACTCAGTTCAATGTAGACGTAGTAAAGACCGCGATCCGCGAAGCACAAGCGCTCGAGCCTGGGTACACGTACAAGGGCTTTTGCGACAAGGTAAAACGCGCGGGATGCGCCGGATATCTGGTCTCCTTCCTGGGCCGCCGCGTACTCTATTTCGGACGCACCGGCGAGACTCACACTGAGTACTTCCCTGGGAATCAGCCGGCGGTCAGCCCGTGAGCGCCATCGGAAATGGCATGGAGTCGAGCATTGCGGCACGCCGCAATCAGCGCTCTACTTCAACTGCGGCCGACAAGTACTAATCAGTACTTAACTTAGAGACTATGCATACGCATAGCGTGTCTCAGGATGTCGAAAGAACGAGCGCACATGCTCTGGTGTCTTCTGGAGATAACGCAGGCGACCAACGACAGCACGCAACAG
>JAJZDW010000067.1 GCA_021851405.1 Pseudomonadota bacterium
CCGCTCGGCCTTCCCATCGATCTCGTCTTCGCACCCATCGCGCAGATACCTCTGTCGGTAAACTGCGTGTCCATCTATCAGCATGCTCGCCAGTGATCCATGCAGTGCCCCGTGGGACGCTTTCCTTGATAGCGTCGGCAAGAATTTCTTCGGCGCAGAACGGGCATCGTTTGGTCGGTTCCAAGTTCTGTCACCCAAATTGCGGGCAGTCTATGGACTCAAAGCCGTCATCGCCTATTGCCAGTGTCGTCTCCACCGGGAACGTAAACCGATGTGCTCGGGTCGCGGGTAAGTTGGTCAGGCTCTGTTGAAAAACGAGTGAGTTACGGCGCAACGTAAAGGTTGATGCGGGAGAAGTGCTGGTCGATTATCAGGACTATCACTGACGGAGACATCTATGACTCGCATGTACAACCCACCGCATCCCGGCGCGGTCCTGGCGGATACCGTGTTGCGCAAGGATGGCGGTATCACCGTGGCCGAATTCGCTAAGCGGCTGCGCGTATCTCGTGTTGCGCTCTCGCGCGTAGTCAACGGACGCGCTGCGGTGAGCGCAGAGCTTGCAATCCGGCTTGCTATCGCATTCGGCGGATCGGCGGAATCGTGGCTCAATATGCAGACCGCCTATGATCTGTGGCACGCCGAAAAGAAACGCCGCCCGAAGATTGCACCAATGCGCGAGACGACTGCCTGACGGGCGCACGAAAGGTGCGCCGGACGGCTGTGTCGCATCATCTGTCCGGCCAACAAAACCGGGAGCGCACACCACGCCGATCCGTCGGAAAGTCACTGCGCTCGCATTGCTGGCCTGCGTGCTCGGGGCGCCGGTCGCTCGCGCGGACACATGGAATCTGATCGCGCGGAGCCCGAATTTACCCTCGGGACCCACACGGGCCGCACTCCTGTCTGGCGGGACACGGATCTGAGGTTCGGCGAGAGGCGCTGTCCGGTCGTTCGGACGATCAGCGTCTCGCCCCGGTGTGAATCACGCCTTTCGATTGGAAACCCGAGCGCGCCGCGGAGGTAGGTTCACACACCTCGTCCGTCCTCCCCGCGGCGTTTCTGCCGCAGATTTGCGCCAGGTGCGCTACGGCGACAGGTGCCTGTGATGACGCTCGCCCCAAGAGCGTCCGCGGAGGCGCGTCCTGCGTCAATCATCGATGGCGCACCGAGATGAGAAACGAGAGCGTGCCGTAATACGGTGAATTGGGCGCGCTCTAAGGTGTCGCAATGGATTCATAGAAAATCCAGGCGCCCGTTCAGTGCGCCACCATCCAAAATCGCCGTGATAGTCATCAAGTCCGTGTGCCAACACGAGGCAACCTGTCGTATTGCACGAGTCGACGCGCGCATGCCCTGCGGAGCGTGGGCGCGATCTTGGTACGTTAGCGCACGGACGAGGTCGCACCACGTAGGTACTATGCAGCTTGGCAGATGACGACGGAATCATTCCCCGGGTCTCTCGGCCCGCGCAATCGGTCATGCAAGGAGAGGCGACCGGAATTCGCGCAGCGCAGGAGCACAGCGTGAATGGCGCCGGATCGGCGCGTCGAAGCGAACTCAGGAAGAGTTCGTTTCGGCTCTTCGGGGAAGAATTCCCTCCGATGCAACGAGCGATATCGATCGGGCGACGCTCAGGAAGATGGGCAGTGCGCGCTGAGAATCACTCTGAAATTCCCACACACGAAATTCGATGGAAGTCATTTTATGAACACACAGCATTCGAATGATGCGAACAAGTCCACAACGGAGTCGGATAAGAAGCGCGAAGGCGCGCGGACCGAGCCGGGCAAAAGCGATAAGCACGAATCTCACGAGCAGGGCAAGTCGCGCGATGGCGGGACGAATGTACGCAAGGGCGCCTTCAACAAAGGAGAGCATTCGGCGGGTGTGCGGTGACGTCAGGTCACTTTGCGCTCGGTTGATCCGAGACGATCTGTGCGTGGACTGAAGCAGAACTGAGCTTCCCGCGCCTTCTGCAGGGCCGCCATGTGGCCCTGCGGTTCAGAGCCTAAGAGTACAGTATGAAAACACGTTATTTACCGTTATTGGGGTTGGCGAGCATATTTGTCGCGAGCGCGATGGTGCCGCGGTATGCGGTGGCTGCGGGAAGAACTATCAATTGCAAGATGCGATTCAGTACCAGCAGTTGGTCGGCCATCTACAAGCAGATGAAGGGAACGGGCACCGTGACCTGTTCGAACGGAACGACGATGCGCGTGAGGATCGCCGCGGAATCAGTGGGCCTCACGGCGGGCAAGTCACGGATCAACAATGGCCTCGGTACGTTTACGGACGTGCACTCCATTTATGACGTGCTTGGATCGTACGCGCAGGGAGAGGCGAGCGCCGGCATGATGAAATCTGGCTCAGTGCAAGTGTTGACAAAGGGAACGGTCTCGCTGGCGCTCGCAGGATCTGGCCGAGGCATAGATCTCGGTGTCAGTGTAGGTAAGTTCACCATCAGCAGGATGCCGTAGGGCGATGTGCTCTTCGAAGGCATCGTCTCGTCGCGCATTCGCAGATTGAAGTGGGGTGCGCGGTGAAGGTGTGCTGTGCGTAAGCCGGTTCGACGGGAATTGACCAAAAAAAGGGCCATTCCTGGGCCCAGTTCAGGGCGCCGCGCGAGCGTTGAGCGAGGCGCGTGCCGATCGGAAATTTATTGGTGACGGCAAGCTCTCACGAGTCTGGCATTTTCTGGCCGGCGGCCGAGTCGTCCGACCTCTTCAGGGATTCTGGGCGGCACGAGGCGCTGACCGCGCCGAGGCTGGGCCGCAATCTGGGCCAGGGTCCAGGTGCGAGAGCGGTCCGGCTCAAGGGAGCCGCTGCGCGCTGAAGGAGATCCTGCGGTCGTGAGAATGGGTAGGTGTTACGTCGTTGGGGCGCGAGAGAGGCACTCCAGGATGAACATTGCCGGAATTTCCCCACCTCGAGTCAATGTCCATAAGGACATGGAGAGATGTTGTGCGTATTAAAGAATCGTTGATGGTGTGCGCGCTCGCCATGCCGGCGATAGCGTGCGCCGGACAGTCGGATCACTGGTACATCACCCCGGAGATCGGCGGTATCGCGCCGAACTATCAGCGTTCTCTCGAGAAGAACGATTGGCTGTATGGCCTTGCCTTTGGCCGCGAGCTCAATCGCTATTTGAATCTCGAGTTGAACATCGATGGCACCCGGCTATCGGGTCGGCGCGGGGCGGATGCTCTGAACGTCTATGGCACGACTCTCGATGCGCTTGCGATCCTCAATCGCAGCGGGACGATTTCGCCGTATCTGCGCATCGGGTCCGGATTCGTGCACGATATTCCTGGTGGCCAGGTGCCGAATCAGACCAATTTTGTGGCCGACGCGGGTGTGGGGTTCTACTGGAACCTTTGGCGCAGCGCCCGAGGCACTCGGGAATTCGCCCTACGGCCGGAAATCAAGGTGCGTTGGGAGAACCCGGGGCATTCCCCGGATTTGCAGGATTACATTGCGGATTTGGGTTTCCAGTACTCCTTCGGCGGCTCGCCCGCATCGAGCGCGCCAGTCGTGGCTGCGTCGCCGCCACCCCCGCCACCGCCCATGCCGGCGCCGACAGCAGTTGCATTGCCGCGGCCGCCTGAGGCTGTGGCGCTGAGCCCTCCACGCAGCACGTTTGCGCTGCCGAGGCGCGGTTCGGTAATTCTCAAGGGAGTCACCTTCGCGTTTGACTCGGCGCGGCTGACGGCGCCGTCTCGTGCGGTGTTGGAGGATGTCGCGGCCGGCCTTAGACGTCACCCGCTGCTGAAGGTGCAGGTCCAGGGCTATACCGACAGCACCGGGACGGTTGCCTACAATCTGAAGCTTTCGGAACTCCGTGCTGAGTCGGTGCGACAGTTCGTTCTCGGCGAGGGCGTCGAGCGGCAGCAGTTGCGCACCCGTGGTTACGGTGTTGCCGACCCGATTGCGAGCAATCGCACGGCGTCTGGTCGAGCGCTGAACCGCCGGGTGGTTCTGAAGGTGCTCAGCAATCCCAATGCGGTGAAGGTGAAGGGGCAGGGCACGACGACGTCGCGGTGAGGGTGCGGCGCTGCTGCCCGGCGCGCCGCGACGGCTCCCCCGGGGGGGTCCGAGGCAGGTTTCGCGTCCAACTCATCGATGGTTAGGGCTGCACGGCTGCACGGTGAGCACGGCGATCCTATCTGCTGGTTCCGGACGGGTTTCCGATCACGCTCGATGATGGACAGGGCCCGGGGTCCATCATGGATGTTGAGCGCTCTTTCGGTCATTTCCTCTCTCGATCTCTCTGTGGTCTTCGTGCCGTCTGACCGGTCGCTGGCCGGGCTGAAGATCCTGCAGGACGCACAGGAAGGCCGCGGGCCCCTGATGGCCCTGATGGCCCTGATGGCCGGGGCAGGGTCCCCGTCGGGGCTCTGGATGTGCAAGAGCCCCTCCGGGGAGTCTCCGGTTACCCCGCCTGAGACACTCGACCGGTGTACGTCAGCGTTCTGAACGATCCGGCGTTTTCCCCCCTTTCTCACCCAGATTGACGCGCAGCTTGCCGCCGAGGCTCGCCGGAGGCGCTGCCCGGAGCGCGCAGGACCTCTGCAGGTGGCGGATTTTCCTCGCAAACCCCGCGGCTGTCCGGCGTCGGTGCGGGCGGAGTACACCCGGCGGCTGAGCTGTACCGGCGGGCGGTGCGATGCGCGCAGGACGCCGGGTTCGGTGCGCTTCCTCGGTCGGCGGGTATCTGTGGCGGGGATGGTGATGCTGATCTTGCCGCTGGGCGGTTCCACCGCACACGCGCTTGGGGGGCCTCATACATCAAATCGGGCGTCCCTCGCTGTCGTCGGAGTGATCGCGTGAGGCACCATGAGTCGACGTGTCCGAGAGTAGGCGCGGAAGGCGGCTCCGTTGAGCAACAGCAGCGCCACCGGCGCCCATGCGAGGACGTGCGTCAAGGTCGGCGTCACACGCAGGACCAATGCTGGGAGTGAGGCCGCAAGCAGTCCATGGCCGGCACGGCATGGGTGCTCACGGGCAGGTGTGCGTCACGAGAGAGCGGCGTATGCTGGGCGACCTGACTTGATCAGAATGCCGTAGGCGGGGTTGCATGAGCTTGCCGAGCGCCGTTCGAGGAGTGCCGGTCAACGCCGTTGTCGTCGCGCGCGGGTTGTTTGCGCTCGCATCGGCCAGCCTTGCCTTTTTGATCCTGGCGTTCGGGCGATGGGTGCCGCAGCCCGTGCCGGCTGGGGTTCCGCTGCGCGAGATGGTGATCTACGCGGCGGCACTGGTGATTCTGCTGGCGAGCATCGGCCTGTGCATCGTGCGCACGGCGGTGGCGAGCGTGGTGACGCTGGGAGCCTATCAGGCAGTGTCGGCTGCGCTGGCGGTGCCGCAGGGACTCGCAACGCCGCAAAGCCTCGGCGCGTGGTATCCGTTTTTCGAAGCCGTGACGCCCCTTGCCGGTGCCGGGGTGCTCTACGTGATGTTGCGCCGCGCGGTCCGCGGGCCAGGTGCAGCGCCCGCTGAGCGGACGACTCTACGCGTCGCACAGAGTCTCTTTGGCGTCACGTGCGTGTTTTATGGGGCGTCTCACTTCGCCTACGCCTCCTATACGGCGACCTTGGTGCCGACCTGGCTTCCCGCTCGACTGGTGGTCGCGTATGCCACAGGCGCCTGTCATGTCGCCGCCGGATTGGCCATCATCCTCGGGATTGTTCCGCGCGCGGCTGCGGCGCTTGAGGCCACCATGATGAGCCTGTTCGGCCTCGTCGTCTGGGTGCCGAGTTTCTTCGCGCAGCCGCGCCCCTCTTGGGCGACGCCCGCTGCGCAGCGGTGGTCCGAACTCGTCGTGACTTTCGTGCTGGCGGCGGCCGCCTGGGCCGTCACACTGTCCTTCGGCCGCGAGCCCAGCGCGCACCCGTCCGGCTTCCGCCTGCTGCGCCGACCCTCCGGTGCGCCACCGTGAGGTTCAGGATCCTCGCCGGTGTGCCGGACGGCGGGGGAAGCCCGTATCGACAGCAGTATGGCCTGCGCGTATGGGTGGACCCATGAACGATCGTGAGCAGTTTCGGGTGGCCTCGGGCGCCCGGGTGACGCTCTCCGCCATCGATCCGGCGTTCAAGGGGCATCATCAGGACCACGCATCGGCCGCAGATGAGCTGCAGCATTACACCGAGCGTCTGCGCGCGCTGCAGGAGCTCCTCTACGCCGACGGCCGCCATTCGCTGCTGATCTGTCTGCAGGCCATGGATACCGCAGGCAAGGACGGCGTGATCAATCACGTGCTGGGCGCGATGAACCCGCAGGGCTGCCGGGTGGCGCATTTCCGTCACCCTTCCGCGGAGGAGGCGGCGCACGACTTTCTCTGGCGGGCGCACCGGGATGCGCCGGCGCGCGGTGAGGTGGTGATCTTCAACCGCTCCCATTACGAGGACGTGCTCGTGGTGCGCGTCCACAAGCTCGTCAGCCGGGCGGTCTGGACGGAGCGCTACGTGCGGATCAACGAATTCGAGCGCGCGCTCGCCGACGACGGCGTTGCGATCCTGAAATTCTACCTGCACATCTCGAGCGAGGAGCAGCTCGCGCGCTTCAAGGCGCGACTCGAGGACCCGAGTAAACACTGGAAGATCACGGCCTCGGATTACACCGAACGAAAGTTCTGGCCCCAGTACCGGCGCGCCTACGAGGATGCTCTCTCCCGGTGCAGCAGCGAGTACGCCCCGTGGTACGTCATTCCCGGCAATCACAAGTGGTATCGCAACCTCGCCATCGCGCGCATCGTCGTCGAGCGCCTCGAGGCAATGAACCTCAAGTATCCCGCGCCGGCAGTCGATCTCGCCGAGATCCGCCGCAAGTACCACAGCGCGGCCCAGCGCTGAGGCGCGGCCGCTCGATTTGCGCCGCGCCGCGCGCTAGCCTGCACTATGCATGAAGGAGCGGATTTTCATGGCCATGGGTGCGAGTTTGGCGATGTCGGGGCGTGATGTCGATGCGCGGCGGTGATTCTGCCGGGGGTCTGTGCGTTGGCGATGGATTGT
>JAJZDW010000003.1 GCA_021851405.1 Pseudomonadota bacterium
CCGCCTGGACTCGCCTGACCGCCTCGAAGCGCGCCTCTTCGAGCTTCGCGTGACTGACCTTTCGACCATCAACTCGCATCCCAGCATCATATCATAGTCTCTAAGATATGTACTGCTTAGTAAGTGCCACTTTTGCCCCAAGTCTCGGACCTCACCGCGTCACCCAACCGTGCAAAAGCAGGGAAGCACCCTGGTCCGGTCACTCCCGCTCAATTGTCTCCGGCAATTATAAGTACCTGAAATAACGAGACTTCAACTTAGGGTACGCCAAACTTACCGTCACATCGACCGTCAAGAACTTCCGCTTGAGCGCGATAGGCGGCGATAGATGGCGAAAGGTTCAATGGGTTTTGGCAAGCCACCCGAGGCCCGAGGCGAACGTGACTTCGATCAGCTTTGTGTCCGAGACGCCCCTGATGACGGGGCGAATTCGGCGACTTAGGCGATCGAGTCAAGCTCCGCGAGATCGTTAGCCGCAAGCTGTAGGTCACCAGCGGCTTGATTCTCTCTAAGGTGCTTGAGAGAGGACGTACCTGGGATGAGAAGGATATTCGGCGAACGTTGCAGCAACCAAGCTAGTGCGACCTGCATTGGCGTGGCTTCAAGGCGTTTTGCGACGTCCGACAGCGTGGAGGACTGAAGTGGCGTGAACCCGCCAAGAGGGAAAAACGGTACGAACGCAACGTTCTGTTGCGCGAGTTTATCGATCAGGCTGTCATCGGCCCGATTCACCAAGTTGTAGTGGTTCTGTACGCAGGCTATCTGGCAAATCCGTTGCCCTTCTTCCACTTGTGTCGGCGTGACGTTGCTGAGACCAATATGCCGCACGAGGCCCTTCTGCTGAAACTCAGCCAATACAGTTAGGGGTGCTTCGATCGAACCATCGGCGGGGTGATGGACGTTGAACATACACCGCAGGTTCACGACCTCGATCGTTTCGCGCCCCAGATTACGCAGATTATCGTGAACCGCCTGAGTCAACTCCTCATGCGCGAATGCCGGCATCCATGACCCCTCCGGGCCGCGGCGCGCGCCGACCTTGGTCGCGATAACCAGATCATCGCGGTACGGCCACAGCGCGTCGCGGATGATCTGGTTTGTAATGTGTGGACCGTAGAAATCAGCCGTATCGATGTGATTCACTCCGACCTCGACGGCTTCTCTAAGGACAGCCACGGCGGCGCTGTGATCCTTCGGAGGTCCGAATACTCCGGGTCCCGCAAGCTGCATGGCGCCGTACCCCAGGCGCTTCACGCTCCGATCGCCAAGCGAATACGAAGCAGAAGTGTTCGTTGCATTCATTCGTGCATCTCCATCGAGGTGGTGGTGACAAGAATGTAGGCGCTTTGCATCCGTTCGATAAGCCGCTACTCTCCGCACAGGCTGTGCGGAGAACCGAACAATGGATGTCGATCTGGTCGATCTCAATGCCTTTCTGACGGTCGCGCGCGCCAAGGGCTTTCGCGACGGCGCACGGGCCAGCGGCGCCAGCGCGTCCGGCTTAAGCGAAGCCGTGCGTCGGCTCGAAACTCGGCTCGGCGTGCGGTTGCTCCATCGAACAACCCGCAGTGTGGCGACCACCGAGGCAGGTCAGCGCTTACTTGAACGCCTCGGGCCCGCCCTCAGTGAAGTGCGGTCCGCAGTCGACGTCGTGAATGACTATCGAGGTAGACCGGTCGGTACACTGAGGCTCAATGTGCCTGTCAGTGCAGCGCGTTTGGTGCTCCCGGCCATCGTTCCGCCGTTTTTGGCCGCGGTTCCCGACGTTCGCCTGGAGGTGCTCGCCGATGATAGTTTCGTCGACTTACTCGCGGCCGGGTGCGATGCCGGTATTCGCTACGAAGAGCGGCTGGAAAAGGACATGATCGCCGTACCGATCGGCGCGAGGAAGCAACGCTTCGCGACGGCCGCTTCGAGCGCGTATCTCGATCGCCACGGTCGACCCAAACACCCACGTGATCTACTCAAGCACGCGTGCCTGAGCGGCCGATTCTCTAGCGGCGCAAAGACCCAATGGGAGTACCAACGGAACGGCAAGACGTTTCGCGTCGACCCGCCAGGACCGCTCTTGGTACAGGTAGGTGCAGCGACGGATCTCTTGGTCGACGCGGCGATCGGCGGTTGTGGAATCATCAATCTGTTCGAGGATTGGCTGCGGCCGCATTTTGAGAGTGGCGCCCTCGAGCCCATCCTCGAACCATGGTGGCAGCGCTTTTCCGGTCCCTTCCTCTATTATCCTGGCCGCCGCCTGCTGCCGGCGCCACTGCGAGCGTTTGTCGATTTCATAAAATCAGAGTCGAACCGCGAGGCCATTCAACGTCAGCGTCCCGCTTCATAGCCGGGTAATTGCCAATATTGCCCAGATACTACGGGTTCACTTTCTCAGCTGACCGTGCCACATTAGGGAAGCGCCTTGGTCACTCCCACTCGATGGTGGCGGGCGGTTTGCCGCTGATGTCGTAGACGACGCGCGAGATGCCGTTCACCTCGTTCACGATGCGGCGCGAGACCAGATCGAGAAACTCATAGGGCAGCCGTGCCCAGTGCGCGGTCATGAAATCGATGGTCTCCACCGCGCGCAGCGCCACGACGTAATCGTAACGGCGCCCGTCGCCCATGACGCCCACTGAACGCACCGGGAGAAATACCGCGAACGCCTGGCTGGTGCGGTCGTAGAGCTCGTGCCGGCGCAGCTCCTCGATGAAGATCGCGTCCGCGCGGCGCAGCAGGTCTGCGTACGGCTTGTGCACTTCACCGAGAATGCGCACCCCGAGTCCGGGGCCGGGGAAGGGGTGCCGGTAGACCATCTCGCGCGGCAGTCCGAGCTCGATGCCGAGCCGCCGCACCTCGTCTTTGAACAGCTCGCGCAGCGGCTCGACGAGCTTCAGGTTCATGTTCTTCGGCAAGCCGCCGACGTTGTGATGCGACTTGATGACGTGTGCTTTGCCGGTGCGCGCCCCGGCCGACTCGATGACATCGGGGTAGATCGTGCCCTGGGCCAGGAACGTAACGCCGGTGAGCTTGCGCGCCTCCTCGTCGAAGACCTCGACGAAGGTGCGGCCAATGATCTTGCGTTTGGCCTCCGGGTCGGCGACGCCGGTGAGCGCACTGAGAAAGCGCTCCTCGGCGTCGACGCGGATCACGCGTACGCCCAGATGCTCCGCGAAGGTGGCCATCACCTGATCGCCTTCCCCGAGACGCAGCAGACCGTGATCCACGAATACGCAGACCAGCTGCGTGCCGATGGCGCGGTGCAGCAAGGCGGCGACGACGGAGGAGTCGACGCCGCCGGAGAGCCCGAGCAACACCGCACCGGTTCCGACCTGGGCCCGAACCCGCGCGATGGCATCCTCGATGATGTTCCCGGTGCTCCAGAGCGCCGCGCAGCCGCAGATCTCGCGCACGAAGCGCTCGAGCAGCCGTGTGCCCTGGGACGTGTGCGTGACCTCCGGGTGGAACTGCACGCCGTAGAAGCGTCGCTGTTCGTCGCACATCGCCGCGTAGGGGATGCTGGCGGTTGCGGCGAACCCGCTGAAGCCCGCGGGCAGCTCCTCGACGCGGTCGCCGTGGCTCATCCATACATCGAGCACGGGGTGGCCCTGGGTGTCGTGCCGGTCCTCGATGCCCTCGAGGAGGCGGCAGGACGCCGTCAGGGTGACTTCCGCGTAGCCGAACTCCCGCTCGGCGGAGCCAATGACCTTCCCTCCGAGCTGGTGGGCCATGGTCTGCATGCCGTAGCAGATGCCGAGCACCGGCACCCCGAGGGCGTAGACCGACTCCGGCGCCCGGGGGGACGCGGCGGCGACGACCGACTCCGGTCCGCCGGACAGAATGATGCCGCGCGGCCTGAACGCGCGCACCTCCTCCTCGGAGAGGTCCCAGGGGTGAATCTCGCAATACACCCCGAATTCGCGCACGCGCCGCGCAATGAGCTGCGTGTACTGGGCGCCGAAGTCGAGGATGAGGATACGGTCTGAGTGGATGTCCTGGTGTGGCGCGGCGGTCGGAGCGGATGTGTTCATGCCGGATGCGGCTCGGCCGCGGTTCTGGTCGGTGGTGGTGTGCAGGGCATCAGGATCAGGACACCCGGTAATTGGGCGCTTCTTTGGTGATCGAGACGTCGTGAACATGACTCTCGCGCATGCCGGCGGTCGTGACCCGCACGAACACCGGTCGGGTGCGCATCTCGGTGATGTCGCGGCTGCCGGTGTAGCCCATCGCGGCGCGCAATCCGCCGGCGAGTTGCTGGAGGATGGTGACGACGCTGCCCTTGTACGGCACGCGTCCCTCGACGCCCTCCGGGACCAGCTTCTCGAGCTCGGTGGCCGCATCCTGGAAGTAGCGGTCGGCCGACCCGTGGCGCTCGCCCATTGCGCCGAGAGAACCCATGCCGCGATAGGACTTGTAGGAGGCCCCTTGGTAGAGCTCCACTTCTCCCGGGGATTCCTCGGTGCCGGCGAACAGGCTCCCGATCATGACCGTGTGCGCACCGGCGACGATGGCCTTGGCGATGTCACCGGAGAAGCGGATGCCGCCATCGGAGATCACCGGCACGTCGCTGTCGCGCAGCGCCTCGGCCACGTTGGACACCGCGGAGATCTGCGGGACGCCCACGCCGGCAACGATACGAGTCGTGCAGATCGAACCGGGCCCGATCCCGACCTTGACGGCATCCGCACCGGCCTCCACCAGTGCACGCGCCGCCTCGGCGGTCGCGATGTTCCCGGCGATGACCTGCTGCTCGGGCCAGCGCTTCTTGATCTGTGCCACGGTGTGGAGGACGCCGCGCGAGTGACCGTGCGCCGTATCGACGACGACGACATCGACGCCAGCCTCGCGTAGCGCGGCGACCCGGTCCAAGGTATCGACGGTGGTCCCGACGGCCGCGCCGACGCGCAGCCGGCCCCCCTCGTCCTTGCAGGCGCGGGGGAATTCCTTCGCCTTCTGGATGTCCTTCACGGTGATCATGCCGGCGAGTTCCTGCTCGCCGTTGACCACCAGCACCTTTTCGATGCGGTGCTTGTGCAGCAGCGCCAGCACTTCTTCTCTGGGCGTCGTCTCGCGTACCGTGATCAGGCGCTCCTTCGGCGTCATCACCGAGGACACCGGGGCGTCGAGCTTCAGTTCGAAACGCAGGTCGCGGTGGGTGACGATCCCGACGACCTTGCGGCCGAGCACCACGGGCACTCCGGAGATGCCGCGCGCATGCGTCAGGTCGAGCACTTCGCGGATGGTCATCGTGGGCGGTACGGTGATCGGATCCGTGATCAGGCCGCTTTCGAACTTCTTGACCCGGCCGACCTCGCGCGCCTGGGCCTCGATGCTCATGCTCTTGTGTACGATGCCGATGCCGCCTTCCTGGGCGATGGTGATCGCCAGGCGCGCCTCGGTCACGGTGTCCATCGCCGCCGACAGCAGCGGCAGATTCAGGCGGATGCGCCGCGTGAGCGGGGTGGACAGGTCCACCTCGCGGGGCAGAATTTCCGAGTAGGCGGGGACGAGTAAGACGTCGTCGAACGTCAGGGCTTGTTCGAGAATTCGCATAGCTAATTCTACGCATCGGCAGCCCGCCGGTAAACCTCGGTGGTATGGTTCGCCCATGTCCAGCGCCGATGTCACGGGTGAGAGCGCCGCAGCGCCCACCCCCGCAGTCTTTACCGTCGCCCGGCTGAACCGGGAGGTGCGCACCTTGCTCGAGCGCGGCCTCGGTGTGGTGTGGGTCGAGGGCGAGCTGTCCAATTTCGCTCAGCCCGCCTCGGGGCACTGGTATTTCTCCCTGAAGGACCGCGAGGCGCAGGTGCGCTGCGCCATGTTTCGCATGCGCGCCTCCGGGGTGGCCTTCACTCCGAAGGCCGGGCAGCAGGTCCTGGCGCGCGGTCGGGTGAGCCTGTACGAGCCGCGCGGGGACTATCAGCTCATCGTCGAGCACCTCGAGGAGGCGGGTGTCGGGGCCTTGCAGCGCGAATTCGAGCGGCTCAAGGCAAAGCTTGCCGCCGAGGGGCTGTTCGCGCTCGAGGCGAAGCGCCCGCTGCCACGCTTTCCCCGGCGCATCGGCGTCGTGACCTCACCCACCGGGGCGGCGATCCGCGACGTGCTGCATATCCTGGCGCGGCGCTTCCCGCCGGCGGCGGTGCGCATCTATCCGGTTCCGGTGCAGGGCGCGGCTGCCGCCCCGGCGATCGTCGAGGCGCTCGCGCTCGCCTCACAGCGTGCCGATTGCGACGTGCTCATCCTGACGCGCGGCGGTGGTTCCCTTGAGGACCTGTGGGCATTCAATGACGAGCGCCTGGCGCGCGCCATTCGCGCCTGCGCCGTGCCGGTCGTGAGCGGCGTGGGCCACGAGATCGACTTCACCATCGCGGACTTCGCGGCCGATGCGCGCGCACCGACGCCCTCGGGCGCCGCGGAGCTGGTCGTGCCGGACCGACAGGCGCTGCTCGAGGCGCTGGAGCGCACGGGCGCGCGCATCGGCGCAACGATGAATCGCGAGCTGCGCGCGGCCGGGGCGCGGTTCGAAGCGGCGAGAGCGCGCCTGACCCGGGCCGATCCGGGGCTGCGCCTGGCTCACCAGGCGCAACGGCTCGATGACCTGGAGCAGCGTTTGACGCTGGCCGTGCGCAGTGCGGTACAGGACGCCCGCCATCGTCTGACGCGCTGCGAGGCTCGGCTCCTGCCGCACTCCCCGCAGCGGCGCGCGGGCGAGCTGTGGGCGCGCATCGAATCGCTTGCGGCGCGGCTCGAGCGGCAGATGAGCACGGAGCTCTCGCGGCTGGACCACCGGGTGACGCTCGCGCACCGCACGCTGCAGACGGCCAGCCCTCTGGCGACACTGGCGCGTGGTTTCGCCATCGTGACCCGTGCCGACGGCTCGCTGCTGCGAGACGCTGCGGCCGTGAGCCCCGGGGAGCAGATCGAGGCGCGCCTCGCGAGCGGACGCCTGCAGGCTCGGGTCGGGCGCGTGCTCGGAGCGGACGAGGAGGGCTGAACGTCGTGCCGAGCGACATCGAGTTCATGCGCCTTGCGATCGAGCAGGCCGAGCGGGCCGGCCGCGAGGGAGAGGTGCCGGTGGGCGCGGTGCTGGTGCGGGACGAGGGAGTGCTCGCTGCGCGCGCCAATTGTCCGATCGGTGCCCACGATCCGACGGCGCATGCGGAGATCGAAGCGCTGCGCGCCGGCGGACGCGAGCTCGGCAGTTATCGCCTGACCGACACGACGCTGTACGTCACGCTCGAGCCGTGTGCGATGTGCGCTGCAGCGATCGTGCACGCACGGGTGCGCCGAGTGGTGTTCGGCGCCTGGGATCCGAAGGCCGGGGCGGCCGGCAGCCTCCTGAATCTGTTCGCGGTGCCGGCGCTCAATCACCGAGTCGACGTGTTCGGCGGCGTACTGATGCAGGAGTGCAGCGCGCTGCTGCAGTCGTTTTTCGCTGCGCGTCGCGCCTAGCCGCGCCGCTCAACTGCCGGACAGATCGGCGACCGGCGCGTTCGCATTTGCATCGGCCGTCTGCACCAGGACGCCGCTTTCGGGGGCCCACTCGAGCAGGCGCAAGAATTCACGCACGCGCGCCACGTACTCGACCGGCTGCCAGCCTTGGGCGTAGCCATATTTGGCCTGGTCGTACCAACGCGGATCGGTCAGCAGCGGCAGCACCCGCCGCACGGCCGCCCAAGAGTCGGGGTTCTTGCCCATCCGCTGGGCCAGCACGCGCGCGTCCTCGACGTGGCCGAAGCCCACGTTGTACGAGGCGATCGCGAACCAGGTGCGGTCCGGCTCCGGAATGTGTTTCGGAATCATCTCCAGGACCTGTTTGAAATAGCGCGCGCCGGCGAAAATGTTCGCCTTCGCGTCGGCCCGGTCCTCGATGCCCATCTCCTGGGCCGTATCGGACGTCAGCATCATCACTCCGGCCGCCCCGGTGGTCGAGATGGCTGCCGGGTTCCAGCGCGACTCCTGGAAGCCGATCGCCGCGAGCAGCCGCCACTCGAGGTGGTAGCGCTCGGCAGCCGCCTCGAACCACTTGCGGTACAGCGGCAGGCGCTGCACCAGATAAATCTGGAACAGGCGCGAACGCTCGTAGGGGAAATTGCCGGTATTCCCCGACTCGTGCTGCATCAGCGCAGTCAGCTGCCCGGTGGCGCGCAGCGTGCGAAAATAATGATTGACGGCGTGCAGCAGGTCCGGTGCATCCGGACGTACCACCCATTGGATCGGTCGCTTCTGCGGCAGCGCGAACGCCACGCGCACGTCCGGATACAAGTGGTGCGCGTACGCATAGGCGCGCCCATCGACCACGGCGTAGCCGACTTCACCTGAGGCGACGTCTTGCAGCGGCGTGTTGCCGGTCTCGGTCGCCTCCCATTGCAGGAACGGCGCGACCAGCCGCAACTGTTTGAGGACCTCGACCTGCGGGCTGTGCGCGCGGACCACCAGCTTCGCATACTGCAGCTGCGGCAGATTTTGCGGTGCCGGTTCGCCGCTGCGGTAAATCACCAGCTGCGGGACTTCGGCATACGGTGCGGCGGGTTCGCCCACATCGCGCCAGGCGGCATCCGCGGTGATCTGGGCCGCAGCGATGTCGGCCCGCCCCGAGGCGAGTGCCGCGCGCAGCGCCCCCTCGTCGGGCACCGGGACGATCTTCAATTTCACGCCGAGATCGTGCGCGAAATCCTTCGCCAGGTCGTACTCGAGGCCGGTCGGACCCTTCGGGCCGATGTAGTAGCAGGTGGGGAGATTCAGCGTCGCGACGCGCAATTCTCCCCGGGCGCGGATCCGTTCGAGCACCGTTTGGCTGCGCGAACCGTGCGCCAGAAGTGCCAAGGCCGTGACCGCTGCCACTGTGCCCATCCTGAAGGCGGTCCGTCCGAGGCGTGCATGGATGCGTCTTCGCGCCAAAACCGGACTCCACAGAGCCAAAAATATACCGCTATAATATCACCGACCCCGGGGAGAGGTACCGAAGCGGTCATAACGGCGCCGACTCGAAATCGGATGGTCGGGTAAAACCGGCACGTGGGTTCGAATCCCACCCTCTCCGCCAGCTCTGTCTAGATCTGTCTGGCGGAGATGACAGAGTGTGACAAATCAGCGACTTGAGCTATTGCCTGTCCCACTGCGTCCGGCCAAGATGCCATTCCCGGCCAAGAAGTCCGCACGAAGTCCGCACGGCAATGGCATCGATTACGCACTACGGCGAGGGCTGGCGGGTGCACCTGTTCGTCGCCGGCCGGCGCGAATCCCGGCTCTTCAGGCTGCGCCGGGAAGCGGAACGGTGGGCGGCGAAGCGCGAGGCTGAGCTGCGCGGTGGGGGCACCGCGCTCACCTTCGCCGAAGCCGCCGAGCGATGGCTCACCTGGCGACTACCGGGACTGAGCAACGCGAACAGCCAGCGCACGGTGGAGCAGTCGATCCGGGATTACGTACTGCCGGTGATCGGCAGCCGGCGGCTCGACGAGCTGTACCGGGCGGATCTGGTCGATGTCGTGCGGCGGGTGGCGGCGACGGGGAAAGTGGAGACCGCCCACCGGCTCGGCCAGCGCATCCGCGCCATCCTCGATCATTCCGTCGATCACGGCGATATCGAATCGCATCCCGGCGCCGGGCTCTCCCGAGTATTGCCGGCGGTGGAAAAGACTCCGATGGCGGCGGTGACGTCGGCTGAACTACCGGCGCTGATGAAGTCCATCGACCGCTACCCGGAACCCGTCACCCGCTTGGGCCTGCTGCTCTTGGCGCACACGTTCCTGCGCACGTCAGAGCTGATCGGGGCGCAATGGGCGGAGATCCGCGACCCCGAGACCTGGGTGGTCCCCGAGGAGCGCATGAAGCGGCGCATGCCGCACGTGGTGCCGCTCTCCGGGCGGGTTCGCGCGATTCTCGAGGAGCTGCGCGCGATGATGGAGGAGGAGAGTCCCTACATCCTGGCGTCGCGCCAAAATCCGCAAACCGCAATCTCGAACAACACCCTGCTGTTTGCGCTGTACCGCCTCGGGTACAAGGGTCGCATGACGGGCCACGGCTTCCGCGCGGTGGCCTCCACGGTGCTGAACGAGAGCCAGCTGTGGGGCCGGGACGCGATCGAGCGTCAGCTCGCGCACCGCGAGACGGATCAAGTTCGCGAGGCGTACCACCGCGCCGAATATCTCGATGAGCGGCGACGGATGATGGCGTGGTGGAGCGGCTATCTGGACGAGAGCCGCTCGAGGACCCAGGCGTAGGGGATGCGGTTCGCCGCGACGACCGGCGGCTTCATTCGGCGCACCGTGCGTCCCGAGCAGCCGAGCATCTCACCCGCCTGCTCGTAGGTTACCGTGCTCGCCACGGGCCGCTGGGCGAGAGCGCGCGCGACAGCACGCTCGAGGAGCGCGGAGAGTTCCGCTTCGCTCAGTGTCACATATCGGTCCATGTCAGCGGCCCTCATCGCGGTCCTGCTCGGTTTCGGCCCGGTGTTTCTCGCGAAGGTCGCCCATCAGCGTGTATGCGCTGAGCAGCTCACGGGTGCGTCCGTCCGCCTCGGCCGCATCCAACCATCGTTCCCGCTCGGTAGCATCGAGCGAGTTCCACCAAGCCGACGCCATCCGCTGATAGAGGCCGCTCATGCCGCGTCCTCCACGCTGCCTTCCAGGGCTGCAATTGCGGTGCGGGCGGACTCGGTGTCCGGGCCTGCCCAGACCTTGCGGTCGCGATCCCATTTCAGTCCTGCCGCCTTCAGCGGCTCGGTGTCCGCAGGTCTGCCGGGGAATCTGGCGAGGATGCTGCCCGGAGCCGGTGGGGCTGAGGGCTTCGGCGCTGCCGCCTCAATGACTGCTCGCACATCCGGTTCCTGATACTTGGCCGAGGTGAACACCGGCACGATCTGCTCGGGGGACAGTCCCCGACGCAGCAGACCGCGGATGTACTCGCGATCGGCGCTCGTCAGGATGCGCCGGTCGGGCTCCAGCTCTGCGAATTGGGCGGCCAGCAATTTCTCCGCATCCGACTGCTTTCGTTTCGTTGCCATTGCGGAATCTCCATCGCCCGCACGTTGCGGGACTCTCCCCATTCCTCCGCGGGGTGGGCCCCTTGCAGGGCGCAGCCCCTGCCTGGCTGCGGGTGCCGAGGGGACTTGTCCCCCGGCACGCCACCGGGACCGACAGGGCCCAGAGAGGGGAATAGGGATAAGCACGGCATGTTGAAGACATGCGTAGTGCGCACTACGCATCCTGGCGGATGTGTCTGCGGCAAGGGGCAAGCCCCTGCACCCCAAGGAGATCCTTCATGGCGACAAGTCGCGGGTCATCAGTGCACTTCAAGCCGTTGCACTCACCCATGCTCTGTGAGGCGCACAACCGCCGGGCGGTGAATCCCCAGTACCTGCTGCCCGAGAAGGACCGCGAGCCCAATCTCGTCGTCAGGGACGGCGATGTCGCGCAGGCGTACGCGCAGAAGATGGCGTTGGCCTCGGGGCGTGCGCGGGCAACCCCAAAATACAGTCCGCTGAAAGAAGGCATCGCGAACCTAGCCGACGAGGCCCCCGAGGTCCTGCACGCGAAGATGGAGCGCTGGTGCCAGGAGTACGAGGCCATCACCGGGGAGCGCGTGGTGGCCTGCGTCATTCACCGGGATGAGGGGCGCATCGGCGCGGACGGCACGGTGCATCGCAATGCGCATGCGCACGTCGTGGTGGATCGAACGGACGAACGCGGACGCGTGGTGAACTCGATCCCGGACGGCAAGGGCGGCACTCGGCGTACGACGATCACGGATCGCAAAGCGCAGGGTCGGCGGGTGCAGGATATGACCGCGCGCATCACGGGCCTCGCTCGGGGAGAGGACGCGCGCGAGACGAAGCGGCGGCACATCGATCATCACAGCTATCGCGCGCTCGCGCGCCAGGGCCGGTTACGGGATGTGGACCGCGAGCGAGATCTCGCACATCGCGCTGCGCGGGCGGAACAGGAATGCGATGCAGCAGCGGCTGACGCGAAGCTCAACGGCTCGCTGTACACCCAGGTGCTTCGAGAGCGCGACCGCGCGTGGACCGAGCGCGATGCCGCTAGGGCGGTTCACGCGGAGGCGCTCGCCGTGCTGCGCGAGATGGGCGCGCAGCACGGGCTGACGATCGAGCACGGCACCAAGGCTGAATACGCTGGGTTGCGTGAGGCCATGAAGGCGAGCGGGCAAGCCAGCCAGCAGGAGTATCAGCAGATCAAGGCCGCGTTCGAAGTGCTTCACGCGCGGCAGGAGGTCGAGCGTCGACGCAGAAAGCACAGGCCAGGGATCGAAGGCCCCGCGAGCGATGATGACGGGCAGGAGCACGCCCCAAAGGCGCGGTTGACACGCGAGCGCGACGAGGTGGCACGGATGACCCTCTGGAAGGACGAGACAGGTCGCGAGGTGCTGCACGTCACACGCTCGCGCGTCGAGGTTCTGGATCACAGCCGGGACGTTGAGCGCGTTGCGCTACGCATTGCCGCCCAGAAGTTCGGCGACGCCGTGTCGATCACTGGCAGCGCCGAGTTCCGGGAACGCCTGGCACGGCTCGCCACTCGAGAGGGCATTCGGGTGGTCGATGCCGATCTCGCCAGGATCGTCGAGGACGAGCGATCGCGCAGGGCGAGAGGAGAGCAGGTTACGACACCGAGCGCGGTTTCTGCTCCGCCCCACAGCGATACGCGCGCCGATCCTGCGATAGCGCAGCTCGCCCGCTGGTGGAATCCCAAGTCACGGGCCGCGCGAATGCGCGCCCTGGACGTCGCGCAGCGGGTCGGGTACGAGCGCAGCATCATGGGCGCGTGGCACGCCGCGCGGGCCGCGGCAGAACGCAAACACGCCGGGATCAGTGCCGATCAGACCGAACGCGAACGGTCCGAGGGCGAGGAGGGCCTGACTCGCATCCCGGCCTCCGCGCCCGAGCCGGACGACGAGCAGGACTTGGGGCGGTGATTGTTCCCCTTCTCTTCAGTTCCGGGCTGACTGCGCGGATCCGAAACAATCATCGGGATTTCCCATTCTCCGTCCGTCAGAACCGTCCATCATCGACGGAGGGATAACCGCGCTGGCTCTCGCGATGCCGATCTCCGTGTCAATTCCCTGAGGGCAATTGCGCTCCGTGTGCGACTAGGTAGTTTCTAATGGCAAGGCCAGCAGGATCAGAGATTCGATTTTCAATAATCTGTTTCATCGTCAATCCATCTGCGTACTTGAAATTGACCGCGGCATCAATATTCGCTCCATGCTCTACCAGTAGTCTCACGGTGGAATAATTTTCTCCACCGATTGCGAGTGCCAGGGCCGTACTACCGTCCCAAGTCTTCTGGTTCACGTTTGCGCCCTGATTTAGCAGCATCTGCACGACGTCGTCCTCTCCTAAAGAGGCCGCCGACACCAGCGGTCCCGGTGAATTCCCCGGTTGAAGCGAATTGTTGGGTTCCGTACTCGCGCCCAGCGCCAGCAGCATCTTGATCACTCCGCGCTGGCCGGCCTGGATGGCGATGTCCAACAGCGTTTCGGAGCCGCCTTGCCCCGCCCCGGCGAGCTGCACAATGGTATCTACGGGTATTCGCTTTTGGGCGAGGATACTCTCTACTTGGTCCGCTCTTCCGTAGATAATGGCCTTCAGTAAAGGCGCCATGGTCTTTACATCACGTGCGCTATCGCCGCTCAGCCGCATCATGTTCAATGTTCCTTTGTACACCTCAGCTGGGTTCTTGATCGGTCCGTAGGCAACGGGTGAAAAACTTCTAAAGTGTTGTACAGGCACGGGGTGCGTCTGGCGCGCCGGAGGGAACGGCGGGGGACTCTTGGTGACGTTCTTGGCCGGAAGATGCGATTCGGCAGTGCGCGCGCCAGCCGGGGTACGCAACTGTGTCACAGCTCCAGTGGGATGGGGCTGACCCTTGCCGTCACGCCATTCGTGAACGTACAGCACGATCACGACCGTCACGATAAGAACGGTCGCGGTTACCACGAAAGCTCGCCATGCCCGACGGCGCGGTTGGGGGCGCTTTGAGGAGGTCATGGTATTCATGATGGGACTCTCGCGTCAGAATAGTCGTGCGTCACGGAGGTAAACATTAGGAGCAGGGATTGCCTTGCGCTGGGATTTCTTTCAAACCGATGGCGAGTTCTATCGTTATGGCGTTGAATTGAAGTCGTGCGTTTCCGGTAGCAAAAAGATCGTCCGCAAATTTAAGCCAGTCTTGAAAGCTTAGGTCTTGCGTAAGCTGAGTGTTAAGGCCAATGGCGAATGCGCTATCCATTATTGCCGTCTGAACATCAGAGGGCAGGGTCATGTAGACAAAGTTACTCGCGGCATTCACTCTGCCATACCAGTAGTTGTATGCACCGCTAAACAGGACTCCGACTTGGCTCGCTGTTAGATTCGGTGGAAAGACTGCCTGTGTAGCTTGTGCTTCGGTACCAGTCGGACCATATTGGGTGCACCGTGATATCGGAACTTGAGTTCCCGGTGGAACCAGTGACTGCGTATTGTATGGCACCGTTACGGTGGTGGAAAAGCAGGCATTTAGTCCCGCACCAAGAAATGGCGCGAGCTCATTGAGCAGCTGCGTGTCTCCATTGACAATGTATGTCGCCTGTTGGTATGAAAATTGGCTCGCATCGAAACCCAGAAAAGTCAATCCAGAATTGACGCAGGGAGTATTGAAGCCACATGGAGGGACGAATCCAGTTTCATTGGTGTAGGTTTTCCCATAGTAATGTTGTGTTAATGTGGCGACTAACGGATCGGGACCTTCGTTTGTCTGGATGAATCCTTTATTGGCCCCATCCTCGGCGGTGGCGCAATGGGGATTCTTGGGGTTTGTGCTCCCCGTGCCACCGCCGCCACCACCCGTTGGCGGCGAACCACTGCCTCCACTCGGCAAAGGGCCAGTTGACGGTGGAAACCACACTTGGGGTTGGCAATACCATGGGTTGATGCCCATGGCCTCGTAGTAAGAGCAATAAGAAGCGGAGATGTTTACCCCGGGTAGCGCTTGAGCAACCGCGACGGACTGACGCCCCGGCAAGACCACGGTGCCAAGGGCGATCCCCACCGCCAAGATGGCTTGAAGCGGGAACCGCCGCAACAGAGACGCCGAATATCGTGACCGCATACGCCCCCCCCCTTCGCCCGCATTATTTGTTACCGAACGTCACCCGGATCTGGGCATGGCTCCTCATGACGTTCGAGCCGGCATCATCAGCAGGTCGCGCGCCCTGGGCAGTGTTACCGGGAAGCACCTTCGCCGAGACTTCCTCCCCACCACATCGCGAGCACAGCTCCCCTACGGGGCCGTTCCCACTCAGCACTCACGCGCCCGCAACGCGCCTCATGGCCCGCATCCTACCCCCACGCTGGTGCAGAGACAACCGTGCGCACAGTGGCAGTTGATGCACCGGCCCTCGTGACTCTCGCCCGTAGTCCCGCGAGCGCAGCCGCACGAGTGTTCTATTCCTCTTCCTGCCACGAGATTCTCAAACATCGCGAAAAATGCCGTTCGACCAGGCCCGGCCGCCCGCTGTTAGGCGGAAATCCGCTTCATGGTACAGGGGAGGGTTGCTGCGCACCTCAGATGGCGCCCGGGGCACTCTCTACGTCAATTGACGTCGCCGTGGAGGATGGCGTTTGACCGTGCCACCCTGAATCTGGTCCGTCGACCGGGGTGGCACTTGTGTAGGAAACAGCCAAGGTCAGGGCGAACAGCGCTCAAGATGGCTCTGGCGGGCTATCGGGTGTGCCCCGTGTCCCAGGGGACGAGGAGTCGGGGCCGTGCCCCTCGCCGGCTGCCTTGGACATTTGGGGTGCGAGTGTGAACGATAGAGGAGCCGGCGGCTTCGCCGCCTCCGCCCGAGCCGCGGCAAGCACCGCCTGGTTCTCCGCGACGATCATGGCGAGGCGAGGTCGACGGGGTAGTGGATGTGAAGCGCGTGCGCCTCGATAGCCGCCCGTCCTCGGGGTCCTTCGTCCAGGTCTCGATCCGGGGAGATCGACGCTGAGAACGCCGTTCGTTCGGTCAGGAAGCGGGCGGGGGGCCGTGGGAGGGAGGCGTTTGGCCGCGCCACACCGATTTTGCCACCTCGGTCCCGGTTACAGTTATACCTGATGCAGCCAAGGCCGCCGCGGACGCGGCGGCGGAGTCTTCGGCCCTGATGAGGACCCACCGGCCGGGCTGACGCGTGGCGACGCAGATGCCGCGCCGTTCAAGCCATATGCCGACCGTCCGGCGGCGAGTGACAGCCACCACCGCCCGGCGGGTCAGGGCTGTCTCAGCCTCGCGGATCTCACGCACGGTTTCAGCATCATCGCCCGCTCGCACGAGGAGCGGCTCGATGAGATCCGCTGGCGGCGTGTCGGGGCCGTGCGGCACCCCGTGAGCGGCAGCGAGCCCGCGGAGCCGGCGCGCGGCCTCCGCCTGAGCGGCATTCACTTCGGTGTGGACTTCGGGGTCGGGGTGCCGAAACTCCCGTTTTTCGGTCACGGTTGCGATCCGCGCGCCCGTCGCCGCGGCGACACGATGGAATGCCGCGTAGTCGCCGACTCGCGCGTGTTTCGCGATGTCGCGAATCTCGGCGGGAGCGCCATCGGGAAGTTTCCGGCGCATTTCATCCCACAGCCCGAGCAATCCCTTCGCTCCGCAAATCTGGTAGCCGCGGATGCCCCACGTGCTCCGCCAGGCATCGTTGCCGTCGAGTTCGTCCCCGGTGATGCAGCGACTCATTTTGCCGTCCGCGCACGCGGTAGTCTTGGCCGCATAGGCCATGCAATACATGCCGACAGAGGCGACATCCCGCGCGCGCTCGATGCGCACGGCCGGGCCGGCGGCGCCGAAGCAGTCGGTCAAGATCGCGGTGACCTCAGCGATGCGGCTCTCAGGCACGAACAAGGGCATGTGCCAATGCGTGCAGGCGTCTGCGTGCGGCTCGGCGTAACGCGGCGCAAGCCAATCAATCCTCGCCTTCGCAAACCTCGCCCGCGCGCGTGCCCAACACCTCACAAGGTGGGCTTGAGATGCGCGCGGGAGCGAGCCGTCCCATTTCGACTTGCCGAGCTTCGGTGCGGGGTGGAAATTCGGGGGGCAAGTCAGGGTCGTGAAATAGGGGTAAAGACCGCGCTCGGTGGCGAGTTTCGTCAAGCCGCTCGTTACCGCAAGGTGCTTGGCCCGCCTCTGTTGGGGGGTGCGCACCACCTTGGTGAGCGGGATGGCCTCGCCGGTCTCGAGGTCTACGATGAGGCTCGTATCCTTCCACTCTGCCTCTTGCTCGAGCTGTTCGCGACGGTCATGTCGCGCTCGGCGCGACGCATACTTGGCCTGTTGACCCCGCGAGCCAACGCGACCGCGCCACAACGCCTCGGCCTCGCGCGCCTGGCGCACGCACCGCCGCATGTTCCGGCGTTCGGCCCGAATCGCCTCCGTGGAATCGACCGTGGTCCGCTCGCTGGGTTCGCGCCCATAGCGCAGTTTGAAACTCTTGGTCCAAGCCTTGCGTTGGCGCAGCCACCATAGCATCCGCCCTTGCGCGGCGCGAGAAATGTCCTCGCGGTCCCAGTCCCGATGTTTCCATCCCCATGCGGTAACCCCGGTGCGCATGATGCCGGCGAGGCGGCGCAGCGCTGCCCACTCGGCCTCGCGGGCGTTGGCGGGCTGCTCGCCCAGGCCGACGGGGATCTCGGCCGACCATTCGGTTTCTGCCCGCCAGTGTCGATCACTGACCGGTCCCTGACCCTGATCATCAGAGGAGAGCGCCGCGTATTCGTCCCACGCCGAATCTGATAGAGTACGACCGTCGTCGTAGCCCGCGACGGTGGGATCACCTACTACGACGCGCGCACGCGGAGGCCGGTTCGGGGTTGCTGCTTCACCCCAGCCGGCCTTACTTTCTTGCGCCCACGGGCGCACGACGCCGCTCGCCTACGTGGCGAGCCGCATCATCAGCGACAATTCAGATTGCGCGGACATACGGCCCTTCGCCGTGCACGCACGGCGATTTGACCGGTGAAAGTCCGCATTGCAGCAAGTCCTGACGGGCCGATGCGTTCGGCTTTTTCCGCCCCTTGAGGGGCTGCGCGCCGGGGATTTCTGGGTTCGGTTCAACCCGGCACGGCGATTTCCCTATCGCTACTCGGTGTCATTTGCCTCGCTTCACCAGAGGTCCGATCCACGTCACCTTGTACCCGTGGAGTCAGACATGGCTGCGTGCGATCCCCGTCCTCCTGCGGTACCTCGATCTCTATGGAAGGTTTCGCACACGACGCACCGGCGGCTGCTTCACTTCTCCGGCGCGCCCCGGAGCATACCGGGGGTTGGGTATATTCCACGTCGACGGGGCGGGAGTGTCAAGTCTCAACGGCCGTCGTAACGGTCACCGGTTCGATGGTTGGTGGTAGCGATCAGGAATTACGCACGGGCTACGCACAAGAGCGCATGTAGAACACAAAAACACGCTATTTGTGGCGGTCACCCTCTCCGCCAGCTCAAAAACAACTACAAATCAAGGGGTTGTCCCCGAGCTGTCGCTCCGATGTAACATAAAAATCCTTAAGAATCTTTTAGGTCTTGGCATGACCTGTCCGCGCGTTTGACGCGGTACCCGTGCCCGGGTGCGCCGTTGGCTCGCCCGAGGCGCGCGGTTGGCGGTGCTCGCCGCGGCCGGCGGCAGGGTGCGGCGCGGTGTGCCCCCGCGGTGTGATGAGTGGCGGTGGCCGCCGGCCGCGCGCACACACGACAACCAACGGCATTTCTCGGAAAGGTGACGATAGAGGCGTTGCGCAAGCGTCAGGCGGTGCGTGCCGCGGTGGCTCCATTCGTCTGCTCGACGCGGCTGTTGTTCGGCCAAGAGGCGTGCTGAGCCTGCGATCCTGCGGCTGTTTCAGACTGCGCTCCATCCGCCACCGGGTCTCGCCGCAAGGGGCGCGCGCTGCCCTTCAGCCCGTACAACTCTCACGTGGCGAGCAGACGGCAGAGGTCGGCTCTCCATCACGGCGTGTTGGAGGCGATCGAGCGCTAGGGCCGCATGCGCCGCTTACGGTCGAGCCGCCTCGGCGGCGGCGCAAGCTCGGTGTCCGTCAGGACGCCGGATTGGGTGTGGCGGCGCGCACCAGCAGCACTGGCACCGAGGCATGGCGGACGATGTACTCGGCGCTGCTGCCGAGCAGCAGGCGACTGAGGCCGTGACGGCCGTGGGTGCCGCAGACGATCAGGTCAGCCGGCCATTGCTGGGCGCGGCGCACGATGCACTCCCCGACCGGGATGCCCAGCTCCTCGAGCAACACGGTGTGAACGGTGATGCCCGCGTCGCGAACCTGTTCTTCGGCCTCCTTCAGCACTTGCGCGCCCGCCTCGCGCAGCGCCTTCGAGCCCGCATCGAGATTGACCGCTGCGATGTCACCGGCCGCGACCCGCCATTCATCGACGATGTGCAGCAGCAGGATTTGCGCGCCCTGGTCGCGCGCAAGATTGATCGCCTCGCGCAGACCCTGAGCCGCGATGGAACTGCCGTCGACGGGGACGAGGATCCGTTGGTACATGCTGTGCCTCTGAGGGGGTTTCGATCCGCATAGCGTACGCGCGAAATGACCGGGCGGCATCAGAGGATGCGCATCGGGACGCGGCGCGTGAAATAATCCGGCGCCATGCAACGCGCCGCCTGTTCCTGAGTCGAATCCCCATGCTCGGCGCCATCACCCGTGCCGTCGTGACCCTCGCCGGCGCGCATCAGAACATCGCCTACGGACTGGTCCTGCTGGTGTCGCTGTCCGAATCGCTGCCCGTGGTCGGTGCGTTCGTGCCCGGCGATGCGATCATCTTCGCCGTCAGCGCGCTGGTGCCGACCGGCGCGCTGCGGCTGTGGCCGCTGATCATCGCCGCGTTCATCGGGGCCGTGCTCGGCGATGGCTTCGCGTTCTGGCTCGGCCGGCACTACCACGCGGCCATCCTCGGTCGCTGGCCGTTTCGAGGCCGCCCGCGGCTCGTGGCGCGCGGCACGGCGTTCCTGGATCGTCATGGCGGTAAAAGCGTGTTCACGGCCCGCTTCACCCCCGGGGTGCGGGCGATCGTGCCGGTGCTGAGCGGCGTGATGTGCATGGACGCGGCCCGCTTCTACCTGATGAACCTGCTCTCGGGGCTGCTGTGGGCGCCGGCGCACATTCTCGCCGGGGCGGCCATCGGGGCCTCGTTCGTGCTGCTCGGCGCCGTGGCCGGGCGGCTCGCGCTGATGGTCACCATCGTGCTGGTGCTGTTCGGACTGCTGTACGTGCTGATGCGCTACCTGTTGCGCCGCGTTGCCCCGCACGCGCTCGCCGCCCAGGAGCGGCTGCGGGTCTGGGCGGCGGCGCGCACCGGCTGGTTCGCTCGACAACTGCTTGCGGTGCTCGATCCGACTCGGCGCGAGATGCCGGGGCTGGCGGTGCTCGGGGCGATCGTGCTGTCGAGCCTTTGGCTGTTCTTCGGGGTGCTGCAGGACGTGATCGCCGGTGACCCGTTGGTCCGCGCCAACCTGGCGGTGTTTCATTTTCTGCACAGTCTGCGCACCGAGTGGGTCGACCAGGCCATGGTGGCCGTCACCGAGCTCGGCGACACCGGCGTCTTCGCGGCGGTGGCGCTGGCGGCGATGGGCTGGCTGGCGTGGCGGCGCAACTGGCGCGCCGCGGCCCACCTGGTGAGCGTGGTGGCGGTCGCCGGGATTGCTACCGTGGTGCTTAAGATCGCGCTGCACATCCATCGTCCCGAGCCGATCGGCACCGGATGGGATGCGTTCGCGTTCCCCAGCGGACACTCCGCGGCCAACGCGGCGCTGTACGGCTTCCTCGCGATCATCACGGCGTGGGAGGTGGAGGGCCGTTGGCGTTTGCCGATGACTGGCGCAATCGCCGTCCTGATCGGCGCAATGGCCTTCTCACGCGTATATCTGGGGGCGCACTGGCTCTCCGACGTGCTCGCAGGAACGGCCTTCGGCATCGCCACCGCGGCGCTGATTGCCATTGCCTATCTGCGCCACGATCCGCCCCGCGTCGGCGCGACCGGACTGTGTATGAGCACGGGTCTGGCGCTGCTGCTCGTCGGTGGCATCCACATCGTGCAGTGGCATGCGTCCGACATGCGGCGCTACCAGGTGCGTCAGCAGGTGCAACGGATGCCGCTCGAGGCGTGGTGGCAGCACGGATGGACCCACCTGCCGGCCCGTCGGATCGATCTGATCGGCGGGGCGGAACAGCCGCTCACCCTCCAATGGGCGGGGCGCCGTGCGGTGCTGCGGCGCGAACTCGCGGGGCACGGCTGGCAGCCTCCGCCGCCGTGGACGCTGCGTACGGCCGCTCGCTGGTTCGAGCCGCACGTCGGGCTTGCCGAGCTGCCGGTATTGCCGCATCTCGAGAGTGGGCACCGTGAGGCGCTCGTACTGGTGCACCGCAGCACCCATCCGCGTGAACGGTACGTTCTGCGCTTGTGGCACTCGGGTACGGTTCTCACTGCGGCGACGGCGACTGAGCCGTTGTACGTGGGGACGGTCATCGCAGAGCGGCTGCAACGGGTCGCGCCGGTCATGACCCTGACCCATACGCTTCACGACTATGACGCGCCGCGTAATCTGCTCGCACGGGCGCTGGTGCACCGACGTCTGCGCGTCCGGCCCGGTATTCGGCCGCAACCTGCCTGGGACGGTTGCGTGCTGCTCGGGGCCGCTCAGCCGCGCGGCGCGCGACGGCGGGTCCACCAGCGGCGAGCCGCGACGACGGCCCACACCGCCTCGACCATTCCGAACGGCCAAGCGCCCTGCAGAAACCCGTAAATCGACCCCAGGATGCACGCCCCCCCGAACGCCAGGCTGTACGCGGGTCGGCGCTCCTCGAGCGCATAACACACCAGCATCGTTGTGACGGCCACGAGGCCGAAGATCGTCAGGGGGCTCATGCGGCGATTCTACGACTGTTGCGCTCGGGCGGCACTGCGCCGCAGCACGACGTAATTCTCATTAAGATCAACCTCTTGAGTCCCATTGCTTAGACATCGACCGCGCAACTGTCACAAACACGCAACGGTTCCGCAACACTGACGTCACGTCCGGTCACTACCTTGCCCGCCCATTCTTTCGTCCACATCGAGGAAAGGCGGAATCATGAATCCAAGAGTGCGGAATGCGGTGCGGGTCGTCCTGGGCGCGGTGCTGATCGGCGGCGGGCTGTCCGCACTGGCAGCACAGGGCGCGGATGCGGCCGCGGTTTTGCTGACGCCCACGCCAAGCCCTGCGCCGCAGCCCTCGGCGGGCGCGGGTCCGGTCGCCGGTCCGCTGTTCTTGGGTAAAGCCAAGCTGAAAGTGGTCAAAATTGAAGGGTACCGCGATTTCACAAGTCAGGTCCTGAACGCGAAGCAGCTGCGCGACTCCTCGCAGCCGGCCGAATCGGTCACCCACTCCATGATCTCCCTGTTCGGCCCCGATGCCGGTGGCACGCAGGCGTTGACCGCGCTGCCGAACGTATACGTATCGGGCACTGACAACTACAGCGCGACCGGTCGACAGCAGATCTCGATTCGCGGCATCAAGGTCGGTTACAACAGTATCCCCGGAGACTTAGAGACCAATGCCATCACCGCTGAGCTCGATGGCGTGCCTCTGAATAGCCTCAGTCAGGGCACCGGCTGGCACTCTGTGGAAATTCCGCTGGGCGTTCTCATGTCTGGAGAGAACGTCATCGTCGGACCTGGAAATCCAAGCGAGCGCTGGTACAACAGCATGGGTGGCACGATCGACTTCATTCCCGTGCAGCCTTCCGTTCACGAAGGCGGCAAGGTGATGCTCGCGGGCGGCAGCGCGTCGACGATGGATGCGTCCGCCGTATACAATACTGGCGCGATCCATGGCTGGACGACCGTGTTTGGTCTTGCCACGGGACGCAGTCAGGCGATCCGTGACACTCAAGACAGTTTGCCGGCGGATACCGAGGAGGTGTACGTCAAGACTCGCAAGCAGTTGAGTGATGGCTCTGTGAGTTTCGGTGCCTATTACCAGCGAAACCACGAGTGGCGGCCAAACATGATTCCGCTGACGGCGCAGCCGTACGTGGACATCGGCGGGCTCGGAATTGGTGCGCCCTATAGTCAGCAGACATCCGGATTTTACGCGACGCTGCCGCGCTCGGTCTGGCACAAGACGATCCTCATCAATAACTGGATGATGTGGTCGCATCTGCATTTGAAGCTCTCATCGAGCTTGGACATGTCAAATATGACGTGGGTGCGCATCGGAAAGGTGCGTCACTATCGCAGCAACAATTATCTGTTGCCGAGCAATCCTCTGTATGCCACGTCGGGTGGAAATCCCACCAATCATGAGCATTACATTGAGCGTTCGAAGACGTTTGGCGACCGCATCGCATTTCACGAGCGATTCAATAGCATCGATACGCTCAGCTACGGTGGTTATCTCGTCATGGCGCGCGCCAAGAGCGACTATCAGGGCTATTCGACGTTTGATGGCAGTTCGTTGTCGCAACCGGAGCAGACGGACTTCAATACCACGACAAGCATCTATTGGGCCGGATTCCTACAAGATGATTTTCGCCCGCTGCCGCGCCTGAAGATCGTACCGGGTGTGCGGGTGGTGGACTTCATTACGGATTTCGCCAATCTGAGTCCGTCGGTCGCCTGTGCGGAATACCACATCACGGGTTGTAATTATGGGCAGCCCATTCCCACGTTCCCGGTGGTCGGCGGTTCGAGCATCAGCGTGAATGGCCAGACTTTTCAATTTCAGAGCTACGACACTGCTCCGGATGAATCGACCAATTTCGTCAGGTTGGAGCCGTCTCTCGGGTTGAATTACGAGCTGGTTCGCAATCTGAATCTATTCGCGAACTACTCGGTGACTCGTCATAATCCGAATTCTGGAAATTTGGATCGATACCCGGTCAATCTCGCAACTCTGAAGCCGGCTCGCTCCGAGCAGTACGACGTCGGTCTGCGCTACGCGGCGTTGCATCTCGGCTCACTGCGCAATGTCTATGCGTCAGTGGACTTTTTCCACAACCTGCTGAGCAATGAGACCTTGACGTATGGTGTGGCCGGTCTGGCCAATAGCCCTAACTTCACGTATTTTGGGTACGGGTCGGCGACCTATAAGGGTGTCGACGTTTCGATGCGTGCGAACTTCACACGCCACTGGAGTGGGTTCGGCAATTTCGGCTACCTGAGCAGTCAGTGGAATGAGTATCAGTCGGCGACCAGCCCGTCCGGGCCGCAGCCGACCGGCTACGGACTGCCGGTGGCGAATTCGCCGAAGGATACGATCAACGCGGGTGTGACGTATCGCTTCAGGCTGCCGATTGCAAAAGTGAAGGCGACGCTCTGGGATCAGTACATTGGTGCGCGCTACCTGTTTAACAAGAACACCGGATTGCCGTCGACATTGACGAATCCGGCCTACAACCTGGTGAATCTGTCGCTGACTGCGCGGACTAAATGGTTCAATCGGCTGCCGGGCGTGGAGGGCAGCACGATTTCGCTGCAAATGCTCAATATCACGAATAAGGAATACAACTCGACGGAGTACGTGAGCTCGGGCGGATATTTCCAGACCTCTGGGCTGGCGACGCCTGTCGCGGGGTACGTGATTGCCAACCCGGGCGCGCCACGTCTGGTGTACGCGTCGCTGACGATGAACTTCTGAAGGATCACTGACGGCAAAGTCCGCCGCCGCCCGTTGCGGGCGGCGGCGGCGATTGAGGCGCGCAGGGACGCGTGCCACCCTTGAGAGTACCCCCGTGACCCGAGTTGACCGAGCGCGCATCCGCGGACTGGGGGAGTCAGGTACGTGCACCCCCGCGCTCTTGTGCTTCCAGCTGCCGCGCGACCGAGTGGAGGGTGCGTCGAGGTGCGGGCGAATCAGTTTTGTCGCTGGGATCGACTCGTAGTCCTCTTCGCGGGGGCTGTGCCCGGCCCGAGGCAAGAATGAGCGCGGCGCCCTCGCGGGCCAGCTGCGTGCACTCGCGGTCCCTGAGCATTGGATTGTAAGGCGCGTCGGTCAGCGCAGAGTCCGGTGTCGACGCCTCTTCTCGGCGGTAACCGTTCGGTCCGCTCTTTCACATCAGACCGAATTCCTCCGGCCGCGGACTCTGATGGCCGCGCAGCACGCCGTTGCGGCCCATCCGCGTCTCATCATGAGGGCGCCGAAAGGGGGCGAGACCTCTGGGGCTGCGTTCCGCCGCGGACCGAATTCGCCTGCACTGCGCGGCGCCGTCGGGCGCGAGGTCCGGCACAGCCGGTACCCGGTGGCGCGCACAGAGGTGGCGGACTGAATCGGACCGCATCCGGATATGTAAAACGACGCGACAGATCATCTGTTCGATTGCCGGGCTGTGACCTTCGTCTCCGTCTCGTCCGTCGGCGTCGTATATCTAGGGTGCTAGGTAATACAAATGCGTGACGACCCAGTACCGATTCGAGATGCACCGTGCACTGCAGCCCATGCCGGCCGTGCGGGCGTGCATCGCGGCTCGTTGGCCCGCTGCGGCGGGAGCTCATGATGTTCGCGGCCGTCGGCGGCGGCGTGGTGGCGTTGGCGTTTGCCGCCTTTACGCTCATCCGGCACGGCCGCCCAGTCCCAGTCGCGGGCCTGCCGTTTAGCGGCCATGAACTCTTCGCCTCCACACCGGAGGCGTTGCTGGTGGTTGACCGGCAAGGGCGAATCGTCCAGGCCAATCCGCTCGCCGCAGCGCTGTTCGGCTGGACGGAGGCCGCGCTGGTCGGGGAGTCGGCGGAGCGCCTCGTGCCTGGCTTCAGTGAGGAATGCGAGGCCACCCGCCGGGAGGCCCGAGGGCGCACCGGTCCATCGGGATGCGGCCGGGTGCTGCTCGGGGCGCGTCGCGACGGCAGCGAGTTCCCGCTCGAGCTCAGCTTGAGTTCGCTGTCCTCCGAGACACTGATTGCCGCGGTGCGCGATCACACGGAGGTGCGCGCGCAGCTCGAGCAAAACCTGTTCCTGAATCGCATGTACTCGACTCTGGCCGAGACTAACCAGCTGATTGCACGCTGCGCGAGCGAGGCGGAGCTGTTCGATCGGGTCTGTCAGATCGCGGTGCGTTACGGTGAGCTCCGCTTGGCGTGGATCGGACAGTCCGATCCGGCTTCCGGGCGCATCCAGCCGCTGGCACGCTGCAGCGCGTCGCGCCAATTCGAGCGCTATCTGAACGAATTGTCCGTGCATGTCAGCGCCAGCCGGCCCGAGGGTCGCGGCCCGGTCGGCGTCGCATGGCGCGAGGGCCATGCCGTGTTCGTGCAGGACTTTCGGCAGGACCCGCGCATGGCGCCGTGGCGCACCGAAGGCGCTCCGGTGCTGTGGGGTTCGTGCGCCGCGCTGCCGCTGCGCCGTGGCGGTGCGGTGTATGCGCTGCTCGTGCTCTACGATACGCAGCCGGAGGCGTTCACCGACAAGATCCGCGATCTTCTCGAGCGCATGGTCGTTGACATCGAGTACGCGCTCGATCGGATCGAGCTGCGCGCCGAGCGTGAGCGCGCCGCCGAGGAGCTGCACATCGCGGCGCTGGCGTTCGAGTCGAGCGGTGCGATGCTGGTGACCGATGCGGCCGGACGGATCATACGGGTCAACGAGGCGCTGCGGCGGATGAGCGGCTACGGCCTCGAGGAGCTGCTCGGCCAGGAGCTGTCGGTGCTGTGCGTCGCCTCGCGGCCGCCACTTGCGGAGCTGCTCGCGCAGGTCCGCGAGTCCGCCCGCTGGCAGGGGGAGGTCTGGGGTCGACGCAAGAACGGCGAGGAGTATCCGGTGTGGCTGTCGCTCACCGGGGTGCGCGGCGAGGGCGGACGCTGGACACACTACATCGGTGCGCTGGCCGATCTGTCCGACCAGAAGGACACCGAGCAGCGCATCTCGCGCCTGCTGAACTTCGATGCACTCACCGGGCTGCCGAACCGGCGCTTCATGCTCGATCGGCTGCGCTCGGCCGTGCAATGGGCCGAGCACGCCGGTGGGTACGGTGCGGCGTTGCTGATCGGGCTGGACAAGTTCCAGGCCGTCAATGACATGCTCGGGCACCAGGCGGGCGACGCTCTGCTGCAGCAGACCGCCGAGCGGTTGCGCGCGGCAGTTCCGGGGGAAGATCTGGTCGGGCGCGTTGGCGGGGATGAGTTCCTGATGGTGCTGGAGGATCTCGGCGCCGATGGCGCGAGTGCCGATGCGGCCGCGGGTCGCACCGCGGAGGATCTGCTCGGCACGATCCTGCAGCCGCATCTGATCGGCGGGCAGATGGTGTCGTGCTCGGCGAGCATTGGCATCGCGCCTTGGGGCGGGGAGTCTGGGGCCGGATTCAACGAACTGCTCAAGCGTGCCGACGTGGCGCTGCATGCGGCCAAGGATGCCGGGCGCAACGCCGTGCGGCTGTTTTCCCCGGGGATGCAGCTCGCGCTCGAGCGGCGCTCGCGGCTCGAGTCGCGGCTGCGCCACGAGTTCAGTACCGATCAACTCGAGCTGTATTTTCAGCGCCGCGTCGATGTGCACGGCACGACCCTCGGTGCCGAGGCGCTGCTGCGCTGGAATGATCCGCAGCGCGGTGTCGTCTCGCCGCTCGAACTGGTGCCGCTCGCCGAGGAAATCGGCCTGATTCATGAGATTGGCCGCTGGGCGCTCGGGCGTGCCTGCCGGCAGTTGCGCGAGTGGTCGCGCCCGGGCCGCCCGGCGCGCCGGCTCAAATTGGCGGTGAACATCAGCCCCAAGCAGCTGGCCGCCGAGCACTTTGTCGCTGAGGTCAGCGACATCATCGCCCGCACCAGTATCGATCCGAGCCTGCTCGAGCTTGAAATCACCGAGGGGCTGCCGATCCAGGACATGGATGACGTGATCCCGAAGATGCATGCCTTGCGCCGGCTCGGCGTGAGCTTCGCGATCGATGATTTCGGGATCGGGTACTCCTCGTTGTCCTACCTGCGCCAGCTGCCGATCAGTATCCTGAAAATCGACCGCAGCTTCGTCACCGGCATGGCCCATCCGGGCGGGGAGACGCTCGTGCACACCATCGTGCAGATGGCGCGCAGTCTGACTCTGGATGTGATCGCCGAGGGCGTCGAAACGCAGTGGCAGTGGGACACCCTGATCCGCCAGGGTTGCGACCAGTACCAGGGCTACCTGTTCGGGCGGCCGGTGCCGATCGAGGCGTTCGACCGGGACCTGGTGGCGATCACCGCCGCCTGACCGGCGCGATGTGACGGCGGTCACGGCGTGGCCGCTCCGTGGCACCCCGCCCTGCAGTCTGAACGCGATCTGGTCGATACCTCCCCGGCTGAGAGCTTAGTTAGGCTGCCACCCATGCTGCAGGAGATCGCCTCGTCCGCGCCCGAATGCGACCCCGCCGAGGGGGCCTTCTACGCCTATGTCGGCTGGGCTCGCAGCATTCTCGGGGAGCTGCAGGGCATGTGCCTGCTCGATGGGACCCTCGGTGTGCTGGAGGCCTGGGGTTCGCTGCCGGGCGAGCCCTGCGCCGCACGGATGCGCGAGTTGGGGTGGCTGTCGGGCGGCCCGCTCGAGCCCCTCCGCGACGTCACCGCCGGAGTGCTCCAGGTGCGGCTGCCGTTGGTTTCGGCCGAGGGCGAGCTGCTGGGCGTGGTGGGGCTGGCGAGCCCCTGCGCGAGTCTGGAGGAGGCGCCTGATCTGGCCGCCGCGCTGCAGCCGCTGCTGGGGTGCCTATGTCGTCAGCTTAAGGAGGACCGGGCGCGCCACACGGCGATGCAGCTGCTCACCGAGCGCACGGCGGATCTGCAGTGGTTGCTCGAGTTGCCCGGCCCGGCACAGCAGGCACCCGGGGGGCGCTCGTGCCTGCACGCATTGCTTGCGGCGGCCACCGCCCGCATGCGCTGCGCGCTCGGCGTTCTGTATCTGCCGGAAAACCACTTCTCCCTGCTGCAGCCGGGCGCGGTCGTCCCCGATGAAGAGTGTGCCGATCTGTGGCAGCGCTCCCGTGTGCAGATGAGCGCCTGGGTCCGACAGAAGCGCCGTCCCCTGGTGCTGAACGGCCGCGGCGGCAGCGGCGCGCCGCGCTGCAAGATTCTGCTCGCGCCGATCGTCGCGGACGCCGGACCCGTGCTCGGCGCGCTGGCATTCTTCCGTCCGTCCGAGGCGTCCGACTTTCGCCAGCGCCATCTGCTGCTCGCCGGACACCTGGGCCGTCTGGCCGCAGGCATCGTCGATGCGCAGTTCGACGGCATCACCGGGTTGTACACGCGCGAGGGACTGGAGCAGGTGTACTCGCGCGTGCTCGGCGCGGGCCACGACGGCTGCCACAGTGTGCTGTACCTCGACGTCGATCAGATGCACGTGGTGAACGAGCTGTACGGCTTCGAAATCGGCAACGAATTGCTGGTGCGGGTCGCCGATCTGCTCGCCCCGCCGCAGTTACCGGACAACGCGCTCGCCGCGCGCATCGCCGCGGACCGCTTCGCGGTGCTGCTGCCCGATACGGACACCCCCGTGGCGATGGTGCTGGCGCAGCAGCTGCAGGAGCGGATCAGCCGCCTCGCCATCGGACCGGTGGACAATCCCATCGATGTGTCCGTCAGCGGCGGCGTGGCGGCGCTGTTGATGCTGCCGCAAGGCCTCGCGCGTGCGCTCGCGGCGGCGGAGCTGGCCTGCAAGACTGCGAAGAAGCGGGGCCGCAACCGCATCAAGGTCGATACGTGCGATGACGGGACCATGCTGCGCCGGCACGTCGATGCCGTGATGGTCGGACAGCTGCGCGCGGCATTGAAGGCCGACCAGCTGGTGCTCTACGCGCAGCGCATCGAGCCGCTGCGCAACCCGGCGCTGCCGGGCGGGTACGAGGTCCTGCTCCGCCTCAATGATCCGACCGAGGGAATCGTGCTGCCGGGGACTCTGGTCGCCGTCGCAGAGCGCTACCAGATGCTGCCGGCAATCGATCGCTGGGTGGTCCGCAAGACGCTGCAGACACTCGCGACGCACCGTGCGGTGCTCGAGGCGAGCGGTATGGGCATCTCGATCAATCTCTCCGGGCAGTCGATCGGCGATGAGGCCTTCGTGCGTCAGCTCGGGGAGGAGCTGCGCGCGGCACAGTTGCCGGCCGGCATCATCACCTTTGAGATCACCGAGCAGGCCGCGGTGAGCAGCCTGGCGCGCGCCGAGGAGATGATCCGCAGGCTCGCGCAATCGAATTGCCGATTCGCGCTCGATGATTTCGGCACCGGGGCGAACTCACTGACCTACCTCAACGCGCTGCCGATCGGCCGGGTCAAGATCGACGGCTCGTTCGTGCGCGACATCCTGACCAACCCGCGATCCGAGGCGACGGTGCGTGGCATCGTCGAGCTCGCCCGCGGCTTCTCCATCGACACGGTGGCGGAGTTCGTCGAAAACCGGGCGATCGCCGCGCGGGTCGGGGAATTGGGCGTCGATTACGCGCAGGGTTACGCCTTCGGTCGGCCCGAGCCGCTCGAAGAGGTGCTCGAGGGATTGAAGCAGGACGACTCGCAGCGCCTGTTGCTCGAGGCCTGAACGGCCGCGCGCTCGATTCACCGGTCCGATCGGTTATGCTGCGCACCTATGAAGCAGCGTGCGCGGGAGAGCGGTCGCAGCAAAGCGGCGAAGATGACCGACATCGCGCGCCTGGCGGGGGTGCACGTGTCGACGGTGTCGCGCGCACTGGCCGGCAGCCCACTGGTCGAGGCCGGCAAGCGCAAGCGCATCGAGCAGCTCGCGCAGGATCACGGCTACGTCGTCAATCCCGTGGCGCGCAGCCTGCGACTGAAGCGCACGCAGATGGTCTCGGTGGTGATTCCGCTGCAGCACGAGGCGGGCCAGCCGCTGACCGATCCGTTCTTCGTCGCCATGCTCGGCCATCTGGCCGAGGCGGTCACCCAGCGCGGCTACGGTCTGCACCTGCAAAAGGCGCTGCGCCCGACGCATGAGTGGTTGGGGGAGTTGATCGCCTCGGGCCGCAGCGACGGCATCGTCGTGATCGGGCAGAGCACTGAGCACGAGACGCTGCAGCGGGCTGCGCAAACCTACCGGCCGCTGGTGGTCTGGGGGGCGCAACTTCCGGGCCAGCACTACTGCTCAGTGGGCTCGGATAACCCCGGTGGTGCTCGCGCGGCGGTGGGCCATCTGTTGCGCTCGGGACGGCGGCGAATCGTCTTTCTCGGCGATCCGACCGGACCGGAGTTGCGCCAGCGCTATGAGGGTTACGAGCGCGCCCTGCAGGGCGCGCCGCGCGGCACTGCGCCGGCGCGCCTGGTGCCGGCGCATCTGACGCCGGATGCGGCCTATCTGGCGGTGCGCGATTGCCTGCAGTCCGGGGAATCCTTCGATGCGCTGTTCGCGGCGACCGACGTCATCGCGATCAGCGCCATGCGTGCGCTGGCAAACGCGGGCCGCGCAGTGCCTCAGGATGTCGCGGTGGTCGGCTTCGATGACATTGCCATCGCTGCGCACACGACACCCAGCCTGACCACGGTGCGTCAGGACGTCGAACTCGGAGCACGTACCCTCATCGAGCTGCTGTTCCGGCGTATTGAGGGGGAGCCGACCGATTCAGTGACTTTGCCGGTCGAGCTGATGATCAGGGAATCGGCTCCGGCGTGAGCGGCCCCGGCGCGGCGAGTGCGTATTCGCGCTGTTCCATGTCCTGCAGCCGTCGCCGCGAGGCGCCGCTCAGCGCATTGACCCCGAGTCCGAGCGCGAGCAGCAGCGCGAATCCCGTGGCGAGCACGAACCCGTAGCGAGGGCTGTGGTACGCATCGCTCACCGCGCCCATGGCGAAGGGCGCAAGCGCGGCGGCGAGCGCCGTAAATGCCAACAGCAGCCCCGACACCCGCCCGTGCTCGGCTTTGGGAAAACCGCTGATGCCCTTGGAGTTGACCGTCGGATAGATCACCGACATGAACAGTCCGGAGAGTGGCAGCAGGATCACCCCGATGCGCGCGCCACCGGCCAGGCTGCCGGCGAAGCAGCCGAAGATGGCGATGCTGAGCAGAGCGAGCGCCGTGGTCCAGGAGCAGCGCGCCAGCAGCCAAGCGCCGAGCAGTCGGCCGGCGGCACGCAGCACGAAGAATGCCGTGAGTGCGTACGGGACGAACTCGATGAGTGTCCCGCGGTAGAAGCCCAGATACGTCGGCATCCACACGTAGATGGCCACCTCGACGGCGACGTAGAGCGAGATGAGGCACGAGAAGCTGAGCGCGTACGGGTCGCGCAGCAGCGCGAGGGTCGGCAGCAGACCTGCCGGCGGCCGCTCGGTGCTGCGCTCCGGGGGATACTCGGCGATCAGGGCAAGCACGATGAGCAGTGCGCACACGGCGGCGGCGATCACGTACAGCCACTTCCACGACAGCCGCTCGGTGAGCAGCAGCGCCACGATGGCCGGACCGATGATCGAGCCGATGCCAAAGAAGCCCTCCAGCAGGTTCATCAGGCCGGTATGCTGCGCCGTCGAGCGCGAGACGTCCCCGACCAATGCGAGCGCACCGGTCTTGAAGATGCTCACCCCGAGTCCCTCGAGCGCCAGCAGCGCGACGAACTGCCCGAAGCTGCTGCCGAGGGCGAACAGCGCCGAGGCCGCCGCGTACAGCGCCAGCCCGATGATGATGGTCGGCTTGCGCCCCAGGCGGTCGGCGAGAAACCCGAGCAGCACCGCCCCGGCGGCCATGGCCGCCATGGGCGCATATTGGAACGCAGACGCGGCCTTCATGCTCAGGTGAAACTCGGCGATGATCTTCGGGATGACGCTGCCGACGGCATCCGAGGTCATTGCGAACATCAGAAACATCAGGCAGGTGAGTGCGCGAATGACGGTGAGATTGCGTGCGGCGATGGGCGATTGCGCAGTCATGGGTCCCCCTTTACTTTGCGCTACAATCGATTGCATCATAGCCCCGACCGGCTCCGCCGTAAACTGACCACGCCGCTGCCATGAAGAACCAGGTTCAGCTCATCACCTACGTGGATCGACTCGGCGGCGGCACGCTGCGCGAGCTCGAGGCGCTGCTCACCGGTCCGCTCGAGGGACTGTTCGGCACCGTGCACCTGCTGCCGTTCTTCGACCCGATCGACGGTGCCGATGCGGGCTTCGATCCGATCGATCATTCCCAGGTCGATGCACGCCTGGGGACTTGGCAGGACATTGCGCGCCTCGGGCAGCGCGTCGACCTCATGGCCGACGTGATCGTGAATCACATGTCGAGCCTCTCGCCGCAGTTCAAGGATTTTTCCCGCCACGGGCGCGCCTCGACCTACAACGGATTGTTCCTGACTCTCCAGGCCGTGTTCCCCCGCGGGGCGCACGAGCACGACCTGACGGAGATCTACCGGCCGCGGCCCGGCCTGCCGTTGAGGCCGGTGACCCTCGAGAATGGCGAGAAGCGCATTCTGTGGACGACCTTCACCCCGCAGCAACTGGACATCGATGTGCGCCATCGCCAGGGGCGGGCCTATCTCGAGAGTATTCTCAGGACTTTCAGCGAGTACGGCATCCATGCCATCCGGCTCGATGCGGTCGGGTACGCGATCAAGCGCGCCGGGACCAACTGCTTCATGCTCCCGGAGACGTTCGAGTTCATTGGTGAGCTGACTGAGCTCGCGCGTTCGCTCGGCATGGAAGTTCTGGTCGAGGTGCATTCGCACTACTTGCGTCAGATCGACATCGCGGCGCGGGTCGACTGGGTGTACGACTTCGCACTGCCGCCCTTGATGCTGCACGCGCTGTTCACGGGCACCGCGCGTTACCTCAAGCACTGGCTGCAGATCCGGCCGCACAACGCCTTGACCGTCCTCGACACTCACGATGGGATCGGGGTCATCGACGTCGGTGCGGAAGCCGGCACGGGCCGTGACGGCTTGCTGCCCGCCGCGGACATCGACCGCCTGGTCGAGACCATTCACGAGCGCAGCGGCGGACAGAGCCGGCGCGCCACCGGAGCGGCGGCCTCGAATCTCGACCTGTATCAGGTCAACTGCACTTTTTACGATGCGCTCGGCCGCGACGACCGACGCTACTTGCTGGCGCGCGCCGTGCAATTCTTCATGCCCGGGATTCCGCAGGTCTATTACGTCGGTCTGCTCGGTGGCGGTAACGACATGGCCTTGCTCGAACAGACCGGGGTGGGGCGCGACATCAATCGCCGTCGCTACAGCACGCAAGAGGTGCTGAGTGAACTGCAGCGCCCGTTGTGTGCCGATCTGATGCGCCTGATCCGGTTGCGCAATACTCACTCCGCCTTCAGCGGCGTGCTGCTGGTCGGCCGCTCGCCACACAACGTTCTTGCGTTGCGCTGGCAGGCGGACTCGTCCTATGCCGAACTGATTGCCGATTGTGCCACGGGGGACTGGACGGTTCGCCACGGCGGGGATGGAACGTGCGAGTCGCTTCATTTCGCCAGCGGTGGGTCGCCCTGGGCCGAGGCGCCGCGCGACATCGAGTGGTGTGGCTGAAGCTCAAACACGGCCGCGCTATGCTGTGGCCGCGCACCGTTCAGGCGGGGCACGGTCAACCTCTGGGGGGTGTGAAGTGAACACGCGAACACTGTACGGGGCCATAGAGGCCGGCGGTACCAAATTCGTCTGCGCGGCCGGTTACGGGCCGCGTGAGATTGCGCCCGAGATGCGCCAGGTCATCCCCACGACCCACCCGGCCGAGACGCTGGCGGCAGTGGTCGCATTCTTCGAGCGCGTGAGTGCGAGCGCCGGTGCGTTCCGCGCCTTGGGTGTCGGGGCCTTCGGGCCCGTGGATGTCGAGCCGACTTCCGGCACCTGGGGGTCGATTCTGAACACGCCGAAGCCGGGCTGGTCGGGCACGTCCTTGGTCGCGCCGCTGCAGCGATTTGGCTGCCCGGTCGCCCTCGATACCGACGTGAGCGCCGCGGCGCTCGCCGAGGCACGGCTCGGCGCCGGACAGGATGCGCACTCGTTGACCTACGTCACGGTCGGAACCGGGATCGGCGGCGGCGTGATCGACCAGGGTCGTTCGATCCGTGGCATGTTGCATCCAGAAATGGGACATATCCGCGTGCGCCGCGATCCGCGCGATGCGCAATTTCCGGGCGTGTGTCCGTTCCACGGCGACTGCCTGGAGGGCCTGGCGAGCGGCCCGGCGATCGTGGCGCGCTGGGGCGTGCCGATGAGCGCACTGCCTGGCGGACACGCTGGACCTGACATCATCGGCGGGTATCTCGGTCAGCTCGCCGCCACGATCGCGTTGATGTACGCGAGCGAGCGGATGGTATTCGGCGGCGGCGTCATGAGCGGCGCCGATCTGCTGCCGCGCATCCGCGCGGTTGCCGCCGAGCAGCTCGGCGGCTATCTGCCGATCGAGGCGCGCGCGGGCGGATTCGAACGCCTGATCGTCGCCCCGGCGCTCGCCGATCAGGCCGGGATCACCGGGGCCATGCTGCTCGCCATGGGCTGAATCGGCATTTCAGACTGGCAATTGCAATCGTCTGCGCACCGTATTGCAAACGTTTGTAGCTTGTGATTTACTTTTATGGCGCCCGCGCGTCACGCCGCGGAGCAGCAGGCGTCAGAGCGTCAATAGGGGGGGTCTTACGTGAAATATCCGAAGTCGCAACAGCCATTCCATCTCGGCCGCGCACCGGCCGCCACGCCGCGCTCGGTGCGGTTCATGAGCGTCGCAGCCGCGGTCTCGTTGGCGCTCGGCACCGCCCCGCTCGCCGCGGCCGCGCCAGCGCCAGTCGATGCATCCTCCACTCAGGCCGCACACGCTGCGCCGGGCTCTGCTGCCACGCTGATCGCGCCGCCGAGCAACATGCTGCAGCAGATCGTCGTGACTGCCTCGGCCCAGGCGCGCAACAACCTGGAAACCTCCGAACAGGTCACCACCATTCCGAGCAAGCTGATCGTGGCGATGGCGCCGCGGTCCATCGCGGAGATGCTGCGGCTGATCCCCGGGGTGTCCGTCCAGGACCAGGCCGGCAGCGGCGGCAACGCGAATTTCACCGTACGCGGTCTGCCGGTGACCACCGGCGGTGCGCCGTTCGTGCAGATCCAGGAAGACGGACTGCCGCAGGTCCTCTTCGGCGACATGAATTTCGGCAACAACGACTACTGGACGCGTTTTGACGTCTCGGAGCAGATGCAGGCCACCGTAGGCGGCAGCGCCGCGACGCTCGCCGCCGGGGCCCCAGGGGCGGTCATCAACTTCATCAGCGCCACGGGCCGGCACCCGAGCGGCGAGTTCACCCTGTCGCAGGGTCTGGGGTTCGGGGAGACCCGGGCGACCTTCGCCGTGGGGGGGCCGATCAACAGCACCTGGCGCTACCACATCGACGGGTTCTACGTGCACGGCACCGGACTGCGCGACCAGGGCTTCATCGGCGAGAACGGCTATCAGCTGAAGGGCAATATCACCCACGATTTGCCCGGGCACAAAGGCTTCATCCGCCTGTATGCGAAGCTGCTCAATGACCGTGAGGAGTACAACGCCGGCGGACCCGTGGGTGCAGTGGGCAGCGGTAATACGCTCTCGAGCATCTCGGTCTATCCGGGCTACGACGTGCGTACCGGCACCACGGTCGGCATCTACAACCAGACGATCACGTATCTGAGCAATGTCTCTGGGCAGTTCGCCCAGACCCGTAATGACGGCATTCATCCGCACGTCGATTCTCTGGGCGCAGAGCTGTATTACGTGCCCGCCGGAAATCTCTCCGTGGACGACAAGTTCCGCGTCAGTTGGATCAACGGCACGTTTGCCGCACAGTTCTTCGGTCTCGGCAACACCGCCTCGATACTCGGCAGTGCCGTCAACGGCCAGACCGTAGGCCAGGTCATCTACGCCGGCGGACCGAATGCCGGTCAGGCGTACAACGGCCTGGTGAACAACAGTACGCAGATCTACACCAACATGCACAACATGGGCAATGTGGTCAATGATCTGTCGCTGCAAGACCACTGGCGTACCCCGTACGGCAAGCTCGCCGCCGGCGGTGGCTTGTTCTACATGTCGCAGACGATCGATCAGAGCTGGCATCCGAACGCCCAACTGCAGGCCGTGAGCGGCACCAATCCCCAGAGCCTCGATCTGATCAGCACAACCGGGCAGTTGCTCAGCAGCAACGGCGTGACCGGATACAATACGGCCTGGGGCGCGAGCGTCGACCGCCTCTACAACATGAACGTCACCGATACCGCGCCGTACCTCGATCTGACCTGGAGCGTCGATCGGCTGCAGCTGCAGGGCAGTGTCCGTCAGGACGATTACCGGGTGACCGGTTGGGCCGAGAGCGCGAGCGCCGCGACGACCCAGATGGGCTACCTGAGCGGCGGGATGCTGAGCGCCACGGGCGGCCTGGGGACTCCGCTGGTGTCCTACTCGACGATCGACCCGAGCACCTACGAGCCGCTCGATTACGGTATCAGCTACCGCTCGTGGTCGATCGGTGCGCTGTACATGCTCAACCACAGCACCAGTCTGTACGTTCGCGCCAGCCGCGGCGGCAAGCCGAACACCGACCGCAACATTCTCTCCGGGTACACCAATCCGAACGGTTCGCTGAACGCCTCAGGCGCCGGTAAGGCGCTCGACATCGTGCTGCAGCAGGAGGCGGGCATCAAGCACGAGGGCGAGTTCCTCGGCGGCAGCTACGGCGTCACGCTCTCGTACTTCCACACCAGTTTCAGCGAATCGAGCTTCGATCTGACTCAGCCGGTGGCGACGCGCTACTTCAACGAGAAGTACTCGGCGAACGGTGGGGAATTCGAGGCCACCTGGGCGGTCGGCGGGTTCTCGCTGTACGCGCAGGCGACCTATCAGAACCCGAAGGTGGACTCCAACGAGGTCGGTCCGAGCCCGAGTCAGCTGACCAGTCTCGGTTCGGGCTTCCTGCCGCCGGGCATGTCCAAGTTGATGTGGGTGCTCGCGCCCACGTATCGGTGGCGGGCAGTCACCGGCGGGCTGGTCTGGCAGGGCCAAAGCCAGCAGAACATCGGCGGCCCGGTGCCGTTCTACTCCCCGGAGCAGGACTTCCTCGATGGATTCGTGTCGTACGATCTGAACCAGAGCATCTCCGTCGCACTGCACGTGAACAACATGTTCAACAGTCTCGGAGTCGGCGGTGGCGGCGCGGTCACCACCGGTCCGGGAATCATCGGCGTCAGTGCCGAGCCCGGTCGCACCGTGCTCGCCAGCGTGACGATGAAGTTCTAAGCTCTCGATTCCCGGCGCGGGCGCACGCAGCCCGCGCCGGGAAGTCCCGGGACCGCTCTCAGCGCGAGGCCGAACATGTCAGGCTCGAGCCGCAGGATTGAGCAGATCGTGATCGTCGGGGGTGGCGCGGCGGGCTGGATGAGCGCCGCGGCGCTCGCGCGCACGATCGAGCGCGACTGCCGCATCACGCTCATCGAGTCCGAGGAGATCGGTATCCTTGGGGTGGGCGAGGCGACGATCCCGCCGATCAAGCTGTTCAATGACATGCTCGGTGTGCCGGAGGAGCAGTTCCTGCGGCGTACCCAGGGAACGTTCAAGCTCGGCATCGAGTTCGTCGACTGGGCGCGGCTCGGGCAGCGGTACTTTCACCCGTTTGGCAGTTACGGGCGGCCGTTCGATCTGGTGCAGATGCAGCATCATTGGCTGCGGGCGCATGCGGCCGGGCGGGCCGGGGGACTCGAGGAGTACTGCATGGCCTGGGCGGCGGCGCGCGAGGGCCGCTTCGATCATCCGGCCGCCGATCCGCGCAGCGTGCTCTCGACCTATCTCTACGCGTATCACTTCGATGCGCACCTGTACGCGAAATTCCTGCGCGAGTACGCCGAGTCCCGTGGCGTGCGGCGTATCGAGGGCAAGGTGGTGGCGGTCGAGCAGCACCCCGAGAGCGGCTTTGTGCAGGCGGTGCGTCTGGAGGATGGCCGCCAAGAGCGCGCGGAGCTGTTCATCGACTGCTCCGGCATGCGCGCGCTGCTCATCGAGGGGGCGCTCGCGAGTGGCTTCGATGACTGGTCGCACTGGTTGCCGTGCGACCGGGCGCTGACCGTGCCGAGCGCGCGCACCGTGCTGACCCCCTACACTCGCTCGCAGGCGCATACGGCCGGCTGGCAGTGGCGCATCCCGCTGCAGCATCGCACCGGCAACGGGCACGTATACGCCTCGTCGTGGATGAGCGATGCGCAGGCCGCCGAGGTGCTGCTCGCTCACCTGGATGCGCCGACTCTGGCCGAGCCGCGCCTGATCCGCTTCACGCCCGGGCGGCGCCGGGTGCACTGGAATAAGAATGTCATCGCCATCGGCCTCTCGAGCGGCTTCCTCGAGCCGCTGGAGTCGACCGCGCTGCACCTGATCCAGGCGGGCATCTCCAAACTCATCGCCTACTTCCCCGACCGGGATTTCGATCCTCTGGTGATTCGCGAATACAATCGGGTCGCGAGCGCCGAGGTCGAGCGCATCCGGGATTTCATCATTCTGCACTATCATCTGAACACGCGCACCGACGGGGCGCTGTGGCGACATTGTGCGCAGATGAAGGTGCCGGAGACTCTGCAGGAGAAGATCGAGCACTTCCGCCGCTTCGGACGGATCCTGCCGAGCGAGATGGACATCTTCGGCCCGACCAGCTGGCTCGCGGTGCACATCGGCCAGCTGAACTGGCCCGAGCGAGAGGATCCGCTGCTCGAGTACCGCAGCTTCGAGGGTGCCCCGTATCTCGAGCAGCTGCGCCGTACCCTGAGGTCGGCGGCCCTCGGCCTGCCGACCCATGAAGACTACATCGCGCGGCACTGCCGCAGTTAACGACTGACTGGGGGGACTCCATGGCGAAATTTCTGCCTCTGACGGCTCTGTGGCTGGTCGCATGGGTGCTCAGTGCGCCGCTCGGACTGGCGAGTGAGCCGATGCATTTCTACCCGCGGCCGCCGAACGGCCTGGCGTTGACGCCGCCGATGGGCTGGAACAGCTGGAACCACTTCGGCTGCCACGTGAACGCCGCGCTGATCGAGCGTGAGGCGCGCGCGATGGTGTCCTCGGGCATGAAGGCCGCAGGCTACCGCTACGTGGTCATCGATGACTGCTGGCAGGGCGCGCGCGGTCCGAACGGCAACATCCATGCCGATCGGAAGCGCTTCCCGCAAGGCATGAAGGCCGTGGTCGATGCCGTGCACGCGCTGGGGCTGAAGTTCGGGATCTACTCCGACGCCGGTGCGCAAACGTGTCAGGGTCGGCCGGGCAGCCGCGGCCATGAGTATCAGGACGCGCTCACCTATGCCCGCTGGGGTGTCGATTACCTCAAGTACGATTGGTGCAATACCGGCGGGGAGCGCCCGCGGACCGCGTACGCGACCATGGCCGATGCGTTGCGCGCCACCGGCCGGCCGATCGTATTCAGCCTGTGCGACTGGGGTGTCCGCGAGCCCTGGCGGTGGGGCGCGGCGGCCGGCGGGAACCTTTGGCGCACGACGCCGGACATCTGGGATGCCTGGAGCGGCCACCATGGGTTCGCGATCGGTGTGCTCAACATCCTCGACCGGCAGGTCGGTCTGGCGCACGCCGCCGGGCCCGGTCACTGGAATGACCCGGACATGCTCGAGATCGGCAACGGCGGCATGACGCAGGCGCAGTACCAGGCGCAGTTCAGCCTCTGGGCCATGCTCGCCGCGCCGCTCATTGCGGGCAACGACCTCGCGCACATGGATGCTCAGACCCGCGCGATTCTCACCAACCGCGAAGTGATCGCCGTCGACCAGGATCGCCTCGGCATCGAGGGGCGGCCGGTCTATCGCAAGGGGGCGGCCGAGATCTGGGTCCGTCCGCTCACCGGTGGTCGCGAGGCGGTGGTGCTGCTGAACCGCGGCACGCAACCGCTGCGCGTGCGGCTCACGTGGTCGGAACTGGGTCTGCCGAACTATCTGCCGGTGCACCTGCGCGACCTGTGGCGCCACCGCGATCTGCCGCTCGCCACAGGCGCTGTTCGTTTTCGAGTGGCCCCGACCTCAGTGATCATGCTGACCGAGACCCCGGTGCAGCCTGGCCATCGCGGCTGAGTCTCGGTACGCAATGGGCAACATGAACGCAGTTCTGGCCAAGGGCATCTTCGTCGGCGGGCTTACCGGGCTGCTGTTCGGGTTTGATACGGCGGTCATCGCCGGGGCCACGCACGGACTCGCCGCGACGTTCGGGCTCGGTCCCGCCGGGCTCGGCGCAACGGTCTCGAGCGCGTTGTGGGGAACGTTCACCGGGGCGCTCATCGCCGGGTATCCCGGGGACCGATTCGGCGCACGCAACTGCCTGCGCGTCATCGCCGCGATGTACCTGCTCTCGGCGCTCGGCAGTTTCCTTGCACCGACGCTCGCGCTGTTCATCGCCGCGCGGGTGCTCGGTGGACTGGCGATCGGCGCCTCGACGGTGCTCGCGCCGACGTACCTTGCGGAGATTGCTCCGGCCGACCGGCGCGGCGCGCTGGTCGGGGTATTTCAACTGAACATCGTGTTCGGCATCCTGGTCGCCTACCTCAGCAACTATCTGATCGGAGTGCATCTGGGCGGTCCTGAGGCCTGGCGCTGGAAATTTCTGGTGGCAGTGTTCCCGGCGGCGCTGCTCGGCGCGCAGCTGTTTACCATTCCCAACAGTCCGCGCTGGCTCGCAGTGCGCGGGCGCCGTGCCGAGGCGGCGGACGTGCTCGGGCGCATCGGCGTGCGTGACGTGACGGCGGAACTGAACAGTTACTCGCACGCCGATCGTCCGGCCTCCGGTGCGCTGGCGCGACTCTCGTGGCGGCGGCACGCGCGGCCGATGCTGCTCGCGATGGGCATTGCCGCCTTCAATCAGCTCTCCGGCATCAACGCCATTCTCTATTACCTCAACGACATCTTCGCCGCGGCCGGCTTCGGTCGTGTGTCGGCGGCCGGGCAGGCGGTGCTCATCGGTGCCACCAACCTCGTGTTCACCCTGCTCGCGCTCGCGGTGATCGACCGGTTCGGGCGGCGCACGCTGCTGCGGGTCGGCTCCCTCGGACTGATCGTCTCGCTCGCGGCCACCGCCTATATTGAGCTCTCCGGCGCGCACCAGCAGTGGCTGCTGTGGATGCTGGTGCTGTTCATCGCCTCGTTCGCGTTCTCCCAGGGGGCGGTCATCTGGGTGTACATCGCGGAGATCTTTCCGACCGAGGTGCGCTCGCGCGGTCAGGGCCTCGGTGCCTCCACGCACTGGTGCATGGACGCGCTCATCGCCACGTTCTTTCCCATCGCCGCGGCGTATTCGAAAGGCCTGCCGTTCGTCTTTTTCGCCGGGATGATGGTGGTGCAGCTGGTGGTGGTCACGCGGTACTTCCCCGAAACACGCCGGGTGCGCCTGGAGGATATGGAGAAGGCCCTTGGGCGGGCTTGAGCGGCGCGCCGTGCCGGCGGCGCTCGGCGCGCTGCTGCTGGTGTTCGGCGGGGCGACGGTGCGAGCGCACACCGCGCGGGGCGTCTCGGGATACAACCAGCAGTATCGTCCGCAGGTGCATTTCTCCCCGGCGCGCCACTGGATGAACGATCCGAACGGGCTGGTGTATTTCCACGGCTGGTACCACCTGTTCTTTCAGTACAACCCGTACGGCTCGCGCTGGGGCAACATGAGTTGGGGGCATGCCGTCAGCCGCGATCTGCTGCACTGGCAGCAGTGGCCGGTGGCCATCCCGCAGGGCCGCCGCTCGATGATCTTCTCCGGCAGCGTGGTCGTCGACCGGCACGACAGCAGTCACTTTGGCGTCGGCGCTCGTGCGCCGCTGGTGGCGATCTACACCGCCAATCCGCGCCGCGGACCGGGACCGCAGACCGAGAACCTCGCCTACAGTACCGACGGCGGGCACACCTGGCACAAGTACGCCGGCAACCCGGTGCTCGACATCGGTCTGCGCAATTTCCGCGACCCGAAGGTGTTCTGGTACGCGCCGCGGCGCGAGTGGATCATGGTGGTCTCGCGGGCCGCCGCCCGGGAGATCTCCTTCTACGCCTCGACGAATCTGAAGACCTGGCGGCACACCGGCGACTTCGGTCCCGCCGGCGATACGAGCGGTGTGTGGGAATGTCCGGATCTGGTGCGCCTGCCGGTGACCAATCGTCCCGGGCAGTTCCGCTGGGTGCTCAAGGTCGACGTCCAGCAGCACCAGCCGGGGACCGGCGGAGGGGGTCAGGTGTTCGTCGGGCGCTTCGACGGATCGACGTTCCGGGCCTCGGCTCAGCCCCCGCAGGCGCTCGATCTGGGTGAGGACTATTACGCCAGCGCCTCCTGGTCGAACCTGCCGGGCGGCCCAGGGAACGTGATCACGATCGGTTGGATGGACAATTGGCTCTATGCCCAAGACACGCCGACCGCGCCCTGGCGGGGCGCCATGACGTTTCCGCGCCGCCTCTCGCTGCGCGCGCAGAACGGCCGCGACTGGCTGCTGCAGCGCCCGATCGCGGCATTGGCGCAGTTGCGTACCGCGCCGCGGTCATTCGCCAGCTTCGCCGCTCCGGCCGGCCGGACGCTGCTCACCGTGCCGTCGCGGGGCTCTGCGCATGAGATCCGAGCGCGGGTGCGGGTCGGGCGAGGCGGCCGATTCGAGTTCACGATCGGTTCGCCGGACGGGCGGGACGTGCGCATCGGGTACGCGGCGGCGAGCGGCCGGTTGACGGTCGTACGCTCCGGCCACTACGGATTCTCCCCGCGCTTCGATTCGCGCAACAGTGCGCCGCTGCCGGGCCGCCCGAGCGTCATCGAGCTGAACCTGATCATCGACCGCTCCTCCGTGGAGGCGTTCGTGGATCACGGCGAGCTCACCGTGGCGGAGCGGATGTTTCCGCGCGGCGGGGCGTACACGGTCCGCGTTCGCTCGAGCGGGGCGCGGGTCGAGCGGATGGACCTGTGGCGGCTGCGCGGGATCTGGCCGCGCCCCGCCCGGCCGTCACCCTCCGCAGGGCCCTCAGCGGCGCCGGCCCGGCTTGGGCTGAATCGAGCGCGGCATATCGAGGGTCTGCGGGCGCAGTGACTCCTGGTACGCTGCGGCAAAGGCCTCGACGAAGGTCGGCGGCAGATGATCGTCCGGGCGGTCGAGCAGACTGCGGTAAAACGCCGTGAACTGGCTCCAGTACTGCGCCGTATCGGCCTTGCCGCGGCCGCCGCGCGCGAACCGGGCCTCCAGCTCGGCCGGATCGAGACGCCCCAAGAACTCAATGAATGCGGCCCGCAGCGCTTGGGCGAGCGCCTGTTCGTGCGCCTTGATCTCATCGTGGCGCTCGCGCAGCCAGCGCACCGCATCGATCGCATGCGCCTCGTGCTGACCGAACAGCTCGAGCAGCAGCTCCTCGACGGTCAGCTGCCCGAGCGTCGGGCCTTCGGGCGGCGGGGAGGGCCGGATGCGGAAGCGCTCGCGGATCTGACCGCGTGAGCGCTCCAGGTCTTTCAGTCCGACCAGCGTCTCGCGCAGCAGCCGGCCGGCCAGATGCATCAGCGCCGGGGCCTGGGCGCCCAGCGGCTGCGGCTTCAGACCCGCCCCGCGACAGAAGGCCTGCCATTCCGAGCCATCGGTCGGGGTGGGTGTATCGTCTCGGGCCGCGGCGCGGGCCAGACGGGAGAGTCGGCGGGCCACCGTGTCATCCCCCGCCTCCGGGACTCTGGCGCCCGACGAGGCGGACGCCGAGGGATACGGTCCGGGTGCGGCCGCGCGGCCCTGCCCGAAGGCATTGCCCGGCTGCATCTCGCCGGTTCCCCCGCGCTCCACGGCGAGCAGATCCTCCAGGTCGAGCTCCGCGCCGATGTCCGTCTGGGCGCCGGTGAGCGGGCGGACCGCGAGGATGCGCGAGGGCAGCAGAGCGGCGGAGTCGCTGGTGGGCGAGTCCTCGAGCGATACGCCGATCTGGTACTCCCCGATGCGCAGCACGTCCCCGTCGCGCAGCCGATAGCCCTCCGGCCCCTGGCGGCCGAGCGGCTCGGCGGCATCATTCACGTAAATCCCGTTGGTGCTGATGTCCTCGAGGTAGAAGCGGCCCTCGCGCCAGGAGATCCGGGCGTGGTGAGCCGAGACGTAGCGGCGAGCGTCGGGCAGCACCCAGTCGTTGTCGGCCGAGCGGCCGATGGTGCCGCCGCCGGGGCCGATTTCGACACTGTCGCGCCCCGCGAGCTGGCGGCGCTGTCCGCTGATGACGCGCAGGCGAAGCGTCATGGTGATGAGATCCGAGAGACCGGTGCTGTCACGTGTGCCCGTATCGCCAGGCGGCGGAGGATTCCGCGGCGCCGGGCGGCGATACCCTATAATGTGCGCCCCCCAAACTAGCAGCGTGCGTGCGCCAATCCATGGCAGCCAGTCACATTTTCCGCATCCTGTTCATCAATCAGGGCAAGGTCTATGAAGTCTATGCCCGCCAGGTGAACCATGGTGAGCTGTTCGGCTTCATCGAGGTGGAGGACCTGGTCTTCGGAGAACGCTCCTCGGTGGTGCTGGACCCGTCCGAGGAGCGCATCAAGGGTGAATTCTCCGGGGTGAAGCGCACCTTCCTGCCGCTGCATTCGGTGCTGCGCATCGACGAGGTGAAGAAGCAGGGCGTGAGCAAGATCACCGCGCTCGAGGGTGGGGCCAACGTGGCCCAGTTCCCGATGCCGCTGTATTCGCCGCCGTCGGGCGAGAAGAAATAGTCCCGCCATGAATGACCCTGTGGTGCTGAGGCTGCCGGGCGCACCGGCGTTGTCCGGATTTCGCATCGAGAAGCTCCTCGAGCGGGTGCGGGCGCTGGAGCCGGCGGTGACGGGCCTCACGGCCCGTTTCGTGCATTTCGCGGCGCTCGAGCGCCCCCTGAGTGCGCCGGAGCGTGAGTGTCTGGCGCGGCTGCTCACCTACGGCCCGACCCTGGCGCCGGGGGAGTCCGGCGGCCAGGCACTGCTCGTGGTACCGCGCGCGGGCACGATTTCACCCTGGTCGAGCAAGGCGAGCGACATCGCCCACAATTGCGGCCTCACGGCCGTGCAGCGCATCGAGCGCGGCATCGAGTACCGGCTGTCCGCGCCGCAGCCGCTCGCGCCGGAGGCGCTGGCGCGTGTGGCCGCAGCCCTCTTCGACCGCATGACCGAAATGGCGCTGCTCGAGGCCGCCGAGGCCGGTCGGCTGTTTCATCATGCCCCGCCGCAGCCGCTGCGCCGAGTGGCGCTCGCCGGCGGGCGCGAGGCGCTCGAGCAGGCCAACCGCCAGATGGGACTCGCCCTCTCGGCCGATGAGATCCAGTACCTCCTGGAGAGCTTCGCGCAGCTCGGGCGCGATCCGAGCGATGCCGAACTGATGATGTTCGCGCAGGCGAACTCCGAGCACTGCCGCCACAAGATCTTCAACGCGCGCTGGGTGATCAACGGACGCGAGCAGACCGAGTCGCTGTTCGCCATGATCCGCTACACGCACGAGCGCCACCCCGAGGGCGTGCTCTCGGCCTACCGCGACAATGCCGCGGTGATCGAGGGGGCCGAGGGGCTGCGCTATTTTGCCGATCCGTCGAGCGGGGCGTACCGCACGAGCCGCGAGCCGATCGACATCCTGATGAAGGTGGAGACGCACAACCACCCGACCGCGATCTCGCCGTTTCCGGGCGCCGCAACCGGCTCGGGCGGGGAGATCCGCGACGAGGGCGCCACGGGACGCGGCGCGAAACCGAAGGCGGGACTCGCAGGCTTCTCGGTCTCGAACCTCAGCCTGCCCGGCTACGAGCGACCCTGGGAGCAGCCGTTCGGCCGGCCCGGGCGCATCGCCTCGGCGCTCGACATCATGCTCGAGGCGCCGATCGGCGCCGCCTCGTTCAACAATGAGTTCGGCCGGCCGGCCATCTGCGGCTATTTCCGCACCTTCGAGCAGCACAGCGCGGGCGATGCGCCGGAGCGCGTGCGCGGCTACCACAAGCCCATCATGATCGCCGGCGGACTCGGCAACGTGCGCCGGGCGCACGTCGAGAAGTGCGACATCCCCCCGGGTGCGCAGCTGCTCGTGCTCGGCGGTCCGGCGATGCTGATCGGTCTGGGCGGCGGGGCGGCCTCCTCGCTCGGCAGCGGCGCCTCCCATGCGCAGCTCGATTTCGCCTCGGTGCAGCGCGGCAACGCCGAGATCCAACGCCGCGCCCAGGAAGTGATCGACGGCTGCTGGGCGATGGGTGAGGCCAATCCCATTCTGCTGATCCACGACGTCGGGGCCGGCGGGCTGTCGAACGCCGTGCCGGAGGCTGTCGCGCACAGTCAGCGCGGTGCGCGCGTCGATCTGCGCGCCATCCCGAGCGCCGAGTCCGGCCTCTCGCCGCTCGAGCTGTGGTGCAACGAGGCGCAGGAGCGCTACGTGGTGCTCGTGACGGCGGCGGATCTGCCCGCGTTTCGCGCCATCGCCGAGCGCGAGCGGTGCCCGTTCGCCGTGATCGGCGAGCTCGACGATACCGGTCGGCTCACCGTGTGCGATCCGCTCCTCGGTGAGGATCCGGTGGACATGCCGCTCGAGGTGCTGCTCGGCAAGCCGCCGCGCATGACTCGGGACGTGAAGAGTGTGGTGCCACCGCGCCGGTCGTTCGACACCGCGGGGCTCGATCTGCGCGAGGCGCTCTATCGGGTGCTGCGCCTGCCGGCGGTCGCCGACAAGACATTCCTCATCACCATCGGCGATCGCACGGTCGGCGGGCTGATCAGCCGCGATCCGCTGGTCGGCCCCTGGCAGGTGCCGGTGAGCGACGTGGCGGTCACGATCGCCGATCACGCCGGCGTGCGCGGGGAGGCGATGGCGATCGGCGAGCGAACACCGGTGGCGGTGCTGGATGCGCCGGCCTCCGGGCGCCTGGCGGTGGCGGAGGCCATCACGAATATTCTGGCGGCCGACATCGAACGGCTGGGCGAGATCCGCCTCTCGGCGAACTGGATGGCCGCGTGCGGTGAGCCGGGCGAGGACGCGGCGCTCTACGAGACGGTCCGGGCCGTCGGCCGCGAGCTGTGTCCGGCGCTCGGCATCGCGATTCCGGTCGGCAAGGACTCCCTCTCGATGCGTACGCGCTGGAGCGAGGGCGGCCTCGAGAAGAGCGTGGTTGCGCCGGTGTCGCTCATCATCTCCGCGTTCGCGCCCGTGGGCGATGTGCGCAAGACCCTCACCCCGGCATTGCGGACCGATGCGCCGACGGCGCTGTGGCTGATCGATCTGGGACGGCAGCGGCTCGGCGGCTCGGCGCTCGCCCAGGTGTACGGCGCGATGGGCAGTGAACCGGCGGATCTCGATGATCCGCAGCCGCTGATCGGCCTCGCCGCCGCGCTGGCCGAGCTGCGGCGGGCGGGCCTGCCGCTCGCCTATCACGATCGATCCGATGGCGGACTCATCGTGACGCTGCTCGAGATGGCGTTTGCCGGCCACTGCGGTCTGGAGATCGAACTGCCCGCCGAGCGCGGTGAGCCGCTCGCGCAGCTGTTCGCCGAGGAGCCCGGCGTCGTGCTGCAGATCGATGCCCGCCAGGAGAGCGCGTTGCGCGCGGTGCTCGCGCGCCACGGCCTGAGCGAATACGCCCGGCGGCTCGGCGCGCCGCAGCGCGCAATGCAGGTGCAGGTCCGGTGTGCTGGACGGGTGCTGCTCGATGAGTCCTGGCGGGACCTGCGTGCGGCGTGGTCGGAGACCTCCTGGCAGATGCGCCGGCTGCGCGATGACCCGAGGTGCGCGGATGAGGAATACGCCGCCCAGATCGACGAGCGCGATCCCGGCCTGACGGTCGATCTGCGCTTCGATCCTGAGGAGGATATCGCTGCGCCGTACCTCGGCGGGACGGCCCGCCCGCGGCTCGCGGTGCTGCGCGAGCAGGGCGTGAACAGCCACAACGAAACCGCGGCAATCTTCGAGCGTGCCGGGTTCGCGCCCTATGACGTGCACATGACCGACCTGATCGCGGGCCGGCACGCGCTGCGCGATTTTGTCGGTCTGGTGGCCTGCGGCGGGTTCTCCTACGGAGACGTGCTCGGCGCTGGAGAGGGGTGGGCGAAGTCGATTCTCTTCAACGAGCCGCTGCGCGAGCAGTTCCAGGCGTTCTTCGAGCGCCGTGACACCTTCGCGCTCGGCGTGTGCAATGGCTGCCAGATGTTCGCCGCGCTGCAGCGCATCATTCCGGGCACCGCGCACTGGCCGCGCTTCGTCACCAATCGCAGCGAGCAGTACGAGTCGCGCCTGACGCTGGTGGAGATCCTCGAGTCCCCTTCGGTCCTGCTCACCGGCATGGCCGGCTCAGTGCTGCCGATCGCCGTGGCGCACGGAGAAGGCAGAGCGGAATTTGCGAGCGCGGCGGCCGAGAAGGCCTGCCTCAGCAGCACTCTGGTCGCGGTGCGGTACGTCGATCACCACCGCCAGCCCGCGACGCGCTACCCGTACAACCCGAATGGCTCGCCCGCGGGTATCGCCGCCCTCAGCAATGCCGACGGCCGAGTGACGATCACCATGCCTCACCCGGAGCGCTCGGTGCGCTCGGTGCAGAACTCCTGGCGACCGGACGGGGCGGGAGAATACAGCGGCTGGATGCGCCTGTTCCGAAACGCACGCCGATTCGTGGAATGACGCGGCTCGCGCCGCGATCGTGAGGGGGCGCCAGCGTCCCTCGGAACGGATGCTCTGCTCAGGCCAGCACATCCGCGAGGATGCTGTGCCCGTGGGCCCACGCCGCCAGCAGGTCCGCGAGGTGCTGCTGATCCTGACTGGGAACGCGCTGCAGCACTTGACCCGTGAGCGCATTCCGGATCTCGGCAATCGTATTGCCGGTCGCGGGGTCGACCCGCAGGACCAGTACATGGTCGGTGGCGGCAAGGCGCTCGTTGATCTGCGCCAGAGACTGATTCACTCCCTCCGGTGAACTCGCGGGGCTCTGCGCCGTGGCTGCCCCGATGCGGTGCGCCCGGGACGGGATCACGCCGGTGCCGCCGCTCGCCGGCGAGCCGAATCCCAAACTTGCCGCAGCGCCGATCGGAGCGGCACCCTGCTCTTCGTTGCTCATGATCTCCATCCTGCGCGAACGCGGAGCCGCAGCGCCGAGCACCGGGTGCGAACGGCGCCCGTTCAGCCTGCGGCAGCCCGCACCGGCTGGCCTCTGACCTCAGGTCCAATGGCGGCCCAGGCCTCGCGGATTTCGCTCAATAGACTCTGCACCTCGCCCAACGCGGTCGCATCGTCATTCGCGCTCGCTTGCAGGAGCCGGCGCACCATGTAGTCGTACAAATCACTGAGATTCTGCGCGAGCGAGCCGCCGCGCTGCAGATCGAGGCTGCCGCGCAGCTCCCCGAGCAGCACCACAGAGCTGTGCAGCAGCCCCGCCTTGCGGCTGATCTGGCCCTGTTCGATGCAGGCGCGCGCCGTGATCAGCCGGCCGAGGATCGCATCGAACAGAGTCAGCACCAGCGTGTGCGGGTCGGCGCTCGCCACGATGCCGTGGGCATTGACGCTGCGATAGGCAGCGACCTTTGATTGCGAGGAGTACGGACTCACGATGTGTCGCTCTCTGTCCTGATGACTACTGTAGCGGCTCGAATGCCCTCAACTTGAGCCGCCGCCTCGTTAACCGCTCGAGGTCCCCTTGGGCGCGTTCGGCAGCGTGGCGAATGCCTGAGTCAGGTACGATGATGTGGTCTGCAGCTGTGAGAGCAGTGCATTGAGCGCCGAATACTGCTGGGTGAGGCTCGCCTGCAGCATGCTCATCTGCTGCGTAAGCTGCTGGCTCTGCTGGGTGAGCGCATTGTTCTGCTGAACGAGTGATTGGCTGAGAGAGGCGATCGGTCCGTTGCTGCCGAGCTCGCTGTTGAGCACGGTATTCAGGCCCGAGGCGATGCCGCCCGTGCCGCTGAACAGATTGCTGACCGCGCTGAAATTCGTGTTCAGCGCGACCGAGAGCTGCGCGGAGTTGAGACTCAGAGAGCCATCGCTGTTGCTGGTGATGCCGATGCTCGCCAGGCTGGTGTACGTCGAGGAGCCCGTGTTGACGAAGCCGTAGAGCGTGGATTGAATCTGGCTCTGCGCGTCCGTCAGCGCGGCGTTGCCCATGAGAGGGCCGGCCGTGCCGGTGGTCGAATCAAATCCGCCCAGTTGCGAGAGACTGGTCTGCAATGTGTTATAGGCGGTGACGAACGCTTGAATATTACTCGAGATCGCCGCGGTATTGTCCGCGACCGTCAGGCTCGCCGCTGAAGAGGTCGTGGTCAGCAAATTCAGCGTCACGCCGCTGAGTGCGTCGGTGACGGTGTTGCTGGCACTGGTGTAGCTGATGCCGGCGATGCTGAAGCCGGCGTCTTGGGCGGCAGTCTGCTGGGTGTAATTCGTGCCGCCGCTTGCGTAGGTGAGTGCCGAAAGACCTGTGCCGCTGTCGGTCTCACTGATCGACATGGTGTTGGCCGCACCGGTGAGCGTCGAGGTGAGCACCAGATGTGCACCGCTGGTGCCGGTGACGACACTCGCCTGGATGCCCGGATTGCCGCTCGCGGAATCGATCGAGGCGGCGAGCCCGGACAACGTGTCATTGCTGCTGCCAACGACGACCGAGAAGCTGCTGCCGCCGAGGGACAGCTGCAGTGTGCCGGTGCCGACGGCGGCCGAGCCGCTGCTGTAGGCAGTGCTCGAGACGATCTGCTGCGCCTGGGCGAGCTGGCTGATCGACACGCTGTACGATCCGAGCGTGGCGCCGGACCCGACCGTCGCGGTAAAGGCCGTGGGAGTGCTGCTCGTTGCGCTCAGCGAGCCGAACGCGGCCGGGGTGTCGATCGCCGCCAAAGAGGACTGAAAGGTGGACAGCGCACTCTTGAGCTGCCCGACCGAGGAGATCTCGGTGGTCAGCGACTGAGTCTGCTGCTTGATGAGGGCTTCCTGGGGCGCTTGCGTGGCGGCGACCAGCTGCGACACCAGGGAGGAGACATTGATGACCGAGCCGCCGGCCGCCCCAGCGCTGGTGCTGCTGGCGACGGAGACTGGAGAGGTGGACGAGCTCGACATGCGGGGCGCTCCTAATGCGGGTCCGATGAGTCAGCGCCCCGGGTCGTCCTTGCGCCGCGGGCACAAAGCCCAAGGGGCGAGGCCTTGCGGCGCTCGCCCCCCGGAGTCCCTGTTCGAGGCGGGTGCCTCATACCGAACCGCTCGGCATCCTTACGGCAGCTTCTGCAGCAGCGTCAGGATGTTCTGCGGGATCGTGTTCGCCTGTGCCACCATCGCCGTGCCCGCCTGCTGCAGGATCTGCGCCTTGGACAGGTTCGAGGTCGCCTGCGCGTAGTTCGTATCCACGATCTGGCTCTTGGCGGCGGACAGATTCTGCGAGTCCGTCTGCAGGCCCGTGACGGCCGCCTGGAACCGGTTCTGGTACGCACCGAGCGCCGCACCGCTAGTGGCGAGCTGCTGCAGTGCATTGTCGATCGAGATCAGCGTGAGGTTGGACTGATCCACGGTCGTGACGTTGACGGCGTTCAGATACTGGGTGCCCGAGGACGCTGCGGCCGTGGTTCCAACCTTGGCCAGGACCGGAGTTGAATTTCCTCCGGCTGTCGTCACGCCCGTGGGAGAGCCCGTACCGGCCGCGAAACTTCCAGCGCCAACAGTGAAATCGGTGCTGCTCGGCGGGTTCTGCGAAATCGTTAGCGTACCGGCTGTGGCCCTCGCCTGGTAGCCGGCCGCCGTGAACGAGCTGACCTGACTGAGAGCGGTTGCGATCGCGCCGGCATCGGTTGAAGCGGATCCCGTCGTAGTGACGTTGGCCGTATACGTTGTGCCGCCAACGGCGATCGAAAATGCCCCGGCTCCGGCCGTCGACGAAGCCCCCTCAGTGACCGCGACGGCATAGCTGTTCGACGGCACGGTGGCGCCGGTCGCGTACGCGCCTATGACATCGGCAGTGTCGACTCCCAGGGCCCCCAGTGTGCTGGCGCCCGCGGTGACGGCGGTGCCCGAGGCATTGGTGGCACCTGAGACCGAGAACGTGACGAGATGGCCCGTGCCGGCGGCGGAAGTGCCATTGAGCTGGATTCCAGTGCCTGCCGCGTTGACGGTGGCGACAACTCCACCGACCGAGCTCACCGCCTGGTTGATCGCGGCGGCGATGCTCTTCAGGTCGGTCGTTTGGTTGCCGGTCAGCGTGACCGCATTCGTATTGTAACTGGTGCCATCGACGTTGACGGACAGCGTGACCGAGCTGCCGTCCACCGCCGTGCCAAGGCCGGTCGAGCCGGCCAGGGTGCCGGAATTGTACGATCCGGTGACTCCGCCCGTGCTGTTGTACACCGTGGCACCGGAAGCCGTGAGGACGGAGGAGTTCGTGGCCGCCAGGCCTCCGGTGTAGTAATTGCCGATCGCCGTGGTGCTGGCGCTCGCCACCGCGCCGACGGTGATCGACTGTCCGGCATTGGCACCGACCTGGAAGGTCGCGCCCTGGAAGGAGCCGTCGAGGAGGTTGACACCGTTGAACGAGGCGGTCTGGGAGACCTGGTTGATGTCCGCGGCGAGCTGCTGAAACTGCTGATTGAGGTCGGCGCGGTCCTGGCTGCTGTTCGTCGCGTTCAGCGACTGCACCGCGAGGTTGCGCATGGTCTGCAGATCATTGGTGATCTGCTGTAGCGAGCCCTGCGCGGTCTGGGTGAGTGACACGCCATCATTGGTGTTGTTGGTGGCCGTGTTCAGGCCGTTGATCTGCGAGGTCATGCCCTGCGAGATCGCGTAGCCGGCCGCGTTGTCGGCCGCGCTGTTGATCTGCAGGCCGGAGGACAACTGCTGCAGGGCGGTCGTCAGCTGGCTGCCCGAGCTGGTGAGGCTGTTCTGCGCGATGATCGCGTCGATATTCGTATTAAGGACGAGTGACATGGTTCAGTGCTCCTGAAGTCTTAAGTCAGGCTCCGGACACCCGTCCGTCGCGCTGGCGGGAGGCGTGGGTTGTGCGCGTATCCCGTTCAGCACCGTTATCGGACAGCTGCACGAGGACTTGAGTCGTCCGAGGGAAGGGTGATGAAAGTGCGAGGTCGGTCACAGTCTGCGGATCTGCCGGAAGCGGCGCGCTGATGAGGATCAGAGGTACTTAAAGAGCGTCAATTGCATCATCGAGGCGTAGGACGCCTGTGCCGCCTGCAGCGCGAGCTCTTCGGTCGACAGCTGGGTGGTCGCGGCAGCGTAATTGGTGTCCGAAATCTGTGAAATCGTCGTCTGCACCGAGGTCTGCTGGCTCTGTGCTGCGGTTGCGGAGGTCGAGACGGCATTGATGCGCGCCCCGACCGAGGCCGATACCTGGTCAAAGTTGTTGATGGCACCGTCCATCTGTTGCAGCGCGGTGTTCAGTTTCGTGGTGATCTGTGCGGAGGTGAGCGTCGATGAGTTCAGAGTGCTGATGGCGCTGGCGATGGTCGAGAACGCACTGGCGGTCCCGGCAGTCGAGACCGTGAATTGATCGTTGACCGCGGGCGCGCCGCTGAAGGGAAGCTGTGCGCCATTGAAGGCGATGGTGAAGTTACCGCCGGCGTCCGGCGCGTACGTTCCGGAGGAGACCGTCGTGCCCGAAGCGTTGGTGACCTGGTAGGTGTTGCCCGTGCCGAAGCTCACCGTGTAGTTGCCGGGAACCCACGCGGACGGATTGGTCAAGGTGCCGGGGCTCAGGGATGCGGTGCCCGTATTGCCGGGCGCGGCGGCGACGGTGAACGTGCCATTGCCGGCCGGGATGTTCATGAAGACCGCACTGCCGGTGTCACCGGCGGAAATGCTCTGGTCGGCGCTCAGCTGAACCTGATTGACCTCGGCGGCGCCTTGATAGGTGACCGAGGTGCCATTCTGTGCGAATGGCTGGGTGCCGCTGGCGTAGCCGCTGAAGAGGTAATTGCCCTGTGCGTCCTGCCGATTGCCAATGCCGACCAGCTGCTGCTGCAGCTGGGTGAGCTGAGTCGCGATGGCCTGGCGCTGGCTCGCGTTCAACGAGCCGTTGTTCGCCTCGACGAGCAGGCTGCGCGCGCTCTGCAGAGTGTTGGTCGCGTCGCTCAGGGCCTGGGTTTCCAGGCTCAGACTCGTGTTCGCGAGGGTGCCGTTCGTGACATATTGTTGCGAGGCGGACAGCTGCGTATTCAGCTGTATGACCTCGGACATGCCGACCGGATTGCCGGCCGCGGACTGGAACTGCTTGCCGGTGGACAGCTGCGTCTGCGTTTTCGCCATCGCAGTCTGCAGCGCTTCCATCTGGTTCGCGGCATTCATCTGAAAGGACAATGTCGAGATGGTCACGGCGTTACCCGACGGCTTGGATGAGGGAGGTAAACATCTGATTCGACATGGAAATGACCTGCGCCATGGCCTGGTAGGCCTGCTGGTAGCGCAGCATGTCGGCGGCCTGCTGATCGAGGTTCACCCCCGTGGCGTTGCTGCGGGCGGTGGTCGCTTCTTGGTTGACGGTCTGCTGCGCCGAGGCGTTGTTTTGCGCCTGCTGGGTGAGGACACCGACCTGGCTGACGAGGTTCGTCGACACGTCGGTCACGGAGGCCGTGCCGCCAGCGAGCGCCTTGGAGGACAGCCCACCGATCATGGCGAGAATGTTGCTGTTGTCGCCGGTGTTCGCCGTGCTGTTCGGACTGACGGTGAACGTATCGTTGGCCGCCGGCGTGCCGGTCAAGGTGACCTGCTGTCCGTTGAAGCTGATCGGGGTACCGCTGGTATAGGTGCCAGAGGTGACCGTGGTGGCGCCGTTCGTGACCGTGTACTGCGTGGGGCTGCTGAAGGTCACCGTGTACGTGCCCGCGACATAATTCGCCGGGCTGGTCACACCCGCCGAGCCGACCGTGCCGCTACCCGTGTTCGCCGCGCCGGCGCTCGCCTGCACCAGCGAGGCTGCAGCGACTTGGGACGGGTCGGTGAGCTGCATGGTGAGGCCGGCGGTCGCCCCGGCGGTCGGTGAAATCTGGTAGCTGTCGTTCGCGGCAGGGGTTCCGCTGATGACGAAGGACATGCCGGCGGCGGTGAAGGGATTCGCGGCGGTCCCGCTGCCGGTCATGGCGAGGGCTTGTCCGGTGGTCGTGTCCTTCAGTTGCCAGCTGCCGCCGGCGTATTGCAACTGGTAGGTGTCCGTGCTCAGCTGGCTGAGAGAGGTGCGGCTGGCACTGATCGTCGCACTGCCGGCATTCCCGCTGGCCGGAAGGACCTGGACGCCACCGACGGTGAACATGGGCTGCCCGGCGGTGCCGTTGAGGGTCATGCCGCTGGTCTGTTGCTGATTGACCAGCGTCGCCACCGCCACACTGATCTGACCGAGCGCACTCTGGGTCGGGTCCAGCACCTGGCTGCGGGCACTCAGCAGGCCGCCGAGCTCCCCGCCACTCATCTCGGTGGTGAGGTTCGTGACGCCCGTAGAGCTCTGGATGCCGATACCGAGTTCGGTCGGATTGTAAGTGCCCGGAAGTGTGCTGAGCTGCTGGGCGGTGCCGCTCGAGACGAGTGCCTGCCCGTTGCCGATGTACACGTTCGTCATGCCGTTCGATTGGGGAACGGTTTGAACGGAGATGTATTTGCTCAGCTGGTCGATCATCGTGCCGCGCTGATCGAGCAGCTGATTGGGGGTCTGTCCGCTCGCTGATGCGGTGGCAATCTGCTGGTTCAGGTTTGCGATATTGGTCGAGAGCGTATTGATCTGCGACACATCGTTCGCGATCTGGGACTCGAGTTGCGAGCCGTATTGGTTGATCTGCGAGTCGTAGCTCTGCAACTGCTGGGCGAGTGCCTGGCCCTGATTGAGCAGCGCCTGGCGCGCGGGTGTCGAGCTCGGGGAGGTTGAAACCGTCTGCAGGGAATTGACGAAGTTCTGCAGACTCGTCGAAAGGCCGGTGGTCGAGTCGCTCAGCATGTTGTCGATCTGCTGGGCTTGCGTGGCGAGCGTATTGAAGCTCGAGTAGCTCGACTGCGAGGAGCGCACCTGCTGGGTCAGCTGAGTGCTGTAGGCGCGCGTGATGCTCTGCACCGCGACGCCGCCACCACTGAAGCCCGAGCCGGTGAACTGGCCGGGCTGTTCGACAAGGTTGGCCGTCTCGACGCTGTAGCCCGGGGTCGCGGAATTGGAGATATTGTTGCTGGTGACGTCGAGGGCCTGCTGGAACGCGAGCAGGCCAGAGACGCTGGTGGAAAGCAGGTCAGCCATACTTCACGGCCCTCAGAGCGATCGACTGCTAGTAGTCATCGGCGGAACGGCGGCAACCTTGAGGGGGCCTGCGTCCATTGGGGCCGAAAGCGTGTGCGTTAGCGTTGCGGCGACTTCGGTGAGCTTACGGGCATAATTCGGGTCGGTGGCGTAGCCGCCTTGCTGCAGGGCGGTGGCGAAGGCGCCGACGTTGTCGCCCGTGCCCAGGGCCCCCGCGTAGCGCGGATTGCCGCTGAGCAACGCGGTGTAGTCCTGGAAGCACTGGCTGCAGCTGCCATAGGCGCGGAACTGCGCCTGGGTCGAGGTATCGATGCCGTTGCGGTACTCATGGGTGCCGCTGGTGACGCTCGAGCCGCTCCAGGCGCCGCTCGCCTTGATTCCAAAGAGATTATTGCTGGTCGTGCCGGTTGCGGTGCGCGGCAAATTGCGCCCCCAGTCGGTCTCGAGCGCGGCCTGGGCAATGAGGCTCACCGGGCTCACGCCGAGCTGGCGCGCCGCGCGCTGCGCATCGGGCCAGAGCGAGCGGGCGAAGGCGGTTTGCTGGGCCGCGTTCACCGGAGCGAGGTGCTTCTCGCCGGTCGTGGCGGACGGGGAGGGCGTCGCGGCGGGCACTGCAAGGCCCGAGACCGAAGACTTCGCGCCGGCGCCGCCACCGGCTGCAGGCGTGCCGGCGGCCGACCATTGGCGGCGCAGCTGCTGCACGAGCATTTCGGCCAGGCCGAACGTGTGGGTCTTGCTGAGCTGGACCGAGAGCTGCTGGTCGTAGAGATCCTGATACATGCGCTGCTGCGAGGAGCCGAACAGCGGATCTTTGAAGTTCGCGTCCTGAGCGCTCTTGAGCATCATGCCGATGAACAGACTCTCGAACTGCTGCGCGGCTGCGCGCAGTGCCTTTGGGTTGTGCGCGGCCGCCTCGCTCTTCAGCGTCGCCAGCGACTGAGCATCCGCAAACAGGCCCGGGTCTGTGATCGGCAGCGTCATATCACGATCAGCTGCGCGTGCAGCGCGCCTGCCTGTCGCAGCGCTTCGAGGATGGCGACCAGGTCGCTCGGGGTCGCGCCGACGGAATTCACCGCACGCACGATCTGGTCCAGGTTCACACCGGCCGGGAATTTGAACATGTGTGCCTTCTGCTGGCGAACCTCGATCGAGCTGTGCGGCACCACCGTCGTGCTGCCGGCGGCGAACGGATTCGGCTGACTCACCCCGTAGTTCTCGGTAATGGTCACCGACAGTGAGCCGCTCGAGACCGCCGCGGGCATGACTTTGACCTGGGCACTGATGACCACGGTGCCGGTGCGCGAATTGATGATCACGCGCGCCGGCGGGGTTCCCGGAGCGACGCTGAGATTTTGCAGTGCCGCGACATAGGCGGTGCGCTGCCCAGGATTCATCGGCGCACGCACCCGGATCGAAACCGAATCGAGAGCCTCGGCAGTCCCGGTCCCAAAGGTCTTGTTGATGACCTGGGTCAGGCGAGTCGCGGTCGTGAAGCTCGGCGTGTCGAGGTTCAGCGTCACGAACGGTTGTGCGTCGAAGTCGGTCGGAACCGATCGCTCGACCGTGGCGCCGTTGGGAATCGACCCGCTGCTCGGAATATTGACGGTGATGCTCGAGCCGTCCGCACCCTGGGCCGCGAATCCATTGACCAGCACACTGCCCTGCGCCATGGCATACACCTGGCCGTCGGCGCCATGCAAGGGCGTCATGATCAGGCTCCCGCCGCGCAGGCTGGTCGCGTTGCCGATCGAGGAGACCGTGATGTCGATCGTCTGGCCGGGTTGCGCGAACGGCGGCAGCGTGGCGTGGACCGTGACGGCGGCCACGTTCTTCAGCTGCGGATTGGTGTTGGCCGGGATGCGTACGCCGAACTTCTCCAGCATGTTCTCGATGCTCAGCACCGTGAAGGGCGTCTGGGTGGTCTGATCCCCCGTGCCGTCCAGGCCGACGACCAGGCCGTAACCGACCAGCTGGTTGCCGCGTACCCCGGCCACCGAAGCCAGATCGCGGACCCGTTCGGCATGAGCGGTGCCGCAGGCGACCAGCAGCGCGATGAGTGTCAGCGCGAGATACGCTCTGATCAGCGCGGTGTAGCTCGGTTCCCAGGTGCGGTCCGTCTTGGTCACGTTGGTCGTCTCTTAGAAGGGCAGCCAGGGGCTATTGAAGAAGCGTGACAGCAGGCCGGGCTGATTGGCATCGGCGAGCGCACCGGTCTGCCCGTAGGCGATCTGTGCATCGGCGACCTGCTGCGACGAGATGGTGTTGTCCGGGGCGATGTCGATCGGGCGGATGATCCCCTGCAGACGCACATACTCCTCGCCCTGGTTGATTTGCACGAGCTTCTGGCCGCGCACGACCAGGTTGCCATTCGGCAGGCGTTTCACGACGGTGACCGTGATCGCACCGATCAGGCTGTCGCTTTGCTTGCTATCGCCGGCGCCGCTGAAGGTATTGCCGTTGTTGATGGTGCCGCTGAGGAACGATGAGCCGTGATAAGTCATCGGAATTCCGAGCAGCGACGGAGCGGAGAGAGAGTCCTTGGTGGTCTTGGAGGTGTCGGTCTGCGAGCTCTTCTGTGCGCTGGTCGACTCCTGCAGCAAGATGGTGACGATGTCGCCCACGCTGTGGGCCGTGGCATTTTCGAACAATCCGGCGTCGTAGCCCGGATGGAATATCGCGCCATCGGCCGACGGGGTCGGCATCTGCGGCATGTCGAATGCCTGATCGTAATGCAGCGTCTTCTGCGTGGCGCAGGCGCAGAGCACACATGCGCCGAGCAGGGCGGGCAACAATTGCAGCGTGGGTCGGAGAACTTTCACGATCTTCCTCACATGTTCTGGGTCGCGTACTGCAGCATCTGCGAAACCGTCGAGATCGCCTTGGAGTTCATCTCGTAGGCGCGCTGCGTCTCGATCATGTTCACCAGGGACTCCACCACGTTCACATTCGATGCTTCGAGCTCGCCCTGACCGATGGTGCCGAGTCCGCTCGAACCCGGATTGCCGGTCTGCGGGGAGCCGCTCGATGCCGACTGCAGCAGCAAGTTATTGCCGACGGGCTGAAGGCCGGTCGGATTGATGAAATTTGCCAGCTGGATCTGGCCGACCTGGGTGGGCGCGCTTTGCCCCGGCAGCAGGACGCTCACGGTCCCGTCCGTCCCGACGGTGACGCTCTGGGCACCCTGGGGGATCGTGATTCCCGGCTGCACGACGTAGCCGCTGGCGGTGACCAGCTGGCCTTGCGCGTTCACCTGGAAGCTGCCGTCGCGGGTGTACGCCAAGGTGCCGTCCGGCATCTGGATCTGAAAGAAGCCCTGACCCTGAACGGCCATGTCGAGCGGATTGCCGGTCTGGGTGAGGCTGCCCTGGCTGTAGTTCTTCTCGGTCGCCACCAGACGTACGCCGGTGCCGATCGACAGTCCCGAGGGCGACTGTGTCGACTGCGTCGTGTTCGCGCCGACCTGCCCCTTGTTCTGGTAGAGCAGATCCTCAAAGACTGCGCGGTCGCGCTTGAATCCCGTGGTGTTCACGTTCGCCAAGTTATTGGCGATGACCGACATTTCGGTGTTCTGCGCATCAAGACCGGTTTTGGCGGCCCACAGTGCTGCGTCCATAGAAGTACCCTCGTGCTATCGCGTGATCAACCGGGCTGCAGCAGCTGGCTCGCTGCGCTCGAGTTGCTCTTGACGCTCTTCATGACCTTGACCTGCAGATCCCAGCTGCGGGCGAGGTCGATCATGTTCACCATCGCGTTGGCGACGTCGACATTGCTCGACTCAAGCACCCCGGAGGAAAGTTTCACGGTCGCATCGGCCGGTGCCGGCTTGCCGCTCACCGTGACGAACATGCCGTTTCCGCCGCGCACCAGGCTGGTCGGCGGAGGATTGACCAGCTTGATGCGCCCGAGCGTGACCAGGGTGTCTGGGCTCTGGCCGAGCGGGACGGCAGAAACCGTGCCGTCGGAGCCGATCTTGATCGAAGCGCTCGGCGGCACACTGATCGGCCCGCTGTCACCGAGGACGAGCTGGCCGGTGCTGGTCACCAGCATGCCGTTCGCTTCAACACGCAAATCCCCGTTGCGTGTGTAAGCCTCCTGGCCGTTCGGGCCCTGGACGGCGATGAACCCCTGGCCCTGCACGGCCACATCGAGTGGACGGCCGGTGGTGATCATCGATCCGGAGGCATCGTTCCATCCGCTGGAGTTGCTGGTGGCATAAACGCGCGAAGCATAGCCGCTGCCTTCGACCGCTTGGCTCTGGAACGCGGACAGCTCGGCCTTGAAGCCGGTGGTGTTGACGTTCGCCAGGTTGAAGTTGTTGACAGCCTGGGCGTTTAGGACCTCCTTCGCCCCGGTCATCGCCACATACAGCGCCTTGTTCACGTGCGTCTCTCAGTGCCGGATCAGATGCGCAGAATTGCCTGCGTCACCTGGTTGGCCGTATTGATCATCTGCGCATTGGCCTGGAAATCACGTTGCGCCGTGATCATGTTCACCAGCTGCGCGGTCACGTTCACGTTCGATTGCTCGAGCGCACCGGATTGAATGGTGCCGAAGCCGGATCCGCCGGCGACACCGTGGACCGCAGCTCCAGACGAGAATGTCTCCTGCCACTGCGTGTTGCCGGTCTGCGCCAGTCCCTGCGGATTGGCGAAGTTGGCCAGCGCGACCTCACCGAGCGTCTTTGACTGACCGTTGGTGAAATTCGCCTCGACGACGCCGGTCTGGCTGATGTTGATGCCGGTGAGACTGCCGGTCGTATAGCCGTTTTGCGCCACCGCGTTGACGCCAAAGCTGTCGCCATACTGGGTGGAGGTGCCGAAGTTGAACGCGATGTTCATCGCGCTGGCGCCAGTGGAGGGCGTGTAGGGGCCGAAATTGACCTGGCCGTTCGCCGGCGTCGTCAGCGTTCCGGCCGACGAATACGTCAGGGTCTGTGGCGAGCCGACTGCATTGCCGTCGACGTAAAGCTGAGCGTTCCAAGTGTTCGCCGCGCTGCCTTTGACGAAGTACACCTGGGCCGTGTGCGCGGCTCCGAGGGAGTCATAGACCGTGAGCGACGTAGTGTTGTTGTAGCTCGTCGGATCGCTCGGATTGAACGTGGTGGTCGTCGGGACCGTGGCGTTCGAGGGCAAATTGAGCGTGAGGTTTGCGGTGGTGGTGGCCTGCGGCGCGACCTGCGAGGTCGTGAGCTGCAGGTCGGAGAGGCCGCCGGTATTGAAGCCGCCGGTGCTGAGGGCGGAGAAGCCCTGCACTCGATCGCCGGAGGCGGTGACCAGGTAGCCATTGGCGTCGACCTGGAACGCGCCGTTGCGGGTGTAGGAGAGCGCACCGTTATTGCTCACGACGAAGAACCCGTTGCCGCTCAGGGCTAGATCCAGGTTATTCGACGTGGAATTGATGTTGCCCTGGGTGAACTGCTGGGCGATCTCTGAGGTCGCCACGCCGTTGCCGATGGCGGTCTGGGAGACTCCCTGCTGGGTCTGGGCAAACAGGCTCGAGAACTCCGCGCGCGATTGCTTGAAGCCGACCGTATCGACGTTGGCGATATTGTTGGCGGTCGTATTCAGGTCCGAGTTCGCGGCGTTGATGCCGGAAAGGGCAAGTGCAAATGGCATGGTGGTGGCTCCTTACATGACCTGGCTGACGGCGCTCAGGGGCAGCGATCCGCCGTTGGTGTTCAGTGTCAGACTGTTCGTCGACGGATCGAGCGTTACGCTGTTGACCTGGTAGGCGAGTTCTGGGGTGAGCGAGGACTGCGTGCCGTTCGTGGTCGCAGCAATACTGAAGTTGTACGTACCGGCGGGGGCGGCACCGCCGGAGTTCGTCGTGCCGTCCCAGGTAAATGGGGTGACGCCGTTCTGCGGAGCGACCGAAAACGTGCGAACCAGCTGGCCGCTTGCGTCGGTCACCTGCACCGTGAGGGCGGTGGTACCGGCCGGAACGTTGACGGCGCCGGTGATGCTTCCGCCGGCGGAGAGTCCGGCGGAGCTTCCCGATGCGATGACGGTGTGGCCGATCAGATTGGTGCCGCTCATGATCTGTGCGGAGGACATGGAATTCGACAACGCACTCATCGAGTTCGACATGCTGCTGATGCCGCTCACTTCGCTCAATGCCGAGAACTCGTTGACGAACTGGCTCGGATTGGTCGGTTGGGTGGGGTCCTGATTTTGCATCTGGGTCACCAGCAGCTGCAGGAAGTCGTTCTGCGTGAGCGCGAGCGAGCTATTGGCACTGCCGGCTGATGTGCTGTTGCTGGAGCTGCTCGCCGCCGCAGCCGCGTTCGCGGCTGTTTGGGAGGCGTACGCGCTGATGGAGTTGTATGACATTGCTGTGGTTCCCGGTGCGGCGTGTGGGGTTAGATCTGGGCGAGTTTCAAGGTGTCGATGGCCAAGGTCTTCGAGGTGTTGAGGACCTGGGCGTCGTTCTGGTACGAGCGGGATGCGGAAATCATGTCCACCATCTGCTCGACGACGTTGACGTTCGAGGAGTAGACGTAGCCCTTGGCGTCCGCCATGGGGTTGCCGGGCTCATATCGGGCGGTGACTGGGGCGTTGCTTTGGACGATGCCGTCGACGGCCACGGAGGCGTTGGCGCCCTGAAGGGTCGCCGGCGCGCCCGGGGCGAGCGCGGCTTGTACGGCCTGGAAGACCGGAAAGCGCGCTTTGTAGGCGGTGCTCGCGCTGCTGCTGACGCTGTCGGCGTTGGCGAGGTTGCTGGCGACGGTATTCAATCGAACCGATTCGGCGGACATGCCCGAACCGGCGATGTTGAAGATATTGAAGAGTGCCATGACAAGCCTGCGAAGGTCGGTGGTGGGGGTTATTGCCCGGTGATCGCGGTTTTCAGCTGAGTGAAGCGCTGTTCGAGGAACGTGAGTGCCGCTTGGTAGCGCACGGTGTTCTGCGCGAACTTGGCCTCCTCGAGCTGGGAGCTGACCGTATTGCCGTCGAGCGAGGGCGCAAGCGGCACGCGGTACTTCAGAAACTGGGCCGTAGAGAATCCACCGGGGGTCGCTGCGGCGGTGACGTCGAGACTATTGTCCGTGGTCATCTGCAGCGTGCCGCCGCCGGTTGCGCTGGCGCCGGAGTGCGGGTCGGCTGCCGCGAGGGCGGAGCGAAAGTCGATGTCGCGCGCCTTGTATCCGGGCGTATCCGCATTGGCGAGATTCGCCGCGAGGACCTCGGCTCGCTTGGAATACACCTGCAGGGCATCGGGCTGGACGCCAAGGTAGGTGTTGAGGTTGAACGGCATGTCGGAAAACCGGCGGTTAGGAAACCTGCCGGATACGCAGCAAGAGGCGTGCCAACGGGGAGAAACCGTCATTCGGGGCGGATTGGGTGTCCCGAACTGTCTGGGAGTGTGACGCCGTTCACGTCCGGGCGGCGGGCGGTTGCCGGTGCGCGGCAGAGGGCGCGGCGCGGGGGGCGGGCGAGGGATGAGCGGCGAGCGACGCGGCGACTGGAGTCCGACGGCGTTATGATGAGGAGTCTCAGGTGGCCCGACATTTGCATTGGAAGTCCGCATGAAAGCGTATGCGTCATTTTTTCGTCGTGCGCCGCGCGTAGCGGCGGTGGCATCGTTCTGTCTGCTGGGGCTAGGCGCGACGGGCCGTGCGTTCGGCGCCGTGGAGCCGGTGGCGAGCATCCGTCATGCGGCCGAGCAGTTCGTGCTGGCCCAAATGCCCCCGGGCGAGCAGGGCATCGTGGTTCGCGCCGGTGCGCTGGATTCGCGTCTCCGGCTGGCACGATGTCAGGCCCCTCTGCAGGCCGGGATGCTCGCCGGTGCTCGGCTGCAACCCAGTATGTCGATCTCGGTCGGGTGCCGTTCGGGCGCCGACTGGACCATCTATGTACCGGTCAGTCTCGAGTCGCGCATCCATGTCTGGGCGCTGCGCCAGCCGGAGAATGCGGGGGCGCGGCTGAGGGTTGCGGATCTGGCGCCGGAGACGCGGCTCGTGTCGGGCGTCGCAGCCGGATACGTCACGAATCTGGCGTTGCTCTCGCGCAGTACGCTGCGCCACCCGATGCCGGCCGGTGCGGTGCTGCATGCCAGCGATCTGCTGGCGGATTTCATGGTGCGCCAAGGACAGCAGGTGACGCTGGTCGCCTCCATCGGGGGGATCGAGGTCCGTGCTCATGGGGCTGCGCTGCAGGATGGACGGTACGGTGAGCTGATCCGGGTCCAGAATCTGGCCTCCAAGAAGGTCGTGCAGGGCACGGTGGGGGATGGCCACGTGGTGTATGTCTCACCCTAAAGTTTCCTCACGGCACGCCGATACCTGGACAAGGGTGCTCGAGGAGAGCAGTGATGTCGAGCAAAATCAACGGGTTAAATGGCGCTTCGCCCGCGGTTGAGACCGGCGGCGGTGCGCGGCGCGCGGCTGAGGCGGCCACCGGCCAGGCTTCGGGATCGGCGGCCGCCGCCCAAGCGGGCGGCTCAGACGTTCATATCACCGATTCGGCCAGCTTTCTCTCGGGTGTGGCGCAGCAGTTGAGCTCGCTCCCGGCGGTGAATTCGGGTCGCGTGGCCCAGCTGCAGTCGGCGATCGACAGCGGCACCTATACGGTTCAGCCCCACGTCGTGGCCGGCCAGCTGATGCAATCCGAGCAGACGCTGGCGCAGATCCACGGAGGGTGATCGATGGATCCGCTCGTCTGTCGCGAACACCTGACCGAACTGTTCCGGGACGAATCGACGCTGCTGGCGGAACTCGAGCAGCTGCTCAGCCGCGAAGCAGACATTCTCGAAGGCTCGGACATTCGAGAAATCGAGCAGACGACTCGGGCACGCCAGGAACGCATGGGCGCGCTGGCGCGACTCGAAGAGCAGCGCCGCTCGCTGTGTGCCATGCACGGCTTCGCCGCGGACCGAGCGGGGCTCGAGTCGGTGATGGCCTGGTGCGATCCGAGCGGCATGCTGACCGAATCATTGCGCGACTGCGCCACCCGCGCGGTGCGCTGCCGCGAGCTCAATGACCACAACGGTGTGCTCGTGACCGCCCGGCTGACGCGGGTGGAGAGCCTGCTCGGCACGTTGACCGGCCGTCCGACCCGTCTGGATACCTATGGGCCGCGCGGCTACGGAGTCGCATCGATCCGCGCCGGACGGGTGCTCGGGGCCGCCTGACCTCCCGGGGCGCCTGCGCGCCTCCGGCACCTCCCCCGCAGGTTCGTCCGTCGCTCCAGCCCCAATAAAAGGCGCACGTATGCGCCGATGCACCACACCCCCGGTGCTCGTGGATTATGATTCCGCGCTCATGATCCATCGGAGTCGCCATGCGCTTTGCGATCACGCTGACCGACCGCTATCTGCCCGTGCTCGAGGCGCTTCTGGCGGCGGGCTGGCAGCCGGTGAAGCTGTTTACGTCGCCCGTCGACGACCGCATCTTCCACAACAAGCTTTCTCTTCAGCGCGCGCAGCAGCTCGATATTCCGGTGCAGATCTCGCGCATGCTGGATACGGATCTGCTTGACCTGAACGCGCGCGGCTGCGATGCGCTCGTGGTGGCGAGCTACCGCTGGCGAATCGGCGAATGGCAGCCTCATCTGCGCTACGCGGTCAATTTCCATCCCTCGCCGCTGCCGATCGGCCGCGGTGCCTATCCGGTGGTACGGGCGATTCTCGACGGTCACACCGAATGGGGAATCAGCTGCCACAAGCTCGCGGCGCGTTTCGACAGCGGGGATATCCTCGCGCAGGAAACCTTCCCGATCGCCGCGGATGAGTGCCACGAGACGCTCGATCTGAAGACCCAACTGGCATCGGGCCTTCTGGCGGGCAGGATTGCCGCGAATTTTGAAACGCTGTGGCGCGATGCCACGGTGCAGGGCGAGGGGAGCTACTGGAAACTGTTCACCGATGGGGATCGCACCCTCAATTTCAATCAGCCGGTCGAGCGCATCATGCGCACGGTGCGCGCGTTCGGCGATTATGAATGCTTCGCCAAGGTCGCTGAGGCCCAGATTTACGTGCGCAGAGCGGTGGCCTGGCCGGCCCGGCACACCCTGGTACCCGGGACAGTAGTGCACAATTCCGCGATGCGGCTGGTCGTCGCGGCGAGCGACGGATACGTCGGTCTGCTCGAATGGAGCCTGATCGCGCCCGACGCGCTGGCCCAGCGAATCGGACGGTAAGACCGCCGCGGCTGAACCCCACCGGTCGATTCAGCCCAGCGCTTCGCGCAGAGCGGCGATCTCCTGGGCAGATTCCTCGAGAAGAGTTTCGCACGCCAGCGGAGCGATCTGCAGGCGCTGCAGGGGGCGCGCCTTGCCCAGCCGCTGGCGCAGGTCTTGTCCGTCATCGAGGTCGGCGAGCAGCGTGCCGGCGATCAGGACGTCAGTCAACGTCACGGGGCCGCGCGCATCGCGCTCGTAATTCTCCGACTCCTGGACAGCCTGGACGATCTCGTCCGCCATGCTCCAATTCTCAAGCAGGGCTGCGGCAATGCTCAAATGCCAGGCGTGCTCGATCGCCCGATAGGCTGCGGCGTCGTGAAACAAAGAGCGATGGCCGCTGGCGCGGGTGAGGATATACAGTCGGCCGACGCCCTGCAGGAGACCACACAGGAGTGCGGTATCGGGCGCGACACCCGTCTGGCGCCGGGCAATCACGAAGCTGAGGCTTGCGACCTGGACGCTTCGTTTCCAGAGATCACCGAGCTGGGATTCCAAGCCGCGCAGCCCGGTGGCGCCGCGGAGTTGCCGTACGGCGAAGGCGATGGTTGCCGAGCGCACGATGTCTAGACCGACGCGGGCCACGGCGGAACGCAGATCGGAAACGGGCTGGGCACCGGGGTTGAGCGCCGCGGAATTGGCCATGCGCATCAGCTGTGTGGCGAGGACTGGCTCGCCCCCGATGACGCGCACGATGCGGCTGAGATCCGCATTGGGATCGCTGAGGACGCGCTGAACGCGCATCACGATGTGCGGGAATCCCGGCAGTTCGACCTTGCCGCCGGAGAGTTCCGAGGCGAGCTCGCGCACGAATGAGAAGGCAATGTCCTGGTCAGCGGTCGCGACCACCGCCGAGATCCTGTTGGGGTCGGTGTTCAATTGCGGCTGCATGGGCAAATCATCGTGCACGGTCGACATCACACCCCGAGAGCGTCGCGCAGGGCGGTAATCTCGTGGTCGGATTCCTCTATGAGATTCGCATAGCTTGTCGAATCGATGCCCAGTCGGCGGCAGGCTGCCACGTCGTGCATGTTCAGCTCGAGCGTCTCGGGGTGTTCCTTGAACGAGCTGAGCAGTTGGCTGACGGTGAGAACGTCCGTCAGATCAGGAGGTCCCGCGTGCTTGCGCTCGAGATCTTCGTATTCGCTCACGGCCTCCACGATCTCCTCAGCCATCTCCCAGTTCTCAAGCAGCGCTTTGGCGATCGAGGCGTGCCAGTCGCGCACGATGGCGGCGTACGTGGCCTGATCGGAGAGCAGATTGGGATAGCTCGTGACGCGGGTGAGAATGTACAGCTTGCCGATGCCATGGAGCAGACCGCCGAGCATCGCGGTGTCCGGGTTGACGCGACTGAATCGCTTGGCGACGACGTACGACATCGCCGCGACCCCGGCAGACGTGCGCCACAGATCATCGAGTGGCCGCTCCAGGCCTTTCAGGTCATCGCTCTTCTTCAGCTGCGACATCGCAAACGCAATCGCTGCGCTGCGCACCATGTTGAACCCGAGCCGGGCGATGGCGCTGCGCAATTCGGTGATCGGGCGGCCGCTGAAATTGATCGCCGCGGAGTTCGCGATTTGCAGCAGCCGGGCAGCGAGCATCGGCTCGGAGCCGACGATGCGGGTGACCTTCTCCTGCGACACCTCGTCGTCGGCGAGTACCTGGCGGACTCGCAGCGCAATGTCCGGAAAACTCGGCAGTTCAACCTTGCCCTTGGAGAGTTCGGCCGCGAGAGCCTGCACGAACGCAAAGACCTCGGTATTACCGACTGCAGCGGTGGCGGGGGAGATTTCTTCGGCGGGAGTACTCAAAGCGGCGGCCTCGTCTTACTGTCTATTTATCGGCGGGAAGCGATCGGACTTGATAGCGTCATGCTCATCTCGTCCATTGCTTAGCTGACGCCAGAGTCCTGTGCCGCTCGGGACTCGCGCGTGATATCCATCGTGTCGGCCAGGGAGCGGATTTTCGCGGCCACGTTCTCCAAGGGTACGACATGTTCGGCGGCACCGATGGCCACCGCTTCGCCCGGCATGCCCCACACGACGCTCGAGGCCTCGTCCTGGGCGATGGTGCGACTGCCGTTGTCGAGCATTTCCTTCAGACCCCGGGCGCCGTCCTTACCCATGCCCGTCAGAATGACCCCGATCGCGTTGCGGCCGACGTTCTGGGCGACCGAGCGGAACAGGACGTCCACCGAGGGCTTGTGCCGGTTGACCGGAACTCCGTCGTCGAGGCGGCAGATATACCGAGCGCCATCGCGGATGACCATCAGATGCTGATCGCCGGGGGCGATGTACGCGTGTCCGGCGAGAACGTGCTGGCCGTCCTGCGCCTCCATGACCGAAACGGCACAGCAGTCGTTCATCCGCCGTGCAAACGGTCCGCTGAAGGCCTTCGGAATGTGCTGCGTGATCACAACGCCCGGGCTGTCTGGGGGAAGCCGGGTGAGCACTTCCTTGATCGCTTCAGTGCCGCCCGTGGAGGCGCCAATGGCAATGATCCGGTCGGTCGTCCGTAATGGCCGGGCTGCGCCTCCGCGGGGCAATACGGCATCGACGCTGTGCGCCGGGCCGGGGGGGCGCAGCGTGGCCCGCCGCGGGTCGAGTGCACGCACGCTGGCGCATGCCGCGGTGCGGATTTTATCAGCCAGCTCATCACCGTACTCGGCAAAGGTCGCCGCCAGGTCGATCTTCGGCTTGGGCAGATAATCGACGGCCCCGAGCGAAAGCGCATCCAGCGTTACATCGGCGCCGTGCTCGGTCAGCGAGGAGACCATGACCACGGGCATTGGACGCAAGCGCATCAGGTTGCGCAGGAAGGTGATGCCGTCCATGCGCGGCATCTCCACATCCAGCGTGATGACGTCGGGATTAAGCCGCTTGATTTTTTCTCGTGCGGCATGCGCATCCGCCGCCGCACCGACGACCTCGATGTCCGATGCAGCGCTCAGCATTTCGGTGAGTAACGTTCTGACCAGTGCCGAATCGTCCACGATCAGCACGCGGATCCGCTCGCGTCTGCCCGGAGCGCGCTCGCCCGCCACGCTTCCGCCTTGCGTCATCACTCGAACAGCTCCACATCGCCCCCGGCGGACTGACGTCCGAGACTCTCCAGGTACAGCTGTTCGTGCCGGCTGATGATGCGATTCTCGATGGGACGAAGTTTGCGCAAGCGGGCACGTCCGGTGACTGGAAAATACACGACCTTGCGAGGCTGAGTGCCGCCGAGATCCTCGGCCGAGACTCGGTAGCCCTCGAGCGTCATGTAGTTGCGGATGAAGCGGATATTTCGTCCCCCCACATCGGTCATCGCGGCGAGAATCTGTCCTCCGCCGAAGAGCTTGATCTCCAGACGCTCGCGTGAGGCGCCGAGCTTCAGCAGGTCGTTGATCAGGCTTTCCATGGCATATGAGCCGTAGCGGGTGGCCAGGCCCACCGCCGGATCGAGCCAATCGTTCGGGCCCACGGCGGTATCCTCGGGAAGCATGAAATGATTCATTCCGCCGACCCCGCGCTGCGGATCACGGACGCAGGCGGAGACGCACGATCCGAGCACCGTGCTGATCGACTCGTCACCGCGCGAAACGTAGTACTCGCCCGGCAGGATCTTCACCATCCAGCCGTTTTCGCGGTCCCAGTGGCGCTCGAAGTGCTCGAAGCCGGGGACGGTGGCCGGTGGATGGCCGGCGCTCGCGGCGAGGCCACGAGTCTGCGCGGCCGAAGCGCGGGGCTCAGACCCGCCGGTAAATGGACTTGCCGATGAGGGCATAGCTGTCGCAGACCTTGAACAGACTCTCGGAATGCCCGAGAAAGAGCAAATCGCCGGGGCGTTGCAGCCGACTGATGCGCGCGAACAGGTCGCGCTGTGTCTCCTTGTCGAAGTAGATCACCACGTTACGGCAGAACACCACGTCCAATGGTCCCTTCATCGGCAGGGATTGCATAAGGTTGAGTTGCTTGAACGTAATCATGGCAGCCGGTTCTGGCGCGATCTGTCGAGCGCCGGACCGACCCTCGGGCGGCTCGCGGAAGAAGCGCGCCTGCCGCTCAGCCGAGACGCCGGTCAGACGTTCCACGGGATAGATTCCGCGCCGCGCGCGATCGAGCACCTCGGAGTCCAGGTCCGTGGCCAAGACGCGCACATCCCAGCGCTCCGGGTGCGATAGCGTCTCGAGCAGCGTCATCGCAATGGAATAGGGCTCTTCGCCGGTAGAGCACGCGGCCGACCAGATGCGCAGCCGCCGAGTGGCGCGCGGATCGGCAGTGAGCGGGGCGAGCCACTGCTCGCGCAGGTACTGAAAATGATGCGGCTCGCGGAAAAAGGAGGTGAGATTGGTGGTGATCGCATTGCACAGTTCGGTCACCTCTTGCCGGTCGTGTGTGAGCAGTTCGCGGTATTCGGCGAACGTATGCAGCCGCAGCGCACGCAGACGCCGCGTCAGGCGGCCGTAGACCAGCTCGCGCTTCTGTTCCGACAGATGAATGCCCGTGAGGGACTTCACCAGCGTGCGCAGCGCCTGGAAATCCTCCTCGCCGAATGCGAACTCGCGCACCCGGGAACTGCTACCGTCGGGCACGGGTGCGGCGTACATGATCAAAACAGCTCCACGCTGCCTTCTTCGGCATGCAGATGCATCGGCACTGGAACCTCTTCCCCGGGCAGCAGCAAGTTGAACAGCATCCGGTGCGACTCCGACGTGAAGTGGGTGCGCAGCCGCTCGCGCAGCGCCGGCCAGCCCGGCGGACTCGTCATCGCGGGTTGGTCGATCGTTGCGCTGGCAAGCAAGTCACGAACCTGCGTCAACTGCTGCACCATCCGGTCGTGAAATTGCAAGTTCTCGATGCAGGTTGCGAGCGCGGCGCGCACATCATCCGAACCGAGCGGCAGCATCGCCGAAAGCCGGGCGAGGGCCCGACCCAGCGTCTCGATCGGGCTCTGCGATTCGTGCACCGCCAGCTCGATCAGCGCTGCCGCCGTAGTAGCAGCCTGCTGGAGGTCATCGGCGCCATGTGCGGACGGCGCGGGAGAATTTGTCTGTCGCGTCATGTCGGACCAGCGTCACTGTGGGCATTAACGCGAAGGGTGCACGCGGCCGTGCCGCGGCGCTCCGTCCCCGGCGCGTGCGACCGGGGACGGAGCGGGGTGTAACCCCTCGCCGGTACGGAAGCTCAGCTCAGCTGTGCTTGGACTTGAAGATCTGCACCTGCTGATTGAACTGCGAAGCGATCTGCTTCAGCTGATCGACCGCTGCATTGTGCAGACTGACCTGACTGTCCGGGCTCATCTGGTTCTGGCGCACTTCGAATTTCAGGCACTGCAGATAAGTCTGAACGTCATGGTTGTATTCCTGCACCGTCTGCATCGCAGTGACCATCTGCTGCTGGCTCGCGGTGGCGCCATCGGGAATCTTGCTCGGCGCCGGCGGCAGGTGGCAGTTGGCAAATGCGGCAGGCAAACCGATGGCACAAGAGACAGCCAGGGTGGCCAGGACTTTCTTCGCGGATTTCATTTCAACCTCGTTGCAAGCGTAGTGTGGACAAAAAGCACGACCAAAAAAAAGTGGACACAGATCAGCTGAGCACCTTGCTGACGGTGGCAAGCAGGCGGTCTGGATTAAACGGCTTGACCAGCCAACCGGTTGCGCCGGCCGCCTTGCCTTGCTGCTTGCGCTCGACCGTCGCTTCGGTGGTGAGCACCAGCAGCGGCACGAAGCGATAGCCGGCGCGGGCGCGCAGTTCACGAACCAGCGTGATGCCATCCATATTCGGCATGTTCACGTCGGTGATGACCAGATCGAATTCTTGGCGATCGGCAATTTGCAACGCTTGCACGCCGTCGACCGCCTGTTCGACTTGATGGCCGGCGCCGGTGAGCGTAATTCCGACCATCTGGCGCATGGCCGCCGAATCGTCTACCGCGAGTATCCGTGCCATCGTTATGCTCCGCTGTTCTTTTCAAATAGTTTCATGACTCAGAATTCCTGCCACTCGGCGTCCTCATCGGCCGCGGGAGCGGCGGAACGCGTCGCCACGGCGGCGAGTTTGGGTGTCCGGCTGGCTGCCGGCGGGGCGACTGCGGGGCGGACCGCCGCGGCGGGCTTGCGCGCCGACCACGGGCGACTCGTGCTGCGTCGCTCGACGCGCGCTGCCCCAGTACCCTTGTTCTTCACCGACAGCGAGGTGGCTGCCGGACGTTCGGCGGCCAGCGACCGAGCGGCGCCCGCGAGCGCAGCCTGGGTCGCCCCGACGTCAAAGCGCGCGAGCATCTCGTTCAGACTGCTGGCCTGTTCGACCATGGACTGCGAGGCGGCGGTGGCCTGCTCGACCAGTGCGGCATTCTGCTGGGTGAGCTCGTCCATCTGCATGACCGCTCGATTGACCTGTTCGATCCCGGCGGCCTGTTCGCGCGACGCGGCGGCAATTTCGGCAACGATGTCCGATACCTTCTTCACCGCCGAGACGATCTTCTCGAGCGTCTGGCCAGACTCGGTCACCAGCACAGAGCCGTCTTCGACCTTGCGCACCGAGTCCTGGATCAATCCCTTGATTTCCTTCGCGGCTGTGGCCGAACGGCCGGCGAGATTACGCACTTCGCTTGCGACCACGGCAAAGCCGCGGCCCTGTTCACCGGCCCGCGCCGCTTCGACCGCCGCGTTGAGTGCGAGCAGGTTCGTCTGGAAGGCGATTTCGTCGATGACCCCGATGATGTCGGCAATGCGCTTGGATGCGTCATTGATGTCGCTCATGGCAGAGACCGCCTGGCTGACGACCGTACCACCCTTCTCGGCCTGATCGCGGGCGGCGAGCGCCAGTTGGTTCGCCTGCGACGCATTGTCGGCATTCTGCTTGACTGTCGTCGTCATCTCCTCCATCGAGGAGGCGGTTTCCTCGAGCGAGGACGACTGCTCCTCGGTGCGCTGCGAGAGGTTCGCATTGCCGGAGGAAATCTCATCGGCTCCGCGGTGCACTTCGCTCGCGACCTGTTTCACTCGGGAAATGACCTCGGACATGGTGTCTGCAAGGCGGTTGACCCCGCGGCCCATCAGCTCGAAGAAGCCGCTCTTGCCAGACAAATCGATGCGCTTGCTCAACTGTCCGGCGACGACCGCAGTGAGCATGTCCTGCATCTGCCGCTCGACCGCGACCTCCTGGGTGCGGTCGAACCACTCGAGCACTACGCCCAGACGTTCCTGATGCTCGTTGGTCACCGGGTTCATGGTCACGGCATAGGTGTGGCCGCCCAAAGTCAGCGTGGCCCGATGCGGCTGCGTGAGCTTGGCGAGCATTGCACGCTGGTGGCCCGGATTCTTGTGGAACGTATCGATGTTCGCGCCACTGAGCCGGCTGACATCGAAGCCGGGCAGCTCGCGACGAATGTCGCTCTCCGCTTCGCGCAAGGATTTCTCCAGGGCCGGGTTCAGGTACTGAATGTGATAGTCGCCATCGGCCACCATCACGCCGGAGGAGACGCTGTCGAGTGCCTCGCGGATGCGAGCGTTCTCTGCAGCAGCAGTGCGTTCGGCCTCAATTTGGTTGCGCAGCTTGCCCTGCATTTGATCCAGGGCGCGCAGAACCTGATTACCTTCATCGTTGCCGTCGATCTCGATGCTGTTGTCGTAGCGTCCGGCGGAGATGTTGTTGAACACGGTGACGGCGCGGCCGATGACTCCGGCGAGTGCGCGGGCGATCACCCAGGAGAGGGCGAGGGCGATGAGCAGCGCGATCAGGGTGATGCCGACCGTGACGCTGCGCGCAGCAGTGACCTGATTCAGGCGATGCTGTACCGCGGCGTCCATGGCCGCATAGCTGGAATCCAGCAGCTGCTGCAGGCTGCTGTTGACTCCACGGGAGCTGCCAAAAAGATCGGCGGCCGTGATGGTCATTTTCTTCGCGCTCAGGATGCGCGAGCGGATCACGTTGAACGAGGTATTGAAGGCCGACAGCGCCCCATTCAGCCGCGGCCGGATCTTGGCACGGTCGGCGGCGGACGCCCCGTTGAGATCGCGTTCCGCCTGCGCGAAGTCGCTCAACACTTGGCGGTGGTAGATCTGGATGGCGCGCTGATCTCCGCCGCCGAGATAGCCTTTGATTGCGGCGCTGGTGGCGTACCACTGCACTTCGCCGGCCGCGATGAGCGCCCCGGGGACGTCGCGGGTGGCGACCTGGATGAGTGCGGCGGTCTGGGGTGACGGGTCGACATTCAGGGCCGAGCGCGTCGCGACGATATGCCCGAGGCTCACCAGCTTGGCGATGAGCGCGTCGTGAGCACTGACGGCCTGATCGGCGGTGAGTTTCGATTCGCCCGCCGTGAGTGTGTTCCAATCCTGCTCGATTGACTGCCACTGGTGGCGCACTCCGAGGGTGCGGCCGGCCGTGGCGTTGACCGCATCCACGCGGCGCATGAGCTTGCGCATGCGCGCCTCGGAGGCGGCCACATCGGCGGCACGGCTCTGGTCGCCGGTCAGCAGCGCGAACAGCTCGCTGCGATGATTCTCGGTCTCGGCCAACACTGCCCCGAGACCGTGCGCATAGTGCGCTCCCTCGAGCTCATTGCGTGCCTGGCTCACGGCGTGGTTTGCAGAGCTCAGATAGAAGGTCCCGAGCAGTGCGGTCGGGACTGCCATCGCGACCACCAGCAGCAGGAGTTTCTGCCAGAGTTTCAGATGGTTTAGAAATTGCATGTTCTGAGATCCTGAAGCTGAAAGCAGAGTGAATGCCGATGCGGCGCGTGCGTCAGCGGCTCTCGCCCACCGCAAGCCGTGGCGGCTCCTCGGCGGCGGTGCTCGCGTTCGCGGGGGGCACGCCAGCGGACCCAGACAGGCGGAAGCGGCCGAGTGTGTCGTTCAAGTCGCGAACCTGTCCGCTCATGACCTGCGAGGCGGCGATCGTTTCTTCCACCAGCGCAGCGTTCTGCTGGGTGATCTGATCCATCTGCATCACCGCGCGGTTGACCTGCTCGATGCCCGCGGATTGTTCGCGCGAGGCCGCGGCGATCTCGGCGACGATGTCCGAGACCTTCTTCACTGCCGTAACGATTTCCGTCAGTGTTTCACCGGAGCGGGTCACGAGCTGGGCGCCGTCGGCAACTTTCGAGACGCTGTCTTGAATCAGGCTCTTGATTTCCTTTGCCGCGGTTGCGGAGCGACCGGCGAGGTTGCGCACTTCGCTGGCGACGACCGCGAAGCCGCGTCCCTGCTCGCCAGCGCGGGCGGCTTCCACCGCGGCGTTCAGCGCCAGCAGGTTCGTCTGGAAGGCGATCTCGTCGATGACGCCGATGATGTCGGCGATCTTCTGTGCCGATTCGTCGATGCCGCTCATCGCGCTGACCGCCTTGTCGACCACCGCAACGCCCTGTTCGGCCTGATCGCGCGCGGCGAGCGCGAGCTGATTGGCCTGCGCGGCATTGTCCGCGTTCTGTTTGACCGTGGTGGTCATCTCTTCCATCGACGAGGCGGTTTCCTCGAGCGAGGAAGCTTGCTCCTCGGTGCGCGAGGAGAGATTGGTGTTGCCGACTGTGATCTCCTCGGCGCCGAGGGAGATCTCCCGGGCCGACCCTTTCACCCGCGCGACAATTTCGGCGAGATTGTCCGCCAGGCGATTCACTCCCTCTCCCAGGGTGGCGAAGAAGCCGGTCTTGTCCCCGAGGTTGATCCGCCGGGTCAGATCGTCGTTGGTCACGGCTCCGATCACACCCTGCATTTCCTGTTCGACGAGAACTTCCTGCGTGCGCAGCTTCCACTCCATCACGGTACCGAGGCGCGTGCCCTGGGAGTCCCGGACCGGATTGGTCGTGATGCGGAATACGAGACTGCCGTAGCTGCGGTCCTCGACGCGTTGTGCCGTCAGGCCGTCGAGCGCCCGGCGTTCCTCCCCTGGGGACGGGGAGAGCGACTCCAAGGTCGCCCCCAGCAGGTGCTCGGCGGAGAAGTCCCGCAGCGACGTGAACTCGCTGGCGTGACCGGAGAACCCCGTGCGGGCGGACTCGTTGAGATAGATGATCCGATGCGTGGCGTCCGCGAGCACGACGCCCGTGGAGGTCTTGTCGAGCGCCTGGCGGATCCGGGCGTTCTCCGTGGCAAGCTGGCGTTCGTTGGCGAGTTGCGTCTGCAGCTTGCCCTGCATGGAGGCGAGGGCGCTCAGCACCTGCCCGAGCTCATCGCGCCGATTGCTGTCGATGGCGTTGTCGTAGCGACCCGCGGCGATGCGGTCGAACACCGTGACCACATGACGCAGCGGGCTGCGCACGGCCCTCTCGGTGGACCAGGTGAGCGCGTGAATCAGTCCGATGGCGAGCAACACCAGGGCAATGTCGAACATCAGACCGGTGCGCAGCGAGGCGATGCGCGAGTCCAGCGCGGTGGCCGTCGCGGCACCGGTCGCGTTGACCAGGTGGGTCAGGGTCCCATTGAGGGCCGTTGCGGCATCGAAGAGCGTTCCGGCCGGAATCTTCACGTTGCTGGCATTGACGATCTTGGCCGCGACGGTCTGGTAGAACTCATCCGTCTGGGTGCGGGCTTGATCAAGTGTGCGCTGCAGCGGCGCGCGCGTCTCGGCCGGCACTTGCCCGAGCGCCGCACCGATCGCACTCAGGGCATTGTTCAGTCGGCTAAGGGAAATCTGGATCCCCATGCGGTCATCGCCGCCGAGGTAGCCTTTGGCGGCCGCGTCCACCGCGTAGCGGCGCAGTGCGGTCTCGGCGGCGAGTGCCGCCGGAGCGTACTGGGTGGCGATCTGCGAGAGACTGCGACTCGACTGGACCGGATCGGAGTTGGCGAGCGAGCCGGCGGCCACGGCATCGCGCAGACGACCCAAGCGCACGAGCAGGCTCTGGTGTGCGGCGGTGAGCTGCTGAGCATTCAGATGGCCCGAGTCGCTCTGCAGGGTGCGCCACTGTGCTGCAATGGCACGGAAGTCTTTGCGTACGCCGTAACGCAGGCCGAGACGTGTGTTGAGCTTCTGCAGTCTGCTTAACGCGGAGTCGGCCGCCGCGGCAGCAGCCTGTACCGCGGGCGCACGCGAGCCATCGCCGCTGGCGAGCGCAAACGCCCGGCCCTCATGCGAGAGCACCGCGGCCTGGAATGACCCAATGCCGCGAAGATAGGCAGTGCCGGCGAGCTCAGCGCGTGATTGCTCGAGCCCTCCGGAGGTGCTGCGCAGATAGAAAAATCCCACAACGGTGGCCGGCAGACTCATCGCCAGCACCAGCACCGCGAGTTTCTGCCAGAGCTTCATCTGATTGAGCGTAGTCAAGCGCATGCGATCAACCTCCAATGGCGCGGCGCATCGGCGCAACGGCGGAACGCGCCTCGGCACCGCTGTGCGCCGAGGCAGTCATTCGGTACCGCGCCATGTTTTCATCGAGAGACTCGGCGAGTGCGGACATGTTGCGCGCGGCAGTGGCGGCCTGATCGACCACGCTCGCGTTCTGCTGGGTGAGCTCGTCCATCTGCATCACGGCGCGGTTCACCTGCTCGATTCCCGCCGATTGCTCGCGTGAGGCCGCCGCGATTTCGGCGACGATGTCGGACACTTTTTTCACCGAGGAGACGATCTCCTCGAGCGTCTGGCCGGATTGCGTGACCCGCGTCGAACCGTCCGCGACCTTGCGCACGCTGTCTTGGATCAGGCCCTTGATTTCCTTGGCGGCCGTCGCCGAGCGTCCGGCGAGGCTGCGCACTTCACTGGCCACCACGGCGAAGCCGCGACCCTGCTCGCCGGCGCGGGCCGCTTCGACGGCAGCGTTCAGCGCGAGCAGGTTGGTCTGAAAAGCGATCTCGTCGATCACGCCAATGATGTCGGCGATTTTCTTCGACGATTGATTGATGTCTGACATTGCCGCAATCGCCTGGTTGACGATCACGCCACCGCGTTCGGCCTGGTCGCGCGCGGCAAGGGCAAGCTGATTGGCCTGGGCCGCGTTGTCGGCGTTCTGCTTCACCGTCGTGGTCATCTCTTCCATGGAGGAGGCGGTCTCCTCGAGCGAGGACGCCTGTTCCTCGGTCCGCTGTGAGAGATTTTGGTTGCCCGCGGCGATTTCATCGGCGGCGCGTTTGACGTCCCCGGCCGTGGACTGGATGCCTTGTACGATCGTGCCCATGTTCTGAATGAGTGTGTTGACCGTATCGGCCACGGCGGATAGCGCCGCATGGTCGAATGGCACGGTGGCGCGATGGGTGAGGTCGCCACCGATCGCGGCGTTCACCGTGTCACGGACCGCGGCAGCGGTCTGGTGCACCTGACTCTGCAGGGTGCTCATGGCCTCCGCGTCCCGGCGCTGTCGTTCGGAGGCTACCTGCTGCTGCGCGCGCTGGGTGTCGAGCTGTTCGCGGTCGCTGCGTAGCTTGATGCGCAATCCCTCCAGGGCGCTCGCGAGCGGTGCGAATGCGCTGAGGGTCGCGACGGGGACCTCGAGTCGACCTTCGGTGAGCGCAGCGGCGTTGAGGGCAGCGTCGGCAAGCGTGGCGTCCGCGGTGCGTGCGCTGAAGTAGGCGAGCACGCCGCCGACGATGACGGCGGCAGTTGCGAGCCACAATGCCCGGGCGCCGTCGGCGCCGGCTACCAGCGCGCCGCCGAGGATGACCAGAGGTACGGCGCCGCCGAACAACGGCATGCGCAGGCGGAGAGGAAATTCGCTCAGACGTTGCATGACTTTACGCTCCCTCAGGCCGCGTCCGTGGCAAGCGGCTCGGCATCTTCGGTACTGCCGATGGCGGTCAGTTCCCGGCCGATGAGCCGGTCGATGTCGAGCAGGACCACCATGCGCTCGGCGATCGTCACCAGCCCGAGCAGATACTCCGTGGCGCCGCGTTCGCCCAGCTCAGGGGCGCGTTTGACTTCAGCGGCGTTGACGTCCACCACATCGGAGACGCCGTCGACGACCACACCGAAATCGCGTCGTCCGGTGGTCGTGACCACTGACATGACGATGATCACCGTGATCGCGGTGTATTCGGCGCGTTCGAGCGCGAAGCGCATGCGCAGATCGACGATCGGTACGATCGATCCGCGCAGATTGAGCACGCCGAGGACGTGCGGCGGCGCGTGCGGGATCTTGGTGACCGCGGTCCACCCGCGGATCTCCTGCACGCGCAGGATGTCGACCCCATAGGTTTCGTTGCCGAGGACGAAAGTCAGCACTTGGCGCGATTCGATGCCGTGCTGCTGCTCACCGGTAGAACTTGTCGACATTGCCATGACTCCTGACCCGAACGGGGCTCACGCCGCGACGCGCATCGATGCGACGCGAATCAGACCTGGGACATCGAGAATGAGCGACACCGACCCGTCCCCGAGGATGGTCGCGCCGGAGATTCCCTCGATGTGCCCGTAATTTGTTTCCAGCGACTTGATGACGACCTGCTGCTGGCCGAGCAGATCGTCGACGAACAGCCCGGCCCGGCAGCCGTCGCCTTCGGCGACGACCACGAGCCCCTCATGCAGCTCGTGGGTGCGTGGCGCGATCCCAAACAGCTCGTGCAGGCGAATGATCGGCAGGTAATCGCCGCGGAACGAGAACACCTCGCCCTTGCCACTCAAGCGGCTGACGTTGCCGTCTTTCAGCTGCATCGATTCGACGATGGAGATGAGCGGCACAATGTACGTTTCGCTGCCGACGGCGACCGATTGGCCGTCGACGATCGCGAGCGTCAGCGGTAGCGTGATCGTGAAGCGCGAGCCGCGGCCAGATTCGCTATTCACCTCGATCTTGCCGCCGAGGGATTTCACGTTGCGGCGCACGACGTCCATGCCGACGCCACGGCCGGAAACATCCGTGGTCTTCTCAGCCGTGGAAAACCCGGGCAGAAAGATGAGCTCGTAGATCTCGGCGTCCGAGAGCGTGTCATTCGCACCGATCAGACCGCGCGAGCGGGCTTTGGCAAGGATGCGTTCCTTGTCGAGACCGCCACCGTCGTCGCTGACTTCGACGGCGATATTGCCGCCGCGATGGGCGGCATCCAGGTGCACGGTGCCGGCAGCGGGTTTGCGTGCCGCGATGCGTTTCTCGGGTGGCTCAATGCCGTGATCGATGCAATTGCGAACCAGGTGCACGAGCGGATCGCCGATCTTCTCGAGCACCGTCTTGTCGAGTTCGGTCTGCTCGCCGGTGAGTTTCAGCTCGATCTGCTTGCCGAGTCGATGCGCCAGATCGCGCACCATGCGCGGGAAGCGGCTGAAGACGAAGCTGATCGGCAGCATGCGCACGCGCATGACGCTTTCCTGCAGCTCGCGCATGTTGCGCTCGAGCTGTCCGAGGCCGGCGCGCAGCTGTTCGGCCTGTGGTCCTTCGAACTGTCCGCCGAGTTGGCTGAGCATCGCCTGCGTGATGACGAGTTCGCCGACGGTATTCATCAGCTCGTCGATCTTGTCGACGCTGACGCGGATCGAGCCCGAATCACTCGGCGCGCCCGGGCCGGACTCCGCCTTGGCGGCGCTCTCGCTGCGCGGTGCAGCAGCCGGTGCCGGTACGCTGGCCGCGGGCGCCGATTCTGCTGCCGTGGGCGCTGCCGCGGGAGGTTCGGCGGCGAGGGTCTCGACAACCGGTTCGGTCGGCTCGGGGGTTGGCGCGGCGGCGGGCGCATCGCCCAGCCGCTCAATCGCGAGGTCGCAGTCGCCCTCGGCCCAATCGAAGACCTGCCGGATCGCCTCCTCGGCGATCTCGCCCGGCAGTTCGAGCGTCCAGGCGAGGTGACAGTCCTGCGGTTCGATGTCGGCGAGCGGCGGCAGGTTTTGGGCGTCGATCTGCGTGCGCACCTCGCCGAGTTCGTGCAGTTCGCGCAGCATGCGCAGTGGGTCGTTACCGCGCGCCATGAGCTCGCGAAACGGCCGGAAGCGCACCTGCCAGCGTGGCGGTGGGGCGGGACTTGCGGCCGTCGGCGCCGGCGCTGTCGCCGGCGGTGGGGCGTTCTTGGTCGCGATGATGACTTCGAGGTCGAACTGCAGGTCGGACACGCGCTGGGCGTCGATCGGCTGCTTGGCCTGGACTGCGCGCAGCATCGCGCGCATGACATCGATGGACTTCAGCAGGGTGTCGGAAACCTGATCGGTCACGCGCATGGTGCCGCTGCGCAACTCATCGAGCAGCGTCTCGAGGCTGTGCGTGAACGAGGCGATTTCCGTGAACCCGAAGGTCGCACTGCCGCCTTTGATGGAGTGCGCCACGCGGAAGATCGTATTGATCAGTTCCGGATCCGGCGCACCGATGTCGAGTTTCAGCAGAGCCGCTTCCATGGCGTCCAGCGCCTCGAAGCTCTCTTCGAAGAATGCATCGTGGAATTGCGTCAGATCGACCGTCATGAGGCTGCCTCGTTGAGCGCGAGCATCGTTTCCATGCCGAGCAGGCGAGCGGCCGAGTGCACGGCCGGGGAGGCGGACTGCCATTGCAGCGCCGCGCCGGCAAGGCGCCGGTCGCGCACGAACGCTGCCAGCAGCTGAAGCGCTGCCGTGTCGATCCGTTCGACGGCGGTGCCGTCCAGGGTCACGGTGCCGTCCTGAGGCAGCAGCGCACACAGGGCGCTCTTGAGCTCCCCGGCATCGGCCAAAGTGCATTCGGCTTTTAAAACCAAATGGTTACGCCGCTTGCTCTTGCCTCGCGGGGCAGCGGCAACGGCGGCCTGTCGGCCTCGCTTGGGTGAGCGGGCCGGTTTTGTGCGGGGGCGGAGGTTCATATTCAGCGTAGCTATCGGCGTTCCGATGGCGCGCTTGAACCCGGTGCTAGGAAACTTGACGCAGTTCCGGTAACGGCGGTCCGTGGAGCCGCTTCACCAGCTCAGCTTCAGCTCGTGTTAGGCCGCATCCGGAGACCAGTTCGTCGACCGCAGCGCCGCTGCGCGCCAGGCGGATGGCGATCTGGTACCCCTGCTGGCCGGCCGGCGCGTTCGAGGCACGGACCTGCGGTTGCTCGAGCCGTTCGGCCAGCTGGCCGAGGCGCTGGTCGGCCGAGTCGAGCCGCGCCGCGAGTGCGGCCAGCTGCTCGGTGAGCGCGCGGTTCTGGGCGAGGATGGTTTCGGTCTGCTCGCGCGCCGAGCGCCGCCAGGCGGTGAAGGTCACGGCCGCCACCGCAAAGGAGAACACCAGGAATACCGCCCGCCCCAGGATCAGGAAAAAATCGATGTTCGGCAGATTCATGACGGCCATGGCCGTAACTCCTGTGAAGTCGGTCACAAAACCCCTGCCGGCAGGACCCACAGCGACGGAAAACCGCCGCGGTCGCGCAGGCACTTAGTTCACAGGTGCAGCTTCCGTGCCAGTGCCGCCGTGGGCCGCGTGCGGCAGCCAGGCGGGATCGGCGTGCCGACGCAGGTGGTTGGCCAAAATGACGACGACGACCCGACGGTTCGCTTCGCGACCGGCGGCCGTCTGGTTACTGGCAATCGGTCGTTGCGCGCCGAAGCCGATCACGGCCAGGCGGCTCGCAGTGACGCCGTGGGCGGAGAGAATGTGCACCACGCTGCCCGCGCGGGCCGCCGACAATTCCCAGTTCGAGGCGAATTGGACCGTGCGGATCGGCACGTTATCGGTGAACCCCTCGACACGCACCGGGTTCGGGTAGCGCTGCAGGACATCCGCCAAGTGCGTGATCGCTGCCACGGCGTTGGGCGAGAGGCGCGCGCTGCCGCTCGGGAACAGCAGATCGGTACTGAACTGCACCTCGATCATCCCCGCTGCACGATGCATCATTACCAGGTGACGGTGCATCAGCGCACCCATCGCATTGTCGACCCCCGCGGCGATGCGGCCGAGGAACGGATCGTGCACGGGTGCAGGCGTGGGGCGAGCTTTGAGCGGAGCTAGTGGCGGATGCTTCGGGATCCGCGTCGGCACCACATGCGTGCCTGGCACGGCGCCCGGCATGGTGCCCGGGCCGATCTGCGTCCGACCGATCTGGATGGGGGTCAGCGAGCGCGGCTGACCGCGAAATGCCGCATACAAGGAGTTCGACAGGACCCGGTACTTGCCGGCATTTACCGAGGAGATCGAATACATCACCACGAAGAACGCGAGCAGCAGCGTCAGCAGATCACCGTACGGGATCGCCCAGCGCTCGTGATTGGTATGTTCTTCGTGACGGCGGATTCTGCGCATTGGACGCCCCTCAGTGCAGATAGCCTTGCAGCTTCGTTTCGATGGCCCGCGGATTCTCCCCCTGCGCGATCGCCAGCATGCCGTCGATGATCATTTCGCGGAACTGGGTCTGGCGGTGGATGATGCCTTTGAGCTTGGCGGAGACGGGCAGAAGAAAGAGGTTGGCGAAACTGATGCCGTACACGGTGGCGGTGAACGCCGCGGCAATGCCGTGACCGAGACGAGCCGGATCGGTCAGATTCTGCAGCACGGCCATCAGGCCGAGCACCGCGCCGATGATCCCGAGTGTCGGGGCGTAGGTTCCGGCGCTCTCGAACACCTTGGCCGCCGTGATGTCGGCATGCTCGCGCATGTTCACGTCGACGTACAGGGTATTGCTGATGTTCTCCGGCTCGCTGCCGTCGACGACCATCTGCAGCGCCTTGCGGGTGAACTCGTCCTGCTCCTCCTCGATCAGCGGTTCGAGCCCGAGCAGACCCTGTTTGCGGGCGGTCTGGCTCCATTGCAGGATTTTCTCAATGAGATGATGCCCGTCGCGCGGCGGCGGGCGCATGACCCAGGGAAAGATGCTCAGTGCGCGGCGCATCACCGGCAGGGGCGTCTGGACGCAGATCGCGGCGATCGTCCCGCCGCCGACCACCACTAGCGCCTCGAGCGATACCAATGCCATCACGCCCGCGCCGCGCAACAATGCGCCGACGAGCACAGCGTTGACGGCGAGCACCAGTCCGATGATGCTCAGGATGTCCATCGTCCCACCTTACATGCCGAGACCCGACAGCAGGGCATCCACGTCGGTCTGCGCAGATGCGACTTCTCCTCGGGTCACACCGGGAACCACCGGGCCAAAGCCGCTGCTGTTCGATTCGCCGAGCGTCGCATGTTCGACCGTGCCGCCAGAGAGCGCGGTCAGATCGCTGAGCGTGCGCTCGAGCTCCTCGACCAGTTTGATGACGCTGCGGATGATTTGCCCGGTCAGATCCTGATAGCCCTGCGCGAGTAGCACGTCAGCGAGGTTGCGCCGGATCTGCTCGCAGTCGGATTGGGCCGAGGGCAGAAATGCCTCGAGCGAGCGGACCACGGGCAGGAATGCCTCGACCGAGCGCGCTACGCCTTCGAACCCGGTCGGCGGGGCCGGCCGCGCCCGGAACGCCTCGAGTGCCACGAGCAGCACGTTTGCCTCACGCGCGGTCCGCTCGGCCAGAGGGCCGGAGCGCTCGACTAAGTCGAGCGTGCGGTGAGCGGCCTCGTCGGTCATGTTGATCACGTGCGTCAAGCGCGCGCGTGCGTTCGGAATCTCGCGCTCGGCGATGTCTGCGAGCCGCGATTCGATGCTGAAGCGCTCGAGCGCCTTCTGCAGATCGCCGGTGAGCTTGCGGATCTCCCCGAGCATCTTCGGCTCGCGCATGTGCACGATGTGGTCGACGGCCGTGAAGAACACCGCCTCGTCACCGCGCTGAAACGCCTCGGTCATCGACTCGAGGCATGCTCCGTATTCGCGCTGCATAATTGAAAAGTTCGACATGGCCGGCTCACTTCCCGGCCGTGCCGAGGATCTTGTCGAGTTTCTCTTTGAGTGTCTCGGCGGTGAACGGCTTGATGACGTAACCGTTCACGCCGGCCTGGGCGGCCTCGATGATCTGTTCGCGCTTGGCTTCCGCGGTGAGCATCAGCACCGGCATCTTGGCGAGGCGCGCATCGGCGCGCACCGCCTTGATCAGGTCGAGCCCGGGCATGCCCGGCATGTTCCAGTCGGTGATCAGGAAATCGAAATTGCCGGCCTGCAGCATCGGCAGGGCGGTCTTGCCGTCATCGGCTTCGGTCACGTTCGAGTAACCGAGATCGTGGAGGAGATTCTTGATGATGCGCCGCATGGTCGAGAAGTCGTCGACCACTAGAAATTTCAGATCTTTGCTCACTGCCTGCCTCGTCTTGCTGTCTCGGCCGCCTGCGGGCCATCGCGCCATTCGTTCAAACGTGCCTTCAGCCGAACCAGCGCCTGCCCGTGCAATTGGCAGGCGCGCGATTCGGTCACTCTCAGCACCGCGCCGATTTCCTTCAAATTCAATCCTTCGCTGTAGTACAGCGACATCACCAGTCGTTCGCGCTCCGGCAGGCCCTCGATGGCCTCGGCGAGCGCGCCGCGAAACTCATCATCGGCGGTCTCGAGAAACGGGTCCGCCTTGCCCTCGACCGTCACCGCCGCATCATCGAGAGCCGCCAGGCGGCAGCTCGCAGCGTCTTGCACGATCGAGTGGTATTCCTCGAGCGGCACGCCGAGCCGCTCGGCGATCTCGGTGTCGCGCGCATCCCGGCCGGTCAGCCGTTCAATCTCCTGCACCGCCGCCGCCACTGCGCGCGCCTTGCGATGTACTGAGCGCGGCGCCCAGTCGAGCTTGCGCAGCGCGTCGATCATCGCGCCGCGGATGCGTATGCCGGCGTAAGTCTCGAAGCTCGCGCCACGGTTGGCAGCGTAGTTCGAGGCCGCCTCCAGCAACCCCAGCATTCCGGCCTGCATCAAATCGTCAATCTCCACCGAGGGCGGCAGGCGCCCCGCCAGGTGATAGGCGATGCGCTTGACCAGCTCGGCGTGCCGGGTCACCAGGTCGGCCGCATCGCCGGAGACCCCGAGCTGACGCGGTCCTCCATAAGCGCTTGCGGCGTTCACGGTACCACCGCGAGTTTGGCCGGTCCGCGCTGTACCAGCCGCTCCACGAAAAATTCGATATTCCCGCGTGGTCCGGGAGGTACTGGCCATGTATCGGCCGCTTCGGCGAGTTTCTTGAATGCTCGGGCCGCACTGCTTGCGGGATATGCGTCACAAACTGGACGTTGCTCGCGCACCGAGCGGTGCACGTATTCATCGTCGGGGATTTCGCCGGCGAATTCGAGGACGACGTCGAGGAAGCGGGTCGTGACCCGCTCGAAGCGCTCGAACAGCTCGCGGCCCGCGCCGGGGCTGCGCACCCGGTTGGCGAGGACCCGGAAGCGGCTCACACCGTGATTGCGGCTGAGCACCTTGATGAGCGCGTAGCCGTCGGTGAGTGAGGCCGGCTCGTCGCAGATCACCACCAGCACCTGCTGGGCGGCCTGCGCGAACTGCAGTACGGCGTGAGCGATACCGGCGGCGGTATCGATGATGAGGACCTCGACCTGCGCGGCGAGGGAGCTGAACGCGCGCACCAGCCCGAGGTGCTCCGCGGCGCCCATGCAGGCCAGATCCGCGGCCCCGGAGGCGGCCGGCACGACCTGAAAGCCTTGCGGTGCCTCGATCATCACTTCATCGAGCGTGCGCTCGCCACTGATCACGTGCGCCAGGGTGTACCGCGGGGAGAGCCCGAGGAACACGTCTGCATTGGCCAGCCCGAGGTCCCCGTCGAGCAGCACGACTCGCTTGCGGGCCGCGAGTGCGGTGGCGAGGTTGACCGAGACGCTGGTCTTGCCGACGCCGCCTTTGCCACCGGTCACGGCGATGACCTGCACGGGCTGCGCGAGCGCCTTGAGTTTCGCGTTATTAATCAAGCTGAGCTCAGGAGTTGGCATGGGCAAGTTTTCCAAAACGTCGTCGCAGAAGATCTTCGTCGGCGGCCGCGCCGCTCGCCTTGGCGAGTCGCACCGCCTGGCTGACCAGCTCGAGCGCGCGCGCTGGGCGCAGGTCCTCCGGCACGCGCTGACCGTCGCTCACGTAGGAGACCGGCAGCCGAGCGCGGATCAGAGCCGAGAGTGCGCCGCCGAGGCTGGCGGCCTCGTCGACTTTGGTGAGCACGCAGGAGGCGGGGTTCAGTGGCGTGCAGCGCTGGATGGTCTGCTCGAGCGCACCGGCCTGGGTGCTCCCGGCCAGCACGAGCGCGGTTTCCACTTGCGGTGCGCAGGCGCCGAGCACCGCCAGGCGGGCCTCGAATTGGCTGTCGCGTACGCTGGTGCCGGGGGTATCGATCAGCACCAGCCGGTGGCGTTGCAGCCGCCCGATCAGCTGCGGCAGTGCCTCGAAGCGCTCCGGGACGTGCACCGCAACGCCGAGCAGCTGGCCGAGGGCATGCATCTGGTCCTGGGCGCCGATGCGCACGGTATCGGAGGCCACGAGCGCCAGCTCGCCCGGGCCGTGGCGCAAGATCCAGCGCACCGCGAGCTTGGCGAGCACGGTGGTTTTGCCGACGCCGGTGGCGCCGACGAACGCAACGCAGCCGCCGCTGTCGACCCAGCGCTCGCCGCTCACCTGCAGGTACTGCGACAGTCCGGCGACGGTAAACCGACGCCCCTGCGTCAAATCCACGTCTCCCGGCAATTGTCCGACGAGGTGATCGGCCAGATCCTGCGCGATGCCGATCTCCGACAGCTCGCGCAGCAGCTCGACGTGCACGGGATTGCGCCGCGACCGCTCGTTCCAGGCCAGCTGCGAGAGCTGCGTCTCGAGCATCCGCCGCAGCGTCTTTAGCTCATGGCCCATGGTCTCGGCCGACGCCTCCCCGGCGGGGAGGGACAGCGCCGGAGCGGCACCGAAGGCGGGCGCCGCGGCGGCGCGTGACTCTGAAGACTCGACGACGGTACCCAGTCGGGCGGCGTCGAAATCCACCGCCGCAGTGACTTCCACGCCCTGTCCACCGCGTCGCGAGGAAAGGATGACGGCATCCTCGCCCAGCTGCTCGCGGATCGCGCGCAGTGCCTGGCGCATATCCGGGGCGGTGTGTCGTACGATCTTCATGAATTACCTGCCGACCGCGGTGACGACGCGGACCTTGCGGTTATCGGGAATTTCGTTCCACGCCAGCACGTGCAGGTTCGGCAGACCCGCGCGCAGGAACTTCGTCATCGGCATGCGCAGCTGCGGCGGCACGAGCAGGACCGGTGCGGTGCCGGCAGCTTCCTGCTGCTGCGCCGCTTCACCGATGCGCTGCTGCAGCCGCTCGGCGAGGCCGGGCTCGAGTCCGGCGCTGGTCGCGCTCGCCGCGAGAGAACCCTGCAGCAGCCGCTCCAGATCCGGTTCGAAGGTGATGACCGGCAGCTCGCCGCTCACGCCCGCGATGTCCTGCACGATCTGCCGGCCGAGGGCGGCGCGCACCAGCGGCAGCAGGACGGTCGGGTCCTGGGAGCGGGGGGCGTGTTCGGCAAGTGTTTCCATGATCGTGCGCATGTTGCGAATCGGGATACGTTCTGCAAGAAGTCCTTGCAAGACCCGTACCAGAACGGCCAGGGGCAGGACGCGCGGCACCAGATCCTCGACCAGCTTCGGGGCGGCTTTGGCGAGGGTGTTCAGCAACTGCTGCACTTCCTCGTGGCCGAGGATCTCCTGTGCGTGCGACTGCAGGATGAACGACAGATGGGTGGCGATCACCGTGCTGGGGTCGACCACGGTGTAGCCGAGCGCCTGGGCGTGATCGCGGTTCGCGGGCTCGATCCACACCGCCTCCATGCCGAAGGCCGGGTCCTGCGTGGCGATGCCCTGCAGCGGTCCGAATACCCGGCCGGCGTTGATGGCCAGTTCCCGATCGGCGTACACGGTGCTCTCACCCACCGGCACCCCGTGCAGGTTGATGCGGTACACGTTCGGACCCAGATCGAGATTGTCGCGGATGTGCACCGCGGGCAGCAGAAAGCCGAGCTCCTGCGAGAGCTTGCGGCGTACACCGCGCACCCGTCCGAGCAGGTCAGCGCCCTGACCTTTGCTGTCCACCAGCGCAACCAGACGGTAGCCGACTTCCAGGCCCACCGGGTCGACCGGCCGCACGTCCTCCCAGGTCAGATCGCGCGATTCCGGTGACGGCGCGGCCGGTTTCGGCGCGGGCGGCGCGGCCGCGGCATTCGCCTTGCGCCGGTGAATCAGGTAGGCACCCCCTGCGCAGACGCTGGCCATCAAGAGGAAGGCCAGATTGGGCATCCCCGGGATCAGCCCGAGCGCCCCGAGCAGCCCCCCGGCGACGGCGAGCGTGCGCGGATTGCCGAACAGCTGGTGGGTGAGTTCCCCGCCCATGTCCTGCGGCCGTGACATGCGCGTGACGATGATCGCCACGGAGGTCGACAGCAGCAGCGCCGGGATCTGCGCCACCAGACCGTCACCGATGGTGAGCAATGTGTAGGTGTGCAGCGCGGCGGAGAGGGCCATGCCGTGTCCGAGCGTGCCCATCGCCAGGCCGCCGATGATGTTGATCAGCAGAATCAGAATGCCGGCGATCGCATCGCCGCGCACGAATTTGCTGGCGCCGTCCATCGAGCCGTAGAAATCCGCCTCGGCGCGCACTTCGGCGCGGCGCACGCGGGCCTCATCCTGGGTGATCAGGCCGGCGCCAAGATCCGCATCGATCGCCATCTGCTTGCCGGGCATGGCGTCGAGGGTGAATCGGGCGCTGACTTCCGAGACGCGACCGGCGCCCTTGGTGATGACCGCGAAGTTGATGATGGTGAGGATGATGAACACCACCACGCCGACGGCAAAATTACCGCCCACCACGAACTCGCCGAACGACTCGATGACGTGACCGGCGGCGCCGGGTCCGGCATAGCCGTGCATCAGCACGACACGGGCCGAGGCGACGTTCAACGCCAGACGCAGCAGCGTCGCCAGCAGCAGTGCGGTCGGAAATACTCCGAACTCGATCGGCCTGGAGACGTAGAACACGCTCATCACGATGACGATCGACAGCGCGATGTTGAACGTAAAGAGGATGTCGAGCGCGATCGGCGGCAGCGGCAGGATCACCATGGCCAGCACGCCGAGCACGCCGACCGGTACGCCGATGCCAACGCGCAGGATGTTGCGCAGAGAGGGAAGCTGAGGTGAGGTAGCGGCGGCTGTGCTCATGGATCAATGCCGAATGTTTTCAACCGATGGGTCGATGACGGGCGGCTCGGGCGGCAGCTGTCCGGCCGCGCGTGCCACTTTGAGGCGATAGATGTAGGTCAGGATCTGCGCGACCGCGACGTACAGTGCAGTCGGGATTTCTCCACCGATCTCGACGTTGTGGAACAACGCGCGCGCCAGCGGCGGTGCCTCGAAGACCGGCACGGTGTGCTCGGTGGCGATCTCGCGGATGCGTGCCGCGATCAGGTCGGCGCCCTTGGCGACGACGCGCGGTGCGCGCATGCGGCCTTCGTCGTAGCGCAGGGCCACGGCGAAGTGCGTCGGGTTGGTCACCACGACGTCCGCCGTGGGGATCTCATGCATCATCCGCCGGCGCAACAGATCGCGCTGCATGCGTCGGACCCGTCCCTTGGTCTCGGGCGAACCTTCCGATTCTTTCGCCTCGTCGCGGATTTCCTCGCGCGTCATGCGCAACTGCTTGTGGTGCTGCCACAGCTGCCATGGCACGTCGAGCGCGGCGATGAGGCCGAGCGTTCCGGACATGATGAGCATTGCGCTTGCCACCAGGCGCACGGAATCGGCCACGCCGGTTTCGAGCGGCTCGTTGGCGAGCGCGAGCATGTGCGCGGCCTGGCTGCGCAGCACGAGGAAGGCGGTGCCGGCGACCAGCAGAAACTTGGCGAACGCCTTGGTCAGATCGACCACGGCGCGCAGTGAGAACAGGCGGCCGAAGCCGGCGATCGGATCGAGGCGCGTGAAGTCCGGTGCCAGGGACTGGACGGTGAAGTTCCACCCGCCGAGCGCCATCGGTGCGGCGAGCGCCGCGAGCACCGTCAGTCCGAACAGCGGTGCGCAGGCGAGCAGCGCGTGCATCAGTTCGCTGCCGGCGGTGGCGAGCGCGAGCTTCGGGTCGAACTCCTGAGCGGTGGAGAGCTGCAGACCGCTGTGCATCATCTGCGCGAGCGCAGCTCCGATGCTCGCGCCGAACATGCGCAGTCCCCCGCCTGCCAGCAGCAGTACCGCGGCGGTATTGAAGTCCTGCGAACGCGGGACCTGACCTTCCTGGCGGGCGTCCTCGAGCCGTTTCCCGGTAGGTTGTTCGGTTTTTTCTTGGTCGCTCTCGGCCATCGCTCAGCCTCCGCTCAACCGGCGCAGGAGCATGAAGGACTGGCCGAGCAGGCGGATGAAGCCCGACTCGACCATCGGCAGAGACACGATGGTCACCAGCAGTCCGAACACAAGCGAAATCGGCAGACCGGTGGCGAACAGGTTGAGCGTCGGGGCGGCGCGACTGACGATGCCGAAGGCAAGGTTGGTGATCAGCATCGCCGTGATGCCCGGCAGCGCCACCGCGAGTGCGCCGGAGAAGAGAATCGAGCCCCAGTTGACGATCGTCCACAGGCCTTTGGGCCCGAATCCGCTCGTGCCGATCGGCAGGGTTCGAAAGCCGTCGACCAGGATGCGGATCAGGGCGGTATGGCCATTGAGCAGCAGGAAGATCAGCGTGACCAGCACCGTGTACAGCTGCCCGAGCGCCGGAGTGCTGGTGCCGTTCAGCGGATCGATGTTGTAGGACAGCGACAATCCCATGCTGTTGGCGATCATCTGACCGCCGAGCGACAGCGCTTCGAACACCAGCCGCAGGCAGAATCCGAGGGCTACGCCGATGATGATCTGCTGAATGGTGATCAGCACGCCCGCCCCGGAGAGGAGAGCCACGTTCGCCGGCAGCGGCACCAGCGGGGCGATCAGCAGTGCGATCGCTCCGGAGAGCACGATGCGGATCTGCGCCGGCACCGTCACGGCACCGAAGACCGGGGCGACCATGAAGCATGAGCCGATGCGCACGAACGGCCAGAGGATGGCGGCGATGCCGTGCTCGAGCTGGGCGGCGGTGAGGGCGATCATGCGCAGGGGTTGCTTCAGTTGACCAGCTGCGGGATGCTCAGGATGAGCTCGCGCGTGTACTCGACCATGGTGTGCAGCATCCACGGTCCGGCGAGCGCCATCACCAGCGCCAGCACGAGCAGCTTCGGGATGAACGACAGGGTCATCTCGTTGATCTGCGTCGCGGCCTGGAACGCCCCGACGATCACCCCGGTGACCAGAGCGGCGAGCAGCAGCGGCAGAGACAGCATCAGGGTGACTTCCAGGGCAGTGGTGCCGAGGTTCATCACGGTATTGGGGGTCACTCGGGCGCTCTCCGTCAGTGATAGAAGCTCGCCGCGAGCGAGCCCATGACCAGGGTCCAGCCGTTCACCAGCACGAACAGCATCAGTTTGAAGGGCAGCGAGATCATCACCGGGGAGACCATCATCATGCCCATCGACATCAATACGCTCGCCACCACCAGATCGATGATCACGAACGGGATGTACAGCAGGAAGCCAATCAGAAAGGCCGTTTTCAGCTCGCTGGTGACGAAGGCCGGCACCAGCACCGACAACGGCACGTCCATGGGTGCGACGTAACCCTTGCCGCCGGCGATGTGGGTGAATACGGCAATGTCGCCCTCACGCGTCTGGTGCAGCATGAACTCCTTCAGCGGCACTTCCGCGCGCGCCAGGGCCGCACTCATGCTGATGGTCCCGGCCGAGTACGGCTGGTAGGCGTTTTGGTTGATCTGGCGGATCACCGGGGACATCACGAAGAAGGTCAGAAACAGCGCCAGTCCGAGCAGGACCTGATTCGGCGGGGTCTGCCCGGCGCCGAGCGCCTGGCGCAGGATGCCGAGCACGATCACGATGCGCGTGAACGAGGTCATCATCAGCAGGATCGCCGGCAGGAGCGATAGCGCCGTCATCAGCGCCAGAACCTGCAGCGTCAGCGTGTAGGTCTGCGTTCCGCCGTGGGTCTGGACGCTGAACGCCGGAATGCCCGGCGCAGCGAGCGCCGCGACCGGCGCGAGTGCGAGCAGCAGCAACGGCCAACTCTTGCGCAGACCGCTCATTTGCCCAGACTCCGCTTCAGCAGTGCCGCAAACGTGGGACGCACCGCAGCGAGCGTCACCGAGGCGGAGGGGCCGATCTCAATCGGTTGGGCGAGCACGTGCAGGGCGGTGACCTGCCCGGGTGCGACGCCGAGGAGGACCTGGGTCTCGCCGACCTTCAGCAGCACCGCGCGCTCTTTCGGTCCGAGCGGGGTGCTGGCGAGGATCTCGAGCGCGTGGCCGGCGCGGTGGCCGACCATGCGCATCCGCCGCGCCAACCAGGCGAGCGCAAAGACTGCGGCGAGGACGATGAGCAGAGCGAAGGTGACCGACACCAGTCCGCCGGCGCTGACGGCGGGTGCGGCGCTGCCGGCGGCAGGGGCGGCGAACAAATGGCTCATTTGAGCTTGCGCAGCCGCTCGGCGGGGCTGATGACGTCGGTCAGACGAATGCCAAAGCGCTCGTTGACCACGACCACCTCGCCGTGCGCGACCAGAGTGCCGTTGACGTAGACGTCGAGCGGTTCGCCGGCGGTGCGGTCCAATTCGACCACCGAGCCCTGGTTCAGCTGCAGGAAGTTGCGAATCGGAATGCGGGTGCGCCCGACCTCCATGGAGAGCGTCACGGGGACGTCGAGAATCACCTCGAGATTGACGTCACGGGCGTCCTGCTTTCCGCCCTCATCGGTCAGATCCTGAAACTCGGCCGGTTGGGCCTGAACATTGGCATTCATGAGGATGCTCACTTGCGGTTGAATTGAATCGGCTCGGCGGCGGTGCGGGCGCGCCGCAGGCGCTCCTCGATCTTCACCGCCTGGTGGCCGCGGGAGGTGCCGAGCGAGCCACGGAAGACCGGCACGTCCTCGGCGATCATCGTGACTTGACCGGTGAAGTCACACGGCAGGATGTCGCCGGCTTTGAGATTCAGCAGCTCGGCGAGCGACACCTGGGTGTGACCGACCAGCGTGGTCAGTGCCAGCTCAGCGTCCTCCATCTCCTCCCGCAGCGACTGCATCCAGCGCTCGTCCTTCTCCATCCGGTCGCTGGCGACGCCGGCATCGAGTACCTCGCGCAGCGGCTCGATCATCGCGTACGGCATGGTGACGTGCAGATTGCCGCCGCTGCCGTCGAGTTCGATGTGAAAGGAAGTGACGACCACGATCTCCGACGGCGAGACGATGTTGGCGAAATGCGGGTTGATCTCCGACTGCAGATACTCCAGTTGCAGGTCCGCGACGTGCGACCAAGCCTCGTGCAGGTCGTTGAACACGCTGCGCAACACCAGGTGGATGATCCGCTGTTCGGTGGCGGTGAATTCGCGGCCTTCGATCTTGGCGTGCCGGCCGCTGCCACCGAAGAAGTTGTCGACGACCGCAAACACCAGTTTTGGGTCGAGCACGACCAGCGCAGTGCCGCGCAGCGGATTGAAACGCACCAGGTTCAGACTGGTCGGCACGTGCAGGGTGTGGACGAATTCGCTGAATTTCTTGATCTGCACCGGACCGACAGCCACTTCCGGGGCACGGCGCAGCAGGTTGTACAGACTCACGCGGTGCAGGCGCGCGAAGCGCTCATTGATCATCTCGAGCGTGGGCATGCGCCCGCGCACGATGCGCACCTGGTTGGCGAAATCGTAGTTGCGAGCGTCGCCCGGATTGCTCGGCGGCTCGGTGCTGACGGCGCCAGTGTCGACGCCGTGCAGCAGTGCGTCGATCTCGGCCTGATCGAGTATCTTCTCGTTGCTCATGGAGGTGTGGGATCGAGCTCGGTTACTGCATCACGAAGCTGGTGAAGTAGATGGCGGCCACGTGACTCGGGTGCCCACCGGCGTCGGCGACGATTTTGCGGATCGCCTCGAGCACGCTGGCGCGCAGCTGCTCCTTGCCGGCCTCGGTGGCGAGCACGGTGGCCTGCTGCGAGCCGAGCAGCAGCAGCAGGTTGTTGCGGACCACCGGATCGTTCTGCTGAATGAGCGTGAGGGTCTTCGGATCGCGCGACATGATCTGCAGGGCCACTTGCAGGTAGCGAGCCCCCTGGGCGCCCTGGAAATTGACGACGAAAGGCTTCAGCGGCAGGTAGTGCGGCGGGCCGGACGGGTGGTGGGCCGCCGGGCTCTTCGCTTTGCCGGCGGCGCGCGAGTGCATCAGCCAAAAGCCCCCGCCGGCGGCGATGCAGATCAGCACAGCCGCCAGGGTGATCGTCAGCCACAGAGGCAGGATTCGCTTTTTCTCTTCAGGGGCCTCGGCGACGTCGGCGGGGACGGTGGCTTCGGGTGCGGTGGCCATGAGTAGTGCGACTCCAGTCCGTGAAATACGGGTGCGACCGAGCAGTGCAATGGCTGTGCCACCGGCTCTGTTTTGCGTGTAACAGAAGGAAATACAAAGAAATTTACCTGAGAGCCGAGTGTGAGGCGGATCACATGAGCGCCGAGGCGTCGGACTTCCGTCGCTGCCGTCCTTAGCTCCGTGAGGACAAGACGCTGTACTCAGAGGTGTCGCCAAAAGTGAACAATCTGGAGGCCGGTCACAGAAACCCCCTGCGCGAATCGGCGACAGTACGGCCGCACGGGGAACACGCGTCCGGTCCGATCCGGGCACGCCTCCGGAAAGAACAGCAAGCAAAAATGGGTACTCTGATGGCCGCCAGCGAATGTGTCCCGGATCTCGCCTTCGACCACGATGGTCACCAAGGTATCGCCGGGGCAGGGGTTCCCAGTGCCGATGAGGGCGCACGCCTGCCGAGTGGGGGTTCTGCGGCCATCCGCGCCGTCATCGGTCTGATTCGCCAGGTCGCCGGGTTCGACTCCACCGTGCTGGTGCTCGGGGAGTCCGGCACCGGCAAGGAAGTCGCCGCCCGCGCCGTCCATGAGCTCAGCCCGCGGCGCAATCGTCCCTTCGTCGCGGTCAACTGCGGCGCCATTCCGGCCGATCTGCTCGAATCGGAGCTGTTCGGCCACGAGAAAGGGGCCTTCACCGGTGCGATCGCGGCGCGCAAGGGCCGCTTCGAGATCGCCGAGGGCGGCACGCTGTTCCTCGATGAGATTGGCGACATGAGCCCCTCGATGCAGGTCAAGCTGCTGCGGGTGCTGCAGGAGCGGGTGTTCGAGCGCGTCGGCAACCACCTGCCGATCCGCTGCAACGTGCGCATCATTGCCGCCACGCACCGCAACCTCGAGGCTTCGATTGCCCAGGGGACGTTCCGCGAGGACCTGTTCCATCGCCTGAACGTCTTTCCGATTGAGATGCCTGCGCTGCGCGAGCGGCGCGAGGATCTGCCGGCGCTTGTCAACGAGTTCGCCGCGCGCAACGCGGCCGAAGGCCGCGGCCTGATTCGGTTCAGCCCGCGCGCGCTTGCAGCGCTCGGGGTGTACGCCTGGAGCGGCAACGTGCGCGAGTTGTCCAACCTGGTTGAACGTCTCTCGATCGTGCGCGCCGGCCAGAGTGTCGATCTGGCTGATCTGCCGCCAAAATATCAGCCGCCGAAGGAGTGGACCGGTGAGTCGGCGCTCGCTGAGATCCTCGACGAGCCGGTGACGGCCGGTGCCGAGACCACCCTCAGCGACCGCGACGCGCTCGAGCTACTCGAGTCCGTGCCCTCGGCCCGCAGTGCCACCGATCCGTGCGCGCTGCCCGAGCAAGGCATCGATCTGCGCGAACATCTGCTCGTGATCGAGCGGGCGCTGGTGCAGCAGGCGCTCGCGCGTGCCAATGGCACCGTGGCGCAGGCGGCCCGCCTGCTGAATCTGCGCCGCACGACGTTAGTCGAGCGTCTTCGCAAGCTGGGATTCACCGAGCCGGCGACGGAAGTTTGACGGCCCGGGCGCGGCCGCATGCCGCGCGCGTGACCCACGTCACGCTTTAGGAGCACATCGGCGCCAGGCACGGCAATTGCATTCCCCCCTTGCAGCATCCCTGCAATTGGGGGAATCGATGTCCGAAGCCTACGCACCACAACCTGCCGTCAACACCACTGCCCAGAGCGTCCCGGAGCCGGTCGCCTGCGCCGCGAGCTCGCAGCATCTGCTCGAACTGGCGCGCCGGGTTGCCGCCAGCGCCTGCACTGTGTTGATCTGGGGCGAGTCTGGCACCGGCAAGGAGGTGCTCGCTCGCTACATCCACCGGCGCAGTCCGCGCGCCAACGGTCCGTTCGTCGGCGTCAATTGCGCGGCGATCCCTGAGAACATGCTCGAAGCGATGCTGTTCGGCTACGAGCGCGGCAGCTTCACCGGTGCACACGCGGCCCATCCGGGCAAGTTCGAGCAGGCCCAGGGCGGCACGCTGCTGCTCGATGAGGTGACCGAGATGCCGCTCGGACTGCAGGCAAAATTGCTGCGCGTGCTGCAGGAGCGCGAGGTCGAGCGGCTCGGCGGACGGGAGACCATCAGTCTTGACGTGCGCGTCATCGCCACCACCAACCGCCGACTGCGCGAGGAGGTTGCGGCGGGGAACTTCCGCGAGGACCTGTTCTATCGACTTAACGTATTCCCGCTCGCGATCGCGCCGCTGCGCCAGCGCCGCGACGATGTGTTGCCGCTCGCCATGCAACTGCTCACCGGACATTGCCGCCCGGGCAAACCGATCCCCGCACTGAGCGCCGAGGCCGCGCACCGTCTGCTCACCTATCCCTGGCCGGGCAACGTCCGCGAGCTCGATAACCTGCTGCAGCGGGCCCTGATCCTGCTCAACGGCCCGGTCATCGGTGCCGAGCATATCCAGTTCGAGCTCGTCAACGAGGCCCCGGCGCACGAGGAGCCGCCGACCGTCGAGAGCACGGTCAGCTCGCTGGCCGGCTCGCTCATCCAGGCTGAGCGGGACCTGATTCTCGATGCGCTCAAGAGCGGCCAGGGTAGTCGGCGCGAGGCGGCCGAACGACTCGGCATCAGCCCGCGCACCCTGCGCTACAAACTGGCCCGGCTGCGCGAGGCCGGCGTCGAAGTTCCGGCGGCCTGAGGGGATTCGCATGAGCCAGATGGCCATTGACCAGGTGTTGGCGCAGATCCGCGCCATGTCTTCGCAGGTGCGCCTCGATGCGCCCAAGCCGATGCCGCTCGGCGGCACGCAGAGCGCCGCGGCCCCGGTGAGCGGACCGAGCGAGTTTGCCTCGATCCTCAAACAGGGGATCAATTCGGTCAATCAGAGTGAGCAGCGCGCCAGTGCGCTTGCCGACGCATTCTCGCGCGGCACGCCCGGGGTGTCGCTGCCGCAGGTGGTGTTGCAGATGGAGAAGGCGAGCGTGTCCTTTCAGGCTCTGACTGAGGTCCGCAACCGCCTGATCACCGCCTACACCGACATTATGAACATGCAGATGTAGTGAGTCGACATGGCCGCCGAATCCACTGCCTTGCCCGCGATGCCGGCCCTGCCGGCGAGTCTCCGTCCCCTGCTGCTGCTGCTCGGCATCGCCGCTGCGGTCGCCGCCGGTGTTTGGATCGTGCTCTGGTCGCGCGGTCCGACCTACAGCCTGCTGTACGCGAACCTCTCGCCGCAGCAGGAGTCGCAGGTCGTCCAGGCGCTGCAAGGGGCGCAGATCCCCTATCAGCTCGACCCGACCACCAACGGGGTGGAGGTCCCCGCCCAGCAACTGGATGCGGCGCGTCTGAAACTCGCCGGCCAGGGCGTCACCCAGGGCGACAGCTTTGCCGCACTCGACAAGGGCTCGGGCTTCGGCGTCAGCCAGTTCATCGAAAACGTGCGCTACCAGCACGCGCTCGAGGCGGAACTGGCGCATACGATCGCCAGCATGCAGCAGGTGTCCGCCGCGCGCGTCAATCTGGCCGTGCCACGCCAGTCAGTGTTCGTCAGTGACCAGACCGCCGCCAGCGCCTCGGTTTTCGTGCAACTGCGCGCCGGCAGCGCGCTCGGGCCTGAGCAGGTGCAGGCGATCGTGAACCTGGTCGCCTCCAGTGTGCCGGACCTGTCGCCCGCGCACGTCACCGTGGTCGACCAGAACGGTCAGCTGCTCTCCGGGCCGCAGGGCAGCAGCGCCTACGCGTCGGATGAGCGGAACTTCGATCTCGTGCACCGCATCGAGAACGAGGACTCGCGGCGCATCGTCGCTCTGCTCACCCCGCTCGTCGGCCCGGGTCTGGTCCACGCCGATGTGGTCGCGGAGCTGAATCTGCGCACCCGCGAGCAGGCGCAGGAGCTCTACAAACCGAACAGCCAGATCGTACGCAGCGAACAGATTTCCCAGCAGAGCAGCGGCGCCGGTGGCCCCGGCGGCGTGCCGGGCTCGCTCTCGAACGAACCGCCCGCCCCGGGCGTGCTGGCGCCGCCGATGCAGGCGAAGTCCACCGTCGCCGCGCCCAAGGGGACACCCGCGGCGGGCGCCGCGGCCACCACGAGCGCGGCGGCGAAGCCTGCGGCCAGTGCACCGCTCGGCGCCGTCTCGCCGATCCCCGGCGCTCCGGGAGCGACCGGCGGTGCGAACGTGCTCTCGAGCAACGTGACTCGTAACTACGACATCGATCGCACCCTGGCCTACTCGCGCCAGCCGCCCGGTCAGATCCGCCGTCTCACCGTGGCGGTGCTGGTCGGGTACCGCGCGGTCAAGGGAGCCGATGGCAAAGTGACCCAGGTGCCGCTCTCGGCCCAGGAGCTGACGCGCATCACGCAGCTGGTGAAGGATTCGGTCGGCTACAACGCCGCGCGCGGTGACAGCGTGAGCGTCGTCAATGAGCCGCTCGATCTGCCGCATACCGCGACGGGAACGTTCCAGTCGGCGCCGTTGTGGGAGCGGCCGATTTTCTGGAGCCTGTTGAAGATCGCCGCCGGTCTGATCGGGATCATCGTGCTGGTCGTGGCAGTGCTGCGGCCGCTGGTGCGCTCGCTGCTCACACCGGTTCGGCCGCTCGCGGCCGCCGTGGGGCGGATCGGTGCCGACGGTCTCATCGACGGCGCGCCGACGGCGCAGAAGGAGGCGGTGGTCAAGGCGCTCACGCACGAGCAGCAGCTCACCAACGCCCGTACCATGGTCGGGCAGGATCCCAAGCGCGTTGCGCAATTGGTGCGCGGCTGGGTAGGCAACGATGAGTGAGCGCAACGGCAAAGATGCCGCGCGCAGTGGCACCGAGCGAGCCGCCATCCTCCTGCTGACACTCGGGGAGGGTGAGGCCGCGCAGGTGCTCAAGCACATGGGCGCCAAGGAGGTCCAGCGCATCGGCGCGGCCATGGCGCGTCTGAGCAACGTCTCGCTCGATGAGGTGCAGAGCGTCATCACCGAATTCACCGCGAGCGTGGAGCGACAGACTTCGGTCGGCGTCGGCGCCGATGAGTTCCTGCGCAAGGTGCTGGTCGATGCCCTCGGCGCGGACAAGGCCGAGAGCATCATTGATCGGATCAGCATCGGCCGCAGCACAAAGGGGCTCGAGGCGCTGAAATGGATGGATCCGCGCGCGGTCGCGGAACTCATTCGACTCGAGCATCCGCAGACCATTGCCATCGTGCTCGCCTATCTCGATCCCGATCAGGCCGCCGAGGTGCTGACGCTGCTGCCGGCCAACATGCGCTCGGAAGTGGTGGCGCGCATCGCGCTGCTCGATGGGGTGCAGCCGAGTGCGCTCAGTGAGCTCGACGACATCATCGAGAAGCAGTTCGCCGGCAAGTCGACCGGCAAGACGTCCGTGCTCGGCGGTGCCAAGGCGGCCGCCAATATCATCAATTTCCTCGAACCGAGCCAGGAGAGTGTCCTGATGGAGCAGGTTGCCAAGAGCGATGAGGCGCTCGCCGCGCGCATCGAGGAGCTGGTGTTCGTGTTCGACAACCTGCTCGATCTGGATGACCGCGGGATGCAGGAACTGCTGCGCCAGGTGCCGAGCGAGCAGCTGCTGCTTGCTCTGAAGGGCGCCGATGAGCCGCTGAAGGAGAAGATGTACAAGAACATGTCGCAGCGTGCCGCGGAGATGCTCAAGGACGACCTGGAGGCCAAGGGCCCGGTACGCGTCTCGGAAGTCGAGGGCGCGCAGAAAGAAATTCTCAAGTTGGCCCGCAAGCTCGCCGAAGCCGGCACCATCGCGCTGGGCGGCAAGGGAGAGCAGTTTGTCTGAGTTGCCTGGACGATTCACCGGCGCGGCCACGGTCGAGCGCTGGCAGTTGCCCGAGGTGAGCGGGCCGGTCATCGAGCTGGCCGATGCGCGCCGGCGCGACGACCATGAACTGCGACATGCGCAGCAGCAGGCCGAGGCGCGTGGCTACCAGGCCGGCATGGAGCGGGCCGAGGCGGAGCTGCGTGTGCGCCTGGCGGCACTCGATGAGCGGGTGCAGCGCCTCGATTCGGTGCTTGCACTGATCGCCCGGCCGCTCGAGTCGCTTGATGCCGAGGTCGAGGGCGAACTGGTCGACCTAGCCCTCGCGATCGGCAAGCAGTTGGCGCGGCGGGAGCTGCGCACCGAGCCGACGCAGATCATCGCGATCGTGCGCGAATCGCTCGCGCAACTGCCGCTGGCGGCGCGTGAGATTCGCGTGCAACTGCACCCTGAGGATGCCAAGACGGTGCGCGAGCGCCTGGGCGTCGGCGGTGGTGAGCGCGCCTGGAGCTTGATCGAGGATCCGACCCTGACGCGCGGGGGGTGCATCGTGCAGAGCGAGGCGTCGCGCATCGATGCACGCCTGGAGAGCCGCATCGCGGCCATCGCCGCGAGCGCCCTCGGCGATGAACGCATGGCCGACCGTTCGGCCGCAACGGACGCGCCATGAGCGACGTGCTGCAGTTGAAGCGTGCCGCGACCTGGAGCGCAGGATTGCGCCGCGCCCGCTGTGCCGTCGCGCAGACCGAGCCACCGCCGCTCGAGGGCTCCCTGACGCGCATGGTGGGCCTGACGCTCGAGGCGGCCGGCTGCCAGGCTGCGGTGGGTGACTATTGCGACGTGATCGCGGGCGACGGCTCACGCATCGAATCCGAGGTCGTCGGCTTCGCCGGCGACCGACTCTATCTGATGCCTGCCGGGGATGCCCACGGGCTCGGTCCGAACGCGCGCGTCATCCCGCGCCGGCACGCCGGCACGGTGCACGTCGGCGAACAGCTGCTCGGGCGCATCGTCGACGGCAGCGCCCAGCCTCTCGATGGGCTCGGTCCGCTCGGCTGCACCGACACGGTTCGGCTCACCGGGCGGCCGATCAACCCGCTGGCACGCCAGCCGATCAGCGCTCCGCTCGATGTCGGGGTACGCTCGATCAATTCACTGTTGACCATCGGTCGCGGGCAGCGCATCGGACTGTTCGCCGGGAGCGGCGTCGGCAAGAGCATGCTGCTCGGCATGATGGCCCGCTACACCAGCGCGCAAGTGATCGTCGTGGGATTGATCGGTGAGCGTGGTCGCGAGGTGAAGGAGTTCGTCGAGCGCATTCTCGGCCCGCAGGACCGTACGCGCGCGGTGGTGGTGGCCGCGCCGGCCGACGCCCCGCCGCTGACGCGTCTGCGCGGGGCATGGCTGGCCACGGCCATTGCCGAGTATTTCCGCGATCGCGGCGCGAACGTGTTGCTGCTGATGGATTCGCTGACGCGCTTCGCTCAGGCGCAGCGCGAGATTTCCCTCGCGATTGGCGAGGCGCCGGCCACCAAGGGCTATCCGCCCTCGGTATTCGCCCGTCTGCCGCAGCTGGTCGAGCGCGCCGGCAATGGCGCCGAAGGCAGCGGGTCGATCACCGCGTTCTACACCGTGCTCGCCGAAGGCGACGATCAGAACGATCCGATCGCCGACGCGGCGCGCGCGATTCTGGACGGACACATCGTACTGTCGCGGCGGATCGCGGAAAGTGGCCATTACCCGGCCATCGACATCGAGGCGTCGGTCAGCCGCGTCATGACTGAAATCGTCCCGCCGGCGCATGTCGCGAGCGCGCGGCAGTTCCGTCAGATCCTCTCCACCTACCAGCAGCATCGCGATCTGGTGGCGATCGGGGCCTACCAGCGCGGCAGCGATCCGCGCGTCGATCAGGCCATCAGCCGCTGGCCGCGGATGCAGCAGTTTCTCCAACAAGACGTGCACGAGCGCGTCGATCTCGGGGCGAGCTTGGGCGCCCTCGAGAGCGTGCTCACGGAAGGTAATTGATGAAAAAGACTCAACGGATCGACATGGTGCAGCGCGTGCTCGGCGACCATGAGCGGCGGCGCGCCGAGGCACTCGCGGTATGCGAGCGTCGAGTGAGCGAGGCGCAGGCGAAGCTGCAGGAGCTCGAGAGTTACCGAGGTGCGTACGTGCAGGAATTTGCCCGCCGCGCCCAGGCCGGCCTCAATGGCGCCGGTGTGCGCGAGTACCAGGTCTTCCTCTGCCGCCTCGATGAGGCGCTGCAACACCAGGCGCAGATCCTCGCGCAGGCCGAGACGACCCGCAGCGCGGAGCTGGAGAACTGGCGCATCGCGGCACGGCGTGCCGCTGCGGTCGACACCGTGGCCGAGCACTGGCGGGCCGACGAGCGGCGTGTTCAGGAGCGGCGCGAGCAGCATGAAACGGACGAGCGATCGCAGCAGTCGTGGAGCCGCCGGAGTTCATTACGTGTCACCTGAAGCCATCCTTTCGGTCGGAATATCGGCCACGAATGCCGCGACGGTCGCCGCCTCGCCGGGCCCGGCGGTGGGCAACGGCGGTATCGGTGCCGGCAGTGCTCTCGGCAGTGGCAATGGCGCAGGCAGCGGCTCAAGCAGCGGCTCAAGCGAGGCGTCCCGTGCATCGAGCCCCTCCGGTGCGCCCCCCCCGCAGCAGGGCGCACCGACGCCGAATGCACCGCAGAGCGGCGCGCCGCAGCGCAGTGGGCGCAGCAAGAGCGCTGCGGCGGCGCCTCGGGCGCGCAACGGTTCGCAGGCGAAGAACAGTGCACCGTTGGGGAAGAATTTCTCCCAGGCGCTCGCGCAGTCGCTCGCAACGCCGGCGAAGGCGTCGGCCGCGGCCGTCGCCGTCAAGGTGATCAAACCCGCGGCGCAACCTGTCGCCAAAGCGCATACACCTGATCCGGTCAGCGCGGCGTTGGCGATGATGGGTCAGGCGGTACCGATCTCCGCGCACCCGGTCGCAGCCGGCAAGACATCGGCATCGGCTGCGATGCAGGCCGACGGCGCGAACGGCATCAATGCGGCCGGTCTTGCCGCCGAGAGTACGGCGCACAAATTGGTTCAGACCAAGGCGCTGACGCAGATCTCGGGCGCCGAGCCGCATACGGCGCCGGCCCCCGCGGCGTCGAGCGGCAGCAACGCGCAGCTGGTCAGCGCCGGTCAGCTGGCCGCCGGAGTGCACTCGGCGGTGCGCCCAGCGGCTGCGGCGCCGAGCGCGGTGTTGAGTGCGCCGGTCGGCTCGAACAGCTGGAACGAGCAGCTCGGCACGCAGCTCACCTGGATGGTGAGCAAGGGCGTGCAGAACGCGTCGCTGCAAATGGCGCCGCAGCACTTGGGACCCGTGCAGGTGAGCATCTCGGTGCACCACGGGCAGGCGAGCGTGTGGTTCGGGGCGGCGCAGCCGGAGACCCGTCAGGCGCTCTCCCAGGCGCTGCCGCAGCTGCGCGCCATGTTTGCCAGTCAGGGGCTGGCCCTCACCGATTCGGGCGTGTCGCAGGATGCGCCGCGGGACTCACGCCGAGCGGCGCGTCCGGCGGTGAGCGCGGTGGGGGAGGCAGGCGCCGCGGACGGCAGTGCCGGGACGGCGAGCGTCGGACTGGCGGGCGCCGGTCTGATCGACACGTACGCCTGAGGCGGCCCGCGCCGCCGCGCTCAATCCTGGTGTTTGGGGCCGTGCCGGCCGGCAATCTGGCGCCGATGGCGGCGGAAGGCGATCTTGGCGAGGATGCCCGAGAGCGCAGCATCGAGCGGCACGAAGCGCACGTGGACTTCGCTGGCGGGCGACACGGCGGTGACCTCGGCGGCGAGCCGCAACGGTTGCGCCACGCACTCGTGCAGGTAGATCTCCAGGTGGCCGCGCGTCCCGACGGGCGGTGGCGCCTCGGCGGCCCGCCAGAGCGCGCCGCGGGCGTTGAAACGCAGGGGCATCGGCCGCGGCCGCGGGCGATTCACCGCGAGCAGCTGCCCGACCAACCCCAGCAGCAGGGTCATCTTGCGGTCCAGGCGTTGGATATCCGCCGCCAGAGGCGCCGTCTCGTCGGGTTTCTCGACCAGACCGTGATCCTCCAACGCTTCCCAGGCCTGCAGCACCTGCAGGTTGTGCTCGGCGAGCGCAGAGGTCGCCTCCGGGTGAGGCGCCTGTCCGACCCAGCGCAGGGGCAGAACGTCCTCGACGGCGAGTTCTTCGTACAGAACGATGGTATCGGCGGTGTCGAACATGATCTGTCGGCGGGCCCGACCGCGCGCCGCTCAGCCGGCGTTCGGCAGCGAGCTGACCCGCGGCGGGTTGTGCGCTTCCTCGTAGAAGAACCGGCGCACCCGCATGGCCTGCTCGAGGCGCCCGCGCCGCACGTAGGTCTGGTAGAGCAGATCCTTCATGACCTCCAGCAGCACGCCAGCCTCATGGCTGTGCAGCAACGGGATGCCCGGCCGCGGGTCCGAGGCGATGCCGAACAACACGCTGCGGATCTTCGCGAAGGTGTCCGGAGCGAGCGCGGTGAGGTCGCGCACTTCGTTCAGTGCATCGAACAGTTTGAGCTTGCCGGCCTCACCGAGATCGCTGAACAGCGCCTGAGCGGTGCGCCGACACATCGAGGCGAAGGCATTGTGGGCGCCGCCGGAGAAACACGTCAGCGCTTCCTTGAAGAGCAGCTCGACGTCCTCCGGCAGGTAGGTGCAGTCGAAGCGCTCGCGCGCACGCTCGACCTCGGCGAACTGGGGCGCGAGCTCGATGCGCGTCGGGGCATAGGCGCGGGCGGTGAAGCGCAGGAAGATCGGTGCCAGGCACGCATCGCAGCGCAAGACCACGCCGATCTGCGCCGGGCGGTAGGACTGCAGCTCCTGGAAGCGCGGGACCGCGATCGGGCTGGCGTGCGCGAGCACCTGGCAATGCGCGCAGGTGAGCACCAGGCGCTTGCCGTGCTCGCAGATCAGGTGGCTTTCCGGGTCGATGTGGGGCACGGTGGCCTCGCGCTGCTCTTGGTCTGGTCGCCACAGCCGGCCCATGATCATAGCCCAACGGCGGCGGGATTGCCCTGATGGCGGTATCGGGCCCTGCGAGCGTGCCGTCCGGCCGCCTACCCCCCGCCGATCAGGTGGGTCAGGTCGCGCAGCACGCGCGGCAGCCCGATGTCACTGCGCGCCAGCAGGTAGCGCATCTCCCACTGCGGCTCGAAACGCGCGAAATACGGACGCATCTGCTCCAGGCGCTCGAAGTGCTCCCCGTGGGTGAACACGAGCCGCTCGGCCTGCTGCCAGGCCGGAGCGAGCACGGCGCCTTCCGGGTCGGCGAGCGGCACCAGCCCGAGGTTGGCCCAGCGATAGCCCTGCGCGCGGGCCCACAACAGCGTCTCGATGAGCAGGTAGCTCGTGGTGCCGATCGGCGCCTGCGGCAGCACCCGAATGAAGTCGACGGCGATTTCTTCTTGGTCGCCGGCAGGCCAGAGGTTGGCGAAGGCGATCGGCGCGCCGCCGCGGCGGATCACCGCCACGGGAAATCGTTGCAGGTAGTGTGCCGAGAAATGCCCGACCGCAAAGCGCCGCTCGCCCGTGGCGTGGCGCGCCAGCCAGGCCTGCGCGACGCTGCGCAGCTCGGTCAGCAGCGGCGCCGGTGCCGGCGCGCCATGGGCCTCGAAGGACAGGCCCGCGCGATGCGCGTACTGCACGGCGTGGCGCAGGTCGGCGCGCTGTGCGCCGATGAGCGAGAGGTGCTCGAGCCGCACTCGCGCCTGTGCGCCAATGGGCAGCGCGGCGAAGCCGAGGTCCTCGTAGGCCCCGAGCCACGCGCTTCCGGTCTGGAAGAACACCGGCTCGCCACCGTGACGGTCGGCGATTTGACAGAAGCGCCACAGCAGCTCCTCGCCCCCGGCCCGCTCCCCGACCGGATCTCCGAGCGCGATCCAGCTGCGCCCGGCGACCTGGTAGGCGAGGAACGCCGCATCGGCGAACAGCAGACGCTTGTCACCGCTCAAGGCGGCATTGGCGAGACTCTGCGCGCTGTGCTCGATCACCTGTTGCGCTCGGGCGAGGTCCGCGCCGCTCGCCTCGGCGGGCTCCGCCGGCGCCGCTCGCAGGAGGTTGACCGCGATGAAGCCGGTCGCGAGCAGCGCTGCCGGTAGCACGGCCGCGAGCCGCGCGGCCGCTGCGGCATGTGCCGCGCCGTGCTGCGTCAGCAGCCCGATCCACACACTCAGCACCAGCACGCCGCCGACGGCCCAGAGCCAGGCCGGCGTGAACCGCTCCTCGATGATCCCGCTCGGGCGATAGAACGCATCGCGCCCGAGCCACAGCACCACCAGCACCAGCGCCAGGAGCGGGGCCTGCTCGATGAACAGACCCTGCGCGGGCGAGAGCGCGATGGTGAACACCAGCAGCCGCCAGGCGAGGGTGTACGCCGAGCGTACGCGCCGAAACAGTGCGCGCGAGAGCAGCATGAGCGCCCCGCCCGCGAGGCTCGCGCCCAGCCCGGCCATCACCGGCACGGTCTCGGGCAGCGTGCGCCCGAGCAGCGGGATGCGTACCGCGAGCGGCGGCCACAGCGAGGCGACCACGAGCAGCGCACCGGCGAGGAACACCAGCGATCCGGCGATCTGCGGTGCGAGCGGGGTCACGTAGATCGCCGCGTGGGCGCGCGCACGCGCCAGATCGCCTCTGCGCGAGTGGACTTCCTGCCAGCCGAACAGCGCCGCCCCGATCAGCAGCGGCGCGAGGTAGTACACCGCGCGAAATGCGAGCAGCGCGCCGAGCACCGAAGCGGTGGGCGCCCCGCGCAGCGCGAGCAGCATCACGGTCTCGAATACCCCGATGCCACCGGGTACGTGACTGAGGATGCCGGCCGACAGGGCGATCACGTAGCTGCCCATGAACGGCGCGAGCGCAATGTGCGCGTTCGGCGGCAGCAGCCACCACAGCACCGAGCCCTCGACGCTCAGATCGATCATGCTGAGCAGCGTCTGTCCGGCACCGAGGGCGAAGCCGGGCGCACGCAGCACCCAGCCGCGGATCTCCAGGGCGCGCTGCGAGAGCCCGGCCCAGATCAGATAGGCGCCCACGGCCAGCAGCAGCGCCACGCCGAGCAGTTCGGTCCAGCGGACCGGCACGCCGAGCGCCGCGGCGGCGAAGCGCGCGGAGAAGGTGAGTGAGAGGCCCGCGATGCAGGTCAGGCCGAGCGCGATCGACACGCTGTAGAAGACCGTGATGGCGGCGACCTCGACCGCGCTGATCGCAGTCGCCGCGTACAGGCGCATCCGCACCGCACCGCCGGTGAGCGCGGAGAATCCGAGATTGTGTCCGAACACCGCCGCGATGAATGCGGTAAACAATACGCGGCCGTAGTGCAGGCGCTTGCGCACGTAGCGCAGCGCCAGCACGTCGTAGCCGCTGATCAGACAGTAGCTGGCGGCGGTGAGCGCGAGCGCCACCAGCACGTGTGCGCGCGGGATGCTGCGCAGGTGCGAGAGGATGTCGGCCGGCCGCAGCCGCGCGAACTCGTGGTGCAGCACGAGTCCGGCGGCCGCGAGCACCAGCAGTGCCGCGAGTGGCCCGACCCAGCGCAGCACCTCGAGCATGCGCGATGCGCGCTCACCCGAGTGTGCGGCCGGTGTCGCGGCCACTAGCGCCTCCCGGCTCCCGAGGCGGCGCAGCGTGCGCCGCGGTGCCCAACGCTGCTCGCTGCGGCGGGCGCTGGCACGTCAGCGGGTCAACGGCTTGTAGCGGATCCGGTGCGGCTGGGCGGCCGCATCGCCGTTGCGTCGTTTGAAGTCCTCGACGTACTCCTGGTAATTGCCCTCGAACCACACCACCTGCGAGTCGCCCTCGAAGGCCAGGATGTGCGTGGCGATGCGGTCGAGAAACCAGCGATCGTGCGAGATCACCACCGCGCAGCCGGGGAAGTTCACCAGCGCTTCCTCGAGCGCACGCAGCGTCTCGACGTCCAGATCGTTGGTCGGTTCATCGAGCAGCAGGACGTTGCCGCCGGCGCTGAGTACCTTGGCGAGGTGCACGCGGTTGCGCTCCCCGCCGGAGAGCTCCCCGATGGTCTGCTGCTGCTGTGCGCCCTTGAAATTGAAGCGTCCGACGTAGCTGCGCGAGGGGGTCTCGTAATTGCCGACTTTGATCATGTCGAGGCCGCCGGAGATCTCCTCCCAGACGCTCTTGCGGTCATTAAGCGACTGGCGCGACTGATCGACGTACGCGAGCTTCACCGTCGGACCGATGCGGATCTGGCCGCCGTCGGGCTGCTCGGCGCCCGTCAGCATGCGAAACAGCGTGGTCTTGCCCGCGCCGTTCGGTCCGATGATGCCGACGATGCCCCCGCGCGGCAGACTGAAGGACAGATTGTCGATCAGCAGCCGATCGCCAAAGCCCTTGCGCAGGCCGTCGGCCTCGATCACCTGATCGCCGAGCCGCTCCCCGGGCGGGATGTAGATCTCGTTGGTTTCGTTGCGCTGCTGGAATTCCTTCGAGGCGAGTTCCTCGTAGCGCTGCAGGCGCGCCTTGCTCTTCGCCTGGCGCGCCTTGGGGTTCTGGCGCACCCAATCCAGTTCGTGCTCGAGCGTCTTGCGCAGTGCCTCGCGCTCGCGCTCCTCGACGCGCAGCCGCTGCTCCTTCTGCTCGAGCCACGAGGAGTAGTTGCCGTGCCAGGGGATGCCGTGGCCGCGGTCGAGCTCGAGGATCCACTCCGCGACATTGTCGAGGAAGTAGCGGTCGTGAGTGACGGCGATGACGGTGCTCGGGTACTGCTCGAGATACCGCTCGAGCCACGCGATCGATTCGGCGTCGAGATGGTTGGTCGGCTCATCGAGCAGCAGCATGTCCGGGGCGGACAGCAGCAGCCGGCAGAGCGCAACGCGGCGCTTCTCGCCGCCGGAGAGCGTGGCGATCGGTGTCTCCCAGGGCGGCAGACGCAGCGCGTCCGCGGCGATATCGAGCTTGCGCTCGAGTTCCCAGCCGCCGGCCGCGTCGATCGCATCCTGCAGCCGCGCCTGCTCGGTGAGCAGATCGTTCATCTGCTCGTCGCTCATCGGCTCGGCGAAGCGCTCGCTCAGCTGATTGAAGGCCTCGATCAGTCCGAGCGTCTCCCCGACCCCTTCCATCACCGTGGCGCGCACGTTCCTGTCCGGATCGAGCTGCGGCTCCTGCGGCAGATAGCCGATGCGGATTCCGTTCTGAGGCCGCGCCTCGCCGTCGATTTCGGTGTCGATGCCACCCATGATGCGCAGCAGCGTCGATTTGCCCGAGCCGTTCAGGCCGAGCACGCCGATCTTGGCGCCGGGGAAGAAGGAGAGGCTGATGTCGCGCAGGATGACGCGCTTCGGCGGCACCACTTTCGACACCCGATTCATCGTGTAAATGTACTGGGCCATGCAATCTCTGCTGCGGCTGAGGGGGCGGCCGGGGCAGCGGCTGCACCCGGGGCGATGCCCCATTATCGCCCGAGCGGGCCGGGCTTGGGCAGAGGGCGTTCGGCCGTGCTCGCCCGTCCGCCCGGCGTGCGGCCCCTGCTCGGTGGCGGGCGCTCCGGTACACTCTGCACTCCTGCCGCGCCCGGCAGGATCCCCAGCGCAGGCGACTCGCGCCCAGCATCAGAGGCTTCGCATGTTCGACACATCCCAGGATATCCGCAGTTTTGACCCCGAGCTGGCCCAGGCTCTCGATGGCGAGCGGCGCCGGCAGGAAGATCACATCGAGCTGATCGCCTCCGAGAACTACGCCAGCCCCCGCGTGCTCGAGGCCCAGGGCTCGGTGCTGACCAACAAGTACGCCGAGGGCTATCCGGGCAAGCGCTACTACGGCGGGTGCGAATACGTCGATATCGCCGAGCGGCTGGCGATCGAGCGGGCCAAGAAGCTCTTCGGCGCCGCCTATGCCAACGTCCAGCCGCACTCCGGCTCGCAGGCCAATGCCGCAGCGTACTTCGCGCTGATTCAGCCGGGCGACCCGATCCTCGGGATGAGCCTGGATCACGGCGGGCACCTCACGCATGGCGCGCGCGTGAACTTCTCCGGGAAGTTCTTCCGCGCCGCGCAGTACGGGATTCGGGCCGAGACCGGCGAGATTGACTACGAGCAGGTCGAGAGGCTCGCCGCCGAGCACCGGCCGAAGATGATCATCGCGGGCTTCTCCGCCTATTCGCGCGTGGTCGACTGGGCGCGGTTCGCCGAGATCGCCAAGGGCGTTGGCGCCTACCTGGTGGTGGACATGGCGCACGTGGCGGGCCTGGTGGCCGCCGGGGTGTATCCGAGCCCTCTGCCGCACGCCGATGTCGTCACGACCACCACCCACAAGACGCTGCGGGGGCCGCGCGGCGGTCTGATCCTCGCACGCGCCAACGAGGAGATCGAGAAGAAGCTCAATTCGCTGGTGTTCCCCGGCACTCAGGGCGGACCGCTGATGCACGTCATCGCGGCCAAGGCGGTGGCGTTCTTGGAGGCGCTGCAGCCACAGTTCGTCGATTATCAGCGCCAGGTGCTGGCCAACTCGCGCGCCATGGCCGCACGGCTCGTCCGGCGCGGCTATGACATCGTGTCCGGTGGCACCGACAATCATCTGTTCCTGCTCAGCCTGATCGGCCGGGAGATCACCGGTAAGGATGCCGATGCGGCGCTCGGCAAGTCCAACATCACGGTGAACAAGAACGCGGTGCCCAACGACCCGCGTCCGCCCTCGGTGAGCAGTGGACTGCGTCTGGGTACCCCGGCGGCCACGACCCGAGGCTTCAAGGAAGCCGAGGTCGAGCAGGTGGCCGACCTCGTAGCCGACGTGCTCGATGCGGCTGGCGATGCGGCGGTGATCGAGCGCGTGCGCGCGCAGGTGCTCGAGCTCTGCGGCCGCTTTCCGGTGTACGGCGCGCGCTGAGGCCGGTCCGGACCGCCGACGGTAGGCCCCCATGCATTGCCCGTTTTGCGGTCACGTCGAGACCAAGGTCACCGATTCGCGGCTCGCCAGCGACGGGGCGCAGATCCGCCGCCGGCGTGAGTGCCTGGCCTGCGGGGAGCGGTTCACGACTTTCGAGACCGCCGAGCTGGTCATGCCGATGGTCGTCAAGGGCGACCGGCGGCGCGAGCCGTTCGATGAGGCCAAGCTGCGCGCCGGCATGGAAAAGGCGCTCGAGAAGCGGCCCGTGGCCCGTGTGGCGATCGACGCCGCGGTGAGTCACGTCATCCACAAGGTGCGCACGCTGGGGGAGCGGGAGATCTCCTCCGGTGCGATTGGCGAGCGGGTCATGGAGGAGCTGCGCCAGCTCGATGAGGTCGCCTACGTACGCTTCGCGTCGGTGTATCGGCACTTCGAGGATGTCGAGGCGTTTCACGAGGAAATCCGCAAGCTGCGCGATGCACGCCCGGCGCCGCCGCGTGCGCGCAAGCGCGCCGCGCCGCCGGCGCCGCGGCGTGAGCAGCTCTCGCTGCTGCCGCCGGAGCCTGATGAGACGGAACCGACCGGCCACGACGTATGAGCGAGGCGCCGTTTTCCCCATTCGACCGCCGCGCGATGGCGCGAGCGCTCGAACTTGCCGCGCTCGGCCTGCAGACGGCGCACCCGAACCCACGGGTCGGGTGCGTCATCGCTCGCGGCGAGCAGATCATTGGGGAGGGCTGGCACGTCCGGGCCGGGGAGCCTCATGCGGAGGTTCATGCGCTGCGGGCGGCGGGCGCGGCCGCGTCCGGCGCCACGGCATACGTCACGCTCGAACCGTGTAGTCATCACGGACGCACGCCGCCGTGCGCGCAGGCGCTGCTCGATGCGGGCATCGGGCGTGTCGTATTCGCCCTCGGGGATCCGAACCCCCGGGTCAATGGCGGGGGGGCGCGACTGCTGCAGGAGGGCGGTGTGCCGGTGCAGTCCGGGCTGCTGCAGGCTGAGGCGGCCGAGCTCAACGTGGGATTCCTCAAGCGGATGCGCACGGGGCGTCCCTGGGTGCGGGTGAAGCTCGCCATGAGTCTCGATGGCCGTACGGCGCTCGCCGATGGGCAGAGCCACTGGATCACCGGGCCGGCCGCGCGTCAGGACGTGCAGCTCTGGCGGGCTCGCAGCGGCGCGGTGCTGACCGGCATCGGCACGGTGCTCGCCGACGACCCGCGCCTGGATGTCCGCCTGGACGACCCGCCCGGCGGCGCTCGTCCGCCGCAGCTGCGCGTGGTGGTCGATTCGCAGCTGCGCACCTCGCCGCAGGCCCGGCTGTTCTCGATTCCGGGACCGGTCCTGGTGGTGGGTCGCGCGCCGCCGCCGGCCGAGGCGCAGGCATTCGCTCGCCGCCGTGCCGCGCTCGAAGCGCACGCAACGGTCGAAACATTGCCGGCCGCCGGCGGGCGGGTTCTGCTGGAGGCGCTGCTCGAGGCATTGGGGCGCCGCGAAATCAATGAGCTGTGGGTCGAGTCCGGTCCGACACTGGCCGGCGCTCTGCTGGCGGAGGGTTGGGCGGACGAACTGATCCTGTACGTCGCGCCGCGCCTGCTCGGGCCGCAGAGTCGGCCGCTGGTGCACCTGCCGGCGCTTGAGCGGCTGCAGGACTCGGCCTGGTTTGACATCATCTCGAGCGAGCCGATGGGCGCGGATCTGCGCGTGCGCCTGCGGCCGCGACAGCCCTTCCAAGAGGACAACTGAAGTGTTCACCGGAATCGTTCAGGACGTGGGGCGTTTGGTCGAGCGCGAGAAGCGCAACGGCGACCATCGCATGGGATTCACATTCGGGCGGATCGATCCGGCGGCGCTGCGCATCGGGGACAGCCTCTGCGTGCAGGGCTGCTGTCTGACCGTGGTGGAGCTGCAAGACGGTACGGTCCGCGCCGATGTGTCGCGCGAGACGCTGAGGCTGACCACGCTCGGTCAATGGGCGATCGGCGCCCACGTCAATCTGGAGCCAGCGCTGAAGGCCGGTGATGCACTCGGCGGTCACCTGCTGAGCGGCCACGTCGATGGCCTGGGGCAGGTCGTGGAGATCACCGAGGAGGCCCGCTCCTGGCGCATGGACATTGCCCTTGCCGACGACGCGCTCGCCCGGTACGTCGCCCGCAAAGGCTCGATCGCCGTTGATGGCGTGAGTCTCACGGTCAATCTCGTGCGTGACGCGACGTTCCGCGTGAACCTGATCCCGCACACCCGCGAGGTCACGACACTGGGCAGACTTCAGCCGGACGATTACGTGAATATCGAAATCGACCTGATCGCGCGCTACGTGGAGCGGCTGCTCGCCACGGGCGGGGCGGGGGCCTGATGGGCGGCACGCCGCACCGGCTGCGCCTCTTTGCGGTCGCGCTCGCGCTGTCGGTGGGCGCAGCCAACGCGGCCGTCCCGCGCGTCGGACAGCGCGCTCCGGCGCTGATCGTGCGCGAGTTCAGCGGGCGCACATTCGACCTGGCCCGCGAGCGCGGCCGGGTGGTGTTGGTGAGTTTCTGGGCGACCTGGTGCTCGCCGTGCCACGCCGAGATGCCGGTGCTGCAGTCGTTCTATCAGCGCTTCCACCGACGCGGCGTGGCGTTGATCGCCCTCAGTATCGATCGGGCTGCGAGCGGCGCGCGCGTCGAGCAGGCGCTGCACGGCTTCACGTATCCGGCGGCACTCGCCCGTTCGGCCCCGGTGGACGGATTCGGCGAGCCCCTGGCGGTGCCCATGACCTATGTCATCGATGCCCGCGGGATCATCCGGGCGCGGCTGCTCGGCGGGCCGACCGGGGTCACCGCCGGCCAACTGCAGGCCGTCGTGCAGCCCCTGCTCGAGGCGCAGCGCCGGCGTCGGCGCTAGCGTCGCCTGCCGGGGAGGGCGGGCCGCACGGTATACTAGAGGGCCCAACGCACCAGGCCCCGCGCGATGTCCAAAGTCCTCCCCCTCTCCGGCCAGGCCCCGCCGTCCGGCGTCAAACTGAACAGCGTCGAGGAAATCCTCGCCGACCTGCGTGCCGGGCGCATGGTCATCATCATGGACGACGAGGATCGCGAGAACGAGGGCGACCTGATCATGGCGGCCGAGTGCGCCACGCCCGAGGCGGTGGCCTTCATGATCCGCCACACCAGCGGGATTCTCTGCGTGCCCATGGAGGAGGCCTGGCTCGAGCGGCTGGAGCTGCCGCAGATGGTCATCCACAACAGCGAGGCGCATCGCACCGCATTCACCGTCTCGGTGGACGCCGTCGAGGGCACCACCACGGGGGTGTCCTCCAGCGACCGTGCGGTCACGATCCGCGCCCTGGCCCGTGCCGAGGCGCGGGTGGCCGATTTCGCCCGTCCCGGACACATCTTTCCGTTGCGCGCGCGGCGCGGCGGGGTGCTGGTGCGCACCGGTCACACCGAGGCGGCCGTGGACCTGTGCCGTCTTGCCGGCCTGCAGCCGGTCGGGGTGATCTCCGAGTTGATGAATGAGGACGGCTCGATGGCGCGGCGCGAGCAGCTGCATGCCTTCGCTGCCGCGCACGGCCTGAAGATCGGCACCATCGCCGACCTGATCCGCTACCGCCTGCGCAATGAGCGCTCCGTGGTGCGCCTGTCCGAGCAGCCCGTCGCGACCGAGTTCGGCGATTTTCGCCTGTTCGCCTATGAGGACCGCGTCGGGGAAGAGGTCCATCTGGCGCTGGTGCGCGGCACGCTCGAGGGGCCCGAATCGCCCCTGGTGCGCGTGCATCTGGCCGATCCACTGCGCGATCTGCTCGGTATCCGCGCCGATCCGCTCGCCTGGACGTTGCGGGCTGCGATGCAGCGCATCGCGAGCGCCGGCGCCGGTGTGATCGTGATCCTGCGCGAGCGCGAGGCGCCGAACGATCTGCTCGACTCGGTCCGCTCACTCGGAGCGCCGCCCGAGGCCGACGGTGCGGCCCGTGCCGCGCGCCGAGAAGGAGGGGTGCTGAAGACCTTCGGCATCGGCGCGCAGATCCTGAAGGACCTCGGCGTGCGGCGGATGCGCGTGCTGTCGGCACCGAAGCAGATTCACGGCATCTCGGCCTTCGGCCTGGAAATTGACGGATACGTCGGAGAAGACGCGTGAGCACCGTGCGACTCATCGAAGGACAGGCGACGGCCCGCGGCCGCAAGGTGGCCGTGGTCGCGGCGCGGTTCAACGAGTTCATCGTGGCGAGCCTGCTCAAGGGCGCCGAGGCCGCCTGGGCGCGGCACGGCGGAGTGCTCGAGGACTTGCTGGTGGTCCGTGTGCCGGGGGCATTCGAGCTGCCGGTGGCGGCGCGCAAGCTGGCCGCGAGCGGCCGGTATGACGCGGTGGTGGCGCTCGGCTGTGTGATCCGCGGCGGCACGCCGCATTTCGAATACGTCGCCGGTGAATGCGCCGGCGGCCTGCAGCGTACGGCGCTTGAGACGCTCGTGCCGGTCAGCTTCGGGGTGCTTACCGTCGAGACCGTCGAGCAGGCGATCGAACGGGCCGCGACCGGTCAAGGTGACAAGGGCGGGGAGGCCATGGAGGCGGCATTGGAAATGGCGGACGTGTTCGCCCAGCTCGGATCGTGATGGGCGTGCACTCCTCGACACACGCATTTTCCCGGCAGCGCGCGATGGCGCGCAAGCTTGCGCTGCAGGCGTTGTACCGCTGGCAGATCAACGAGTGCCCCTGGCAGGATCTGGTGCAGGAGTTCAGTGTGGCCGAGGACATGCCGCACGCTGACCGAGAGTACTTCCAAGAACTGCTGGAGGGCATCTGTGGCGCGCGCACGGCACTCGATGAGCAGCTCGCGGCGTTCATCGACCGCACTCCGGCATTACTCGATCCGGTCGAGCATGCGACGCTGCTCATCGGTCTGTACGAACTGGTGCACCGATTGGATGTGCCCTACAAGGTCGTCATCAATGAGGCGGTCTCGCTGGCGAAGCGATTTGGGGCAACCGACGGGCACAAGTACGTCAACGCAGTGCTCGATAGAGCCGCGCGCGAACTGCGTCCGGCGGAACGTTAATACGCTCTTCCTGCGCCGCTACGCGCATGGCAGTGTCTGAATTCGATCTGATCGACCGCTATTTCCGCCGCAGCGGTGCGGTGCGAACCGATGTGCCTCTCGGCGTCGGTGACGATGCGGCGCTGCTCGAATGTCCGCCCGGGATGACGCTCGTGGCCGCAGTCGACACGCTCGTCGACGGAGTACATTTCCCGCGCGGGTGCCGACCGGACTCGGTCGGACATCGGGCGCTGGCGGTGAACCTGAGCGATCTGGCCGCCATGGGGGCTCAGCCCGCCTGGGCGCTGCTGGCGCTGACGCTGCCGGCGGTCGAGCCCGAATGGCTCGAGGGATTTGCCGCGGCCTTCAGCTCACTGGCGCTGCGGTACGGGGTCGCGCTGGTCGGCGGCGACACCACCCAGGGCCCGCTCGCGATCTCGGTGACGCTGCTCGGTTGGGTGCCCGCAGGCGAGGCGCTGCGGCGCAGCGGCGCCGCCCCAGGGGACGCACTGTTCGTCTCCGGGACGCCGGGCGATGCGGCCGCGGGATTGGCCCTGGAACAGGGTCGCCTCGCCGCCGAGGCCACCCGCGAGTCCCTGCGCGAGCGCTTCCTCTTTCCCGAGCCGCGCGTCGCGCTCGGAGCGCGGCTGCGAGGGTATGCGAGCGCGTGCATCGACGTGTCGGACGGCCTGCTGGCCGATGCTCTGAAGCTCGCGCGCGCCAGCGGCTGCGGGGTCGAGCTCGAGGCGGCCCGGCTGCCGTTGTCGGCACCCCTGCGCGCACTCGGGTCCCCGCAGGCCCGGTCGTTTGCGCTCACCGGCGGCGACGATTACGAACTGTGCTTCACGGTCCCCGTGCAGCAGCTGGAGCGGCTGGGGGCGGATTTGCCGAGCGCGCAGTGGGGGTACACGCGCATCGGAACGGTGTGCCTCGAGGCGGGGGCGCACGTCCGGGACGAGAGCGGGGTGAAGTCCGTGGCGGCCCCGGGATACGATCATTTCGCCGGCCCGTGAGGGCGTCATTATGTAAAGCGTGCGGCGCGATCCGGTCGGCCAATTCATGGGGCACATCACAGCGCATCGCTGCGGTCCGGCCCTATGCTGCAGTGTGCCACACCACTCGCTGCGAACCATGCCCGCCCACGCTCCAGGACCCGCCGTGCATCCGCGCACCAGTGAGCGCAGCGCTCCGGAGCGGATCGGCAAGTACGAAGTCATCAAGGAAGTCGGGCGCGGCAGCACCGGCGTGGTCTATCTGTCGCACGACGCCTACTACGGGCGCGATGTGGCCATCAAAGTCTACAACGTCGACACCGGCGCGGACGATCAGCGCGCCCGCGCTGCGCGCAAGATGTTCCTCTCCGAGGCGCATCTGGTCGGCATGCTGCAGCACCCGTACGTGCTGCCGATCTACGATGCCGGTGAGGAGAATGGGCGCTACTACATCGTCAGCGAATACGTGCACCATGCGCGCACGCTCACGACCTATTGCCGACCTGACAACCTGCTCCCGCTGAATGACGTCATCGAGATCATCTTCAAGTGCGCCAAGGCACTGCACTATGCGCACACGCGCGGAGTGATCCACCGGGACATCAAGCCCTCGAACCTGCTGCTCACGCAGGAGGGCGAAGTGCGCATCATCGATTTCGGCATCGCGCTGGTCTCCGACGCGGACATCTCGCGCATCGAAGGCATCGCCGGCAGTCCCTCGTACATGTCGCCGGAGCAGGTGCAGAGCCTGGATTTGACTGCGAGTTCGGACATCTACTCCCTCGGCGCGGTGATGTACGAGTTGCTCACCGGGACGCGGCCGTTTCGGGCCGGCAACCTGCAGAAGCTTCTGCACCAGATCGTTTACGCCACGCCGCCGCCGATCCACAAAGTGCGCGCTGATGTGTCCGAGGGACTCGAGAACATCGTCGTGACGGCGCTGCAGAAGGATCCGCAGAAACGCCAGCGCACCGGACTTGAGCTCGCCGCGGAGCTGGCGCGCGCGCATCATCGGCTGCGCCAGAGCAATCTACGCCTGGATCTGCAGGAGCAGTTCAGCGTTCTGCGGCGGTTGAAGTTCTTCCACGAGTTCTCGCACCCCGAGGTCACCGAGGTGCTGCATGCGAGCGCCTGGCAGCAGTATGCGGTCGACGAGGAGATCGTGCGCGAGGGCGAACTCGATGACCGCTTCTACATTCTGGTTTCCGGCCGCTGCGCCGTGCAGCGGCGCGGTGCTCAAATCGCCATGCTCGAAACCGGCGATTGCTTCGGGGAGGCGAGCTACGTTCCCGGGGCGAAACGCACGGCCACTGTGCGCGCCGTGACGGTGGTCACCGTGCTGAAGGTGAGCGCTACCCAACTCGAGCAGGTGTCGGTTTCCTGCCAGTTGCGCTTCAATCGGGTCTTTCTGCGCAGCCTGATTGCTCGTCTGCAGGGCGAGCCGCGCTAATCTTACTGTGCCATAAATGACATGGCATTATAGAGGTCGCGTGACAAGCGAGTTGAGGAGCCATGGCTAACCTCACAGAGTATGAGCAGTACATGAATCGGTTGTGCGAGAAGCTCGGGCACGCGGAGCGGCGGGCAGGCATTCATGGAATGCGGGCGTGGTCTGATGCTGCGGATCAAGCGCAACAGCGTTGAGCGTCGGCGGCGCATTCCGATCCGTGGCACGTCAGTGCCAAGCACCAATCGCTGCATCACATACATGGTGGCGAAGTCCGATTGGTCGGACGAGGCGGTGCTTACGGGCGTGCGCGAGTGGGTGAGCCCCGCACTGACGCGTGACAAAGGCTGTTGCGGGATCGTCCATGACACGGGCCTTCCGAAGAAAGGCGAGCATTCGGTCGGTGTGGCGCGTCAGTACTGTGGGCAGCTGGGTCAGCGGGAGAACTGCCAGATCGCGGGGAGCCTCTCGCTGGCCTCATCCCAGGGAAGCCTGCCGATTGCCTTTAAGCCTTATTTGCCCGATAGCGCGGGCGAGCGACAAGGCGCGTCGAGAACAGGCACGCGTGCCGGCCGGGATCACCTTGGCCACCAAACCAAAGATTGCGCTCAAGCGGATTCGAGCGGCAAAGGCCACCGGTGAGCCTGTCGACATCGTGCTGGGCGATGCGGCCGACGGCAATGGCGCGGCGTTTCGCAAGGGATTGAGAGAACTTCAGCTGAAGGATTGCGTTGGCGTTCAGCCTAGCACGACAGGGTGGACGGGAGAGATGGCGCCGCAGGCACCGAAGTCGACGAAGAGTAAGCGAGGTCGCCCAGCCACCCGGCTGCGCCGCGCTGGGGGTCACACGCCGGTCTCGGTGAAGGACCTGGCTTCTCCGTTGCGGCGGCGCGGGTGGCGGACGGTCGGTTGGCGAGACGGAAGTAACGCGCGACAGCTGTCGCGCTTCGCCGCGCTGCAGGTGTGTGCCGCTCATCAGGACTGGCGCGGCAGTGAATTGCGTGAAGAGGAGTGGCTCGTGATCGAATGGCCGCGCAGCGAGTCCGAGTCCGTGCATTACTGGCTGAGCAATCTGCCGACGAACACGACGCTGCGCACGCCGGTCAGCACGGCGACGACTCGCTGGCGCATCGCGCGGGACTACCAGGAGCTCAACCAGGAGTTTTGGCTCCCTCATTATGAAGGGCGGGGTTGGCGTGGCTTTCATCATCACGCGACTCTGTGCATCGCCGCCTTGATGGCTTTCTCGTCAGCGAGCGCATCAGGGGAGGCGGCAGCAAAGAGCTCCGCTCGATCAGAAACGTCTCTCCTACCCGAAGGTGACACGCTGCGCGCAAGCCGGGAGAATGCAGCGTCACGCCCCGGATTCCATCCCAGCGCCTCGACCGCTGCCCCCGCTGCGCGCTGCCGATCGCAACGCGCACTGTGTGACACAGCACGACTAGGTGTCTGGGCGGAAAAGTGTCTGCAGGGCGAGGGTAGCGGGCAGCCAGTGCGCGCTGTGCGGGTGTGCCTGGGTATTGATCAGCGCGTGCCGGGTGACCTCCCTCCCGATGGCGTCTACCCGCTCAACGGGTGAGCCCTGCCGATGCTCCTCGCTGCGGGAGTCGATTTCGGCCAGTCTCAGCCCGGCAAGCTGTGCGCGGTTCGTCCGGAGCGCCGCGCCCATCGGCAGCCGCCCATTCACATCCGTGGCATCGGTGTGCACCTCAGCCGACACGATGATGTGTACGGCCTCATCCACCGAGATCTGCGCGTTATAGCCCGCATCAAAGCCCCCCGCCGCGAACGTCATGATCCGACTGTCCGACTCCGTGACGCTCTGCCGCACCTGGGGCTCCGGCACGCCGAACTCGCGCGTGGTAGCGCCCACCTTCGAGCCGCCCGCCCGGGTCACGCGGATGCCGATCCCGCGGAGTGCGTACATGGTGCCGATCGACTTCGCGCCGACGTTGCTCCAAGCGCGCGGCCCGCGCCGATGACCGCCGGGCATGCCTCGCGCGGCGCGATCTCGATCGGGATGGCGTCCCACCCCGGCTCGTTCTGCCGCCCAGATTCCCAGTGCAGAGGGTTCGTCGGCATGTGCGGCGACATGCCGTCGAATTGGCAATGAATTTCGCATCTATATCTCGCTAAAATATGCGATAAATAGGGCGAATTTTCCAAAAAAAGGTCTACAGGGTCCAATACTAGGATGAGTAAACAGCAGAATCTATCTGAGCGGGCCTTTCAATTGCACCAATCCGGGCAGATACCGGAAGCCATTGAATTGTATGTCAAGTTGCTGCGTATACAGCCGCGCAATGCTGAACTCATTTTCGCCTTGGGTACGGCATATCTCCAGGCCGGTCAGCTCCAAAAAAGCGTTGAAACGCTGCAGCGTTCGATTCTGCTCAACCCGAAAAATGCGGCGGCGCACAGTAACTTGAGCGTCGCGCTGAATGATTTGAATCGTGCGGAAGAGGCGCTCCTCAGTAGCGAGCGAGCATTGCGTATAAAGCCAGATTACGTGGACGCATATGGCAACCGCGGTAATGCCCTCAGAAGCCTCCATCGTCTCGAAGAGGCTCTTCAGAGTTACGAGCAGGCGATTCTGATAAATCCGACGTTCCTACAGGCAAATTACAATCGGGGCTTGGTGCTGCGTCAACTGGGGCGCGCGTCGGAGGCGCTCGAATGTCTTGAGCGAGCATTGACGATACGGCCTGATTACGCTGAAGCGTACAACGGTCGAGGCACTGTTCTCTGCGACTTGGGGCGATCCGAAGAGGCACTGGTGAGTTATGAAGCTGCCGTGCGTATCAGGCCGAATTATCCGGAAGCACACTACAATCGGGGCGTCGTGCTTCACGAGTTGAAGCGGCTTCAGGAGGCTTTGGCCAGCTACGATCAAGCCATCATGCAGCAACCAAGCTATGCCGAAGCGCACAGTAACCGAGCTGCTGTCCTCAATGACCTGGGGCGTCCGGAAGAGGCTTTGGTCAGTTGCAACCTGGCGTTGCTGGCACGGCCGAATTATCCTGAAGCATACTGTAACAAAGGCAATGCGTTACGACTTTTGAAGCGCGCGAGAGAGGCGTTGGAGAGTCTCGAGCAAGCGGCTCGTCAAAGGTCGAACTACGCGGAAGCGTATTACAACGCGTGCGTTGTGCTTCGTGAGTTGGGGGATCCCGATGAGGCTCTCGTTCGCTGCGAGCAGGCGTTGTCGATAAGGCCTGACTATTTCGATGCGCATAACGCCAGAGGTCTTGTGCTCTATGATCTGCGTCGGTTCGGGGAGGCTCTGGAATGCTTCGACCGAGCGCTGAATCTCAATCCAAATTCCGCGCAGACGCACAACAGTCGGGGCATGGCATTGCGAGCGCTGGAGCGCCTTGGCGAGGCCTTGGCGAGTTATGACTGTGCGCTGGCGATCAATCCACAAAGCGCGGAAGCCCATAATAATCGCGGCGGCGTCCTGAAGGATCTGGGTCGCATGGATGAGGCTCTGGCGAGTTATGAGCGGGTGCTGGCGATCGATTCGGATAGTCCGGAAGCTCACAATAATCGGGGTACCGCACTCACGGAGCTTAAGCGTCTGGACGAGGCGTTGACGAATCTCGACCAAGCGGTGGCGCTCAATCCAGAGTTCGCGGAGGCGTACTACAACAGAGGAATCGTGCTGCATGAACTGAAGCGTTTGGACGAAGCGCTGGAGAGCTATGATAACGTGGTGCGCATCAGGCCAAGGTATTCTGACGCCTACAATAATAGAGGCAATGTTCTCAAGGACTTAAATCGACTGGAAGATGCGTTGGCGAGCTACAACCTCGCCATTGCGATCCGTCCGGACAGTGCGGTAGCGCATGGCAATCGAGGGTCAGTTCTCAAGGACATGATGCGGATCGACGAAGCGCAGGTCAGTTATGATGCTGCGTTCGATCTCGAGCCTAACAATGCGGAAATCAACTGGAATCGAGCGCTTTTGGCGATTTTGCGTGGGAATTTTCTCGACGGATGGGCGCTATACGAATGGCGCATCAAGAAATACGGTGCAGAGGTCTATCGTACATTTCCGCAGCGCGTGTGGAGAGGTGAGTCAGATATCCTGGGTGCGCGCCTGTTCGTTCAATGCGAACAGGGGATTGGCGATTTCGTGCAGTTCTGTCGCTATCTGCCCCAGGTTAAAGCGTTGGGCGCAGATCTCATCGTCGAAGTCCCAGAGCCCTTGATCGCGCTTACCACCACGCTGCGATGTCCGATGATGATCGTGACCCGGGGCGCGGCGGTGCCGGAATTCGATGCGTATTGCCCTGTGATGAGTCTTGCGCATGTGTTCAAGACGACCGAGGATACGGTCCCTGCGGCCACTCCGTATCTGTTCAGTGACCGGGATAAGAGGCAACAATGGCAGCACACGCTCGGAACGAGGCAAAGGCCTAGGGTTGGGGTCGTGTGGTCTGGCGCGGAAATGCACAGCAATGACAGGAATCGCAGCATCGCGCTCCAAGAGCTGCTGCCCATGATCATTCCGGAAGTCGAATGGCATTCCTTGCAGAAGATCTATCGTCAGCGTGATCTGCCAGTCTTGAATCAGCATCCGCAAATCCACCAGCACCAGGCTGATCTGATCGATTTTTCGGACACCGCGGCGTTGATCGATTGCTTGGATCTGGTAATCAGTGTGGACACTAGTGTGGCGCACGTAGCCGGCGCGCTGGCAAAGCCTGTCTGGGTGATGCTGCCGTTCAGCCCGGATTATCGGTGGATGATGAATCGAGACGACACGCCATGGTATCCGACCGGCAGGCTATTTCGGCAGCCAGAGCGTGACAATTGGCGCGACGTGATCGACCGGATCGTGAGGGCATTGCGGGAGTGGCTTGGGCATTGATGATGTGGCGCCGTTCACGGGTCCTCAATGGAGGGAGGATGCTTACCAGCGGCAGGTTGCTATGAACCATCAGGTTTCTGGTGATGATGCCGCCGAACGCCAGGCGCACGCAGCGTCATTGACGGAGAGTCCCGGGGCGAGAAGGGCAGTCGGTACGCTCGACATGTAGGTCAGGACATGGATCGATTGCATTCGCCACGCCGGTGACGGCGGGGTCATCAAAGGCGGCAGGCGTTGTCCCGCGAGCGACTTGGAGGCGCTAGCCTCTGGGCTGGGTGTCGAAAATGCGCAGCTGAGGAGCGAGCGCGATTTTAGTCGATGCATGCGTGCGTAAGTCACACGCCGGCACGGTCGTAGGCGGCGCCGGCACCTATTTTTCCGGCAAGAGTGGCGCCGCCAGTGCGCGCGGCGCGGGCGCGGTCGGGACCACGGAGGGTCGGGAGGGTCCCCGTGCGATCTCCTCCAGGCTGCGGCCGGCCGATTCCTGGCCGGTCAGCACTGTCAGGAGCGAGGCGGCCAGCTGAGCGGCTGCGATCACCAGCAGCAACGGTCCGATCCCCCATGCGCGCTGCAGGATCGGGAAGAGAAAGACGCTCGTGGCCGCGCCGATCCGCGAAAACGACGTGGCCAGTCCGTGCGCCGAGGCACGCAGGTCGGTCGGATACAGCTCGACCGGGAGGACCCATGTGGTGATGTCCGGGAACGCGTTGGCGAGTTTCACGAACAGGATGCACGCGGCGATCGGAACGATCGCGCCCGTGCCGCTCATGGAGATCAGTCCCAGGGCGGCCATGCCGGCGGCGAGGCCGAGAAAGCCCATGCTTTGGGCGCGGATCCTGCCACAGCGTTCGATCCAGCCAGCGACGAACACAAAGCCCAGCGTGCCGAGGCTCGACAGTGCGGCCGAGAGCAGGATACTGCCGCCGAAAGACCGCATGCCGAACGCGAGCAGGAGCGTCGGAATGTAGATGCTGAAGCCGTAATCCACCATGTCCATCAGGAACCACGGCAAGGTGATCAGGGCGGTCCGCCGCAGGTACGGCCGCGTGAACAGCTCGCGCCAGCGGCCCTGAGGGGCACTCTCTCGGCCGACGTGTGCTCCGTCGTCGGCGGGCAGCTCCCCGAGGTCGGCGTCCGGGTGGAATCTGCGCAAGGCGGCCATGGCTTGATCGGGTTTGCGCTGGCGCAGCAGCCAGCGCGGCGACTCCGGCAGCGTCCGACGCAGGATCAGCAGCGCGAGCGCCGGCACCGCTCCGGAGGCGAACAGAAAGCGCCAGGCGTCCGGACCGAAGTGCGCGAGCAGAAAGCCGACGAGCATCGCCGCGACGCTGCCGGCATAGAAGAACAAGCCGAACGACCACGTCATCATCGAGCCGCGCCGTGTGCGCGGTGCGAACTCCGCCAGGAAGGTCGCGCTCAGCGGGTAGTCGATACCGATACCGACACCGACCAGCATGCGGAAGATGAACAGGGAGGCGAAGTTCCATGCGACCGCGGACAGCAGCGCCGCGACGAAGAACGTCGCAATGTCGATCATATAGAGCCACTTGCGTCCATACAGATCGGCGCATCGTCCGCCGACGCCTCCCCCGATCATCGCCCCGAGCAGCGTGGAGGCGGCCAGCAGGCCGAGCGCCGCCGGTGTCAGGTGCCAGGCGGGGGCGATGAACACGATGGCCACGGCCATCATCGCCGAGTCGTATCCGTCGAGGAAGACACCTAGGCCGGAACTGAAGATCAAGCGCACGTGCGCCCGCCTCGGACTGAGTTCATCAAGGTAGGACTCGATCTGCGTCACGATCCGACTCCTCCGGTCCGCCGCCGGCGCGGGCGAATGATCCGCCCGGTGCAAGATGTTCGAGCGCTCCGCGGGCCGCGCCTTCGGCTCATGGTGGAGCTCTGCTCTGGGATGGGCAGAATTCCCCACGCGTTGAATGTTGACGCGCAGCGGATATGCTTCGCGAACTCGTCACACCGACGTTGCGTTGTGGTTCGTCGGTCGGTTGAATCAGAATTTCAGCCGACGTCCCGCTCGATGGTAGGTGCTCAACGTGACCGATATGTGAAGCGCAACGAGCTTCGGTGCGCGCCGTGGTCTCCGGCCAGAGTCAGCGCGCGTATTTGTTCGCGAACGTCTCGATGTCCAGAGCGCGCAGATCGGGCAACGCATCCCGCAGGCGAGAGTCCGCCCAGTCCCACCACGCGAGCTCGAGCAGACGCTCGGCCGTGCGCGAATCACACCGCATGCGCAGTACGCGTGCGGGCACGCCGACGACCATGGCAAACGGCGGCACGTCGTGCGTGACCACGGCCGCGCTGCCGACCGCCGCGCCGGCGCCGATGGTGACCCCGGGCATGATGAGCGCATTGTGGCCGATCCACACGTCGGGCCCGATCGTGACCGCGTCGCGTGCACGCCAGGCGAAGAAGTCCACATCGTCCGGCAGCGCGAAGCCATAGGATTGGCTACGGTAGGTCAGGTGATGCAGCGTCGCGCGCCACCAGGGGTGATTGCTCGGATTGATGCGCACGCCCGTCGCGATGTTGCAAAACTTACCGATGCGCGCATGGAGGATCTGGTTGTCCCCCATGGCATAACTCCAATCCTCGAATTGACTGTGCGCGACGCTGGAGCGCGGTCCGAGGTAGGTGTAGCGCCCGAAGTCCGACTCGCTCACCCAGGCGGTCGGGTCGATCTCGGGGGCCGGTCGGATCGCGCGACCGGCGGACCAGGGATTGGGCGGCGTTCCGCAGTTAATGCGCTGCATGGGTGCCGAGAGGGGTGTGGACCGCGGAATATCGAGTTGCGACGAGCACGGAACGATGCGCTCAGGCGACCTGGCGGCCCTGGCGCCACAGCGTGCGTACCAGCGGTTGGACGCGACTCTCCTCAGTGCGCAAGGGGCGGATGCGGACCAGATCGGCGCGTAACCCGACGGCGAGCCGCCCCCGGTCGTTCAGTCCGAGTGCGTGGGCCGGCTGGCGCGTGACCATCCCAAAGCACCGGGCGAGCGGGAGTTTCAGTTGGTCGTGCAAGGCGAATACGGCGCTGACCAGACTGCCCGGTACGTAATCGGACGACAGGATGTCGAGCAGTCCGTCGCGGGCCAGCTCCGCGGCCGCAACATTCCCGGAATGCGAGCCGCCGCGCACCACGTTCGGGCCGCCGAGGACCGTGGCAAGACCGAGGGCCCGTGCGGCCTGCGCAGCCTGTCGGGTCGTCGGGAACTCGCAGATCACGGCCCCGTCGCGGTAGGCCTCCTGCACGTGCTCGGCGGTGGTGTCGTCATGGCTCGCCAGGGCGATGTCATGGCGGCGGCAGTAGTCGACGAAATGCTGACGGTGCGGTTCGGCATAGCGGCGCTGCATGTCCATGGCATCGGCCACTCTCGCCTCGTATTTTGCCGCGCTCCATCCCTTCTTGCCCGTGTAGTAGATGCGCGCATGCTCGACGTTCTCCCACTGGCGCTGGCCCGGCGTGTGATCCATCAATGATACGAGGCGCAGGCGCGGGTGACCGTGAAACGGCTCGAACAGCTCGATGGTGTTGGGCGCCGGCAGCTCGCAGCGCACGTGCAGGAAGTGCTCGGCACGCAGAGCATCTTGCTCGCTGCAGTGCTGCAGGCTCGCCAGCAGAGTGTCCCAGGCGCTGCCGCGCACGCTGTCGCTGTCCGTCTCGCCGACGCCGAGCGCATCGAGAACGGTGGTGATGCCGGCGCAAGCCACTTCCGCATCATGCGCCAGCAGGGCGGGAACTTCCGCCCAGCTCACCTTGGGCCGGGGCATCAGATGCCGTTCCAGATTGTCGGTGTGCAGCTCGATCAGTCCGGGGGCGAGCAGATCGCCCTCAAGGTCGAGTGCGCCCGGGACCGATGTGCGACCGGTATCGATCGATGTGATGCCCGCTGCGTCGAATCCGAGCGTGCCGAGCAGGATCTCGTTCTCGAGCACCAAGCGGGCGTTGGTGATCAGCGTCGCGCTCATGGCGCACTCCTGAACGGCTCGATGTGGACTCGGCGCGTCGCCACTTGTTCCGAAATCCTCGGATCGTGGAACACACCGATGATCGCCGCGCCGCGCGCCCGAGCTTCGTTGATCATCTCCAGCACCACAGCGGTGTTGGCGGCATCGAGGGATGCGGTCGGCTCATCGAGGAGCAGCAGGGGGCGCGGTTTGATCAGGCTGCGGGCCACATTGATGCGCTGCTGCTCACCGCCGGAGAATGTTGCCGGGGGCAGGGGCCACAACTGTCGGCCGATGTTCAGGCGCTGCAACCACTGTCCGGCTTCGGCCCGTGCGCCCTGCAGCGCCTCGCGGTCTGGTGCCAAGATGCGCCGCAGAGGGGCGCAGCCGTCCGGTTCTTCAGGGCCGACGAGCGGCTCGGCCACGATGTCCAGTGCCGCTATCCGCGGAATGACGCGCAGGAACTGGCTGACGTAGCCGATGGCGTCGCGTCGGGCGGCGACGAGGGCGCGCGGCGAGGCGCCGGTGAGTTCCAGTTCCTCTGGCGTCCCGGGGAACAGCCGGATACGCCCGGCGCTGGCGCGATAGTTCGCATAGATCAGCTTCAGCAGCGTGCTCTTGCCGGTCCCGGAGGGCCCATCGAGGACCACGCACTCACCTGGGTGGATGCTGAGGTGGACGTTCTCCAGGACGCGCAGCACCACCCCATGCTGATGGTGCAGGGTGAATTGCTTGGCGACTGCCTCGAGCTGCAAGAGCGGCAGCCTCGGTGCGGCGGAGTCGTTCATGGCGGCAGCACCGAGGCTACGAGCAGCTGGGTGTAGGGGTGGGACGGATCATCGAGCAGTTGGTCGGTGAGCCCCGCCTCGACGACCCGGCCGCCCTGCATGACCATCATGCGGTCCGCCAGCAGTCGCGCAACCGCCAGGTCGTGGGTGACCAGCACGGCGGCGAGTCCAAGCTGGCGAGTGAGCTGGCGCAGCAGATCGAGCAGCGTGGCCTGCACCGACACGTCGAGGCCCGAAGTCGGCTCATCGAGGAAGACAAGTCGCGGCAGCGTCACCAAGTTGCGCGCGATCTGCAGTCGCTGACGCATGCCCCCTGAGAATGTTGCCGGCGTATCGTCGATGCGGCTCGGATCGATTTCGACGCGCTCGAGCCACTCGAGCGCCAACCGGCGCAGCCGGCCGTAGTGACGTTCGCCGAGCGCCATGGGCCGCTCGACCACGTTGGCGCCGGCCGAGACGTTCATACGCAGTCCGTCCGCGGCACTCTGGTGCACCAGGCCCCAATCGGTTCGGGTGAGCGCGCGGCGCTGTCCCTCGGTGAGGCGGTAGATGTCGTGCACCCCGCCGTCGCGCAGGTTGAAAAGCACTTCACCGTCATCCGGTGCGTGCAGACCGGCGAGAACCTGCAAGAGCGTGCTCTTGCCCGACCCGGACTCCCCGACGATCGCCAGCACCTCGCCGGGCCACAAGTCGAAGGACACCTGATCCACCGCGGCTCGGGCGCCGTAGCATCGGCGCACGGCGCGCACCTGCAGGAGCGCGGCGTTCAGATCACTTCGAGCCATGGGAGGGCTCTGGGGCCGTCGCGCGCGCTTGCCGAGTGGCGCAATAGTGCGAGTCGGAACAGACGAACATCCTCGTGCCGCGGTCGTCCGTGACCCATTCGTCGAGGAAGCTGTCCGCGGCACCGCACAGAGCGCAGGCGCTCGCCCAGCGCTGAATCGAGAAGGGGTGATCGTCAAAAGCGAGGCTGGTGACCGCAGTGTAGGGCGGGACGGCGTAGATGCGCTTCTCGCGGCCGGCGCCGAACAGCTGCAGGGCTCGGGAGCGGTGCATCTTGGGATTGTCGAATTTCGGAATCGGTGAGGGCGACATGACATACCGCTCGTTGACCAGCACCGGATAGTCGTAGGTCGTGGCGATGTGGCCGTAGCGGGCGATGTCTTCGTAGAGTTTCACGTGCATCAGGCCGTACTCGGCGAGCCCGTGCAGCGTGCGGGTCTCGCTGCGGCGCGGCTCGAGCCGCTGCAACGGCTCAGGCGCCGGCACCTGATACACGAGGATCTGGCCCTCGCGCAGCGGGGTTTCGGGAATCCGGTGCCGGGTCTGGATGATGTCCGCGGCTGTGGTATCGGTGGTGACCGCGACACCCGCGGTGCGCTGGAAGAAGCGGCGGATGTTCACCGCATTCACGGTGTCATCGGAGCCCTGATCGATGACCTTCAAAGTGTCGGTGGGCCCGAGAATGGCTGCCGTGACCTGGATACCGCCGGTTCCCCAGCCATACGGCAACGGCATCTCGCGCGAACCAAACGGCACCTGGTGACCGGGAATACACACCGCCTTGAGCAGGGTGCGGCGGATCATGCGCTTGGTACGCTCATCGAGGTACGCAAAGTTGACGTGCGGGTCGCGCGCCGCGGAGATCGACGACGTATCGCTCATGGCTCACTCTGCTGCACGCTGCCCGCCGCACGCATGCGGCGCACCAGTTCGAGTTCGGATTGGAAGTCGACGTAATGCGGCAACTTCAGATGCTGAACGAAACCGGAGGCCTCCAGATTGTCGCTGTGCGAGAGCACGAACTCCTCCATCTGCGCGGGCGAGTCGATCGCCTCCCCGAGCTCCGGCGCGCGCAGCGCTCGGTCGACCAGACTCATCGCCATCGCTTTGCGCTCGCTGTGTCCGAAGGCGAGCCCGTAGCCGCGAGTAAATTGCGGTGGTTGCCGTGCGCTGCCGGAGAACTGATTGATCATCTGGCACTCGGTGAGCGCCACATCGCCGATCGACACCGGGAAGCCGAGTTCCTCCGGGATCACTTCCAGCTCGACGCTCCCGAAGCGCACCTCTCCGGCAAAGGGATGCGTGTGTGCATAGCCGCGTTGGGAGGAGTAGGCCAGCGCAAGCAGAAAGCCTTCGTCGGCCCGTGCCAGGTTCTGCAGGCGAGCGGTTCGCGCGGCCGGAAAGCGCACCGGTTCACGAGTCAGATCGAACGGCTCGGGATCCGCGGCAGAGATCGGCTGCGGCTCGATGAGCCCTTCGCGATCGAGCAGGTCAAGGACGCCCGGGCGATTGCCCGTGGCCGCCGGTGCGGGTGTCCGCGGCGCGGGAGGCACGGGTGTTCCGGCCAGCAGCGCAAAATCCAGCAGTCGTTGGGTGTAGTCGTAGGTCGGGCCGAGAATCTGTCCGCCCGGCAGATCCTTGAAGGTGGCCGAGATGCGTCGCCACAGACGCATCCGCGTCGTCTCGAGCGGAACGCTGTAGCCGAACCGCGGCAGCGTCGTGCGGTAGGCGCGCAGCAGGAAGATGGCTTCCACGATGTCGCCGGCGGCCTGTTTCAGCGCCAATGCGGCCAGCTCCGGATCGTACAGGGAGCCCTCGGTCATGACTCTGTCGACCGCCAGGCGCAGCTGGGCCTGAATCTGCGCGCTGGAGAGCTCCGGCAGCGCTGGATCGCCACGGCGAAACTCGGCGAGCAACGCCTGGCTATTCTCGATCGCGACTTCTCCGCCCTTGACGGCAACGTACATCCGTTCAGCCCTCGATGCTCGTCGTGCGCGCCAGTCCCGCCACGCGCTCGCCTGCACACAGCAGCAGATCGATGCCGCGCGGAAACGCCGCATGGTTGGCTCGCCATTGCGTGAGGAACGCCTCGCCCAGGCCGCGCACCGTCAGAGGCTGCGTCTGCTCGATTCCCGGCCCATGCAGCCGCCAGCCTGCGGTGTCCTCGAGTGCGTGCACCTGAATGACGCAGGTCGCGGCGGTCTCCGGCTCGAACTCGCTGCCGGCGGGCAGTTGTTCGAGCGGTGGCATCTGGTCGGCGTCGCTCCAGAGGAATTGGGCCTCGCGCAGTTCACTCACGATGCGACAGCCGGTGTGAAAGCGCAGCCAGTCGGCCGCTGAGCCGTGCGCCAATCGCGGCGCGAGCCACAACGTGCAATCCGGATCGAGCAACGCAAGCAGCAGCGCTGCCGCCGCAGGCGCTGCCCCGCTCGGGTGCTGCGCGTCGCTCGGGACCCGCTGTATTTGCCCGGGTCGGGTGAACGCATTCAATACCGCGCGAAACACCGCCTGACTGGCGAGCGGTGGATCGCTGAACCCCGGTTCCACCGCGTGCAGATCGAGCGGTGTGCCGCCGGCCACGGCGTTCATGACGGCTGCGGCTCGGTGGGTTCACCGGCACTCTCGCGCGCCACGGTGAAGAACTCGACCCGCGTCGCACGGGCCTTCTCTGCCTGTGCCGCCTGCTGTTCGGCCAACCACTCGGCGATGCGAGTGAGCAGGTCCGCCGGCAGCCGCGCTCGGCCGAGCGGATCCTGCAGCAGAGCATCGGCCGTGGCCGCCAGTTCGGCGTGGCGTGCCGAGCGCCCGAGAATGTAGGCGACACCGACGTGGTCGCAGCGCACGCGCTCGGGGTCCGTTCGCAGGGCGCAGCGGGTGACGGTGACTTCGCCAAGGTTGAAGCGCTCGCCGTTGCCGCCGATTCGGCCCCGGACCATCACCAGTCCAGATTCCGGACGGCGCAGCCAACGGGGCTGCGCACCGGCAAGATCAGCGAGGTTCGCCTCGAGCATCTGCAGCGGGGCACGGCTGAGTAAGCGCATCCAGGCCTGGCGCGACGGGGCGGTGAGCACTGCAGCGATGCCATCGTCTTGCAACATGTCGGTGCTATCAATGGTGGTATAGACAACTTCAGAGCTACAGCGGCAGCTTAGGACCAGCGTGTTTACCTTTTATGACAGCAGTGATCGGCGGATCTGAATTTCGCAGCGCGCTGCGGCGCGGTTGCGCTTGGTCGCGCGTCGCCGGGGAAGTGACGCGGAACATTCGCGTTGGGGCCTATCCCCCGGGCGCGCGTTTACCGGCGGCCAGCGAGCTGGCGGAGCGCTTCAGCGTCAATCGGCACACCGTGCGACGGGCGATCGCGGAGCTCGCGGCCCGTGGTGTCGTGCGGGTCGTGCAGGGCAGCGGCACGTACGTGCAGGAGTTCGCGCTGGAGTTGATGTTGGGAAGACGGACACGCCAGTCCATGAGTCTGCAGCAGGCGGGTGTTCGCGGCACGCTGCGCGTGCTCGATGCGGTGCGCATGCGCGCGCCGGTGCAGGTGGCGCGGGCGCTGCAGATCGCGCCCCGCCAGCCGGTTCTGCGCGTGCAGACCCTCGGTGAAGCCCGGCGGCGCGTGCTGCATGTGAGCGAGCGATTCTTTCCGCTGCCGCGCTTCATGGGACTGGATGAGCGGATCAGGCGCTGCGGCTCCATCACGCAGGCGTTCGCCGAGTGCGGGGTGATCGATTACCTCCGGCGCGACAGCCGAATCAGTGCGGTGCTGCCGGCCGAGCAGATCGCGGTGCTGCTGCGTCAGGCGACGTGCCGTCCGGTGCTGCGGGTCGAGAGCCTCAATGAGGATCTCGAGCGGCGGCCGATCGAATATGCGCTGGCCTATTTTGCGGGTGATCGCGTCGGGCTTCGGGTGAAGGCTGATGAGTGACGCCGAGGAGCGCGCAGCGGTCATGGCAGGGGCTTATCGGTGGGCGGTGTATTTCTCACCGCCGCCGCAGGCGCCGTGGGCCCGCGCCGGCGCCGGCTGGCTCGGGCGCGATGTCGATGGCGGGGCCTGCGGACCGGCGCCGCGCATCGCCGGCTGGAGCGCACAGACCTGGTCGTGGGTGACGGCCGCGCCGCGCCGGTACGGCTGGCACGGGACGCTGCGCGCGCCGTGGCGCCTGGCGCCAGGATGCTCTGCGGCGGACGTGCTGAGCGTCTTGAGGATGCTGGCGGCGGAGATCGCCCCGTTCGATCTGCCGCCGCTGCGTCTGGGCAGTCCTGAGGGCTTCCTCGCCCTGCAGCCGGTGCACCCCTGCGCCGCGCTGCAGGCCTTGGCAGACGCATGCGTCGTGCGGTTGCAGCCGACGGCTGCGCCCCTCACGGCGGCCGAGCTCGAGCGCTACAGCGCCCGAGGATTGAGTGTGCGTCAGCAGCAGTATCTGCGCGCCTGGGGGTATCCGTACGTGCTCGAGGAATTTCACTTTCACATGACGTTGACGGAGCGGCTCGAGCCGCTCTCTGCGGCCCAGCGTGCCGAGCTGCAGGCCGCGGCGGCCGCGACTTTCGATCCCTTGCCGCAGCCGGTGCACGTCGATGCGCTGTCGCTCTTCGCGCAGCCGCAGCCCGCCGCCCCGCTGCGACGGGTCGCTCGCGTACCGCTCGGGGGCGGTGGAGCGAGCGGATCGTGACGGGCCCCGGGGGGCGACTCGTCTATCTGATCGGTCCGTCGGGCGCGGGCAAGGACACGGTGCTGCGCTGGCTGGTGACGCATCAACCGCGGCCAGAGCGGCTGCACGTCGCGCGGCGCACGATCACGCGATCGGCAGACGATGCGAGTGAGTTGAACGAGGCGGTGACGCCGGCGGAGTTCGCGCGGTTGCTGCGCGCCGGGGCATTCGCGCTTCACTGGGACGCGCATGGGTTGCGCTACGGCATTCGCCGTGAAGCGTTGCGGCCGCTCGACAGCGGCGCCAGCGTGCTCGTCAACGGTTCGCGTGCGGCGCTCTACGAGGCGCGGCGACGCTACCCGGACATATTCGTGGTGCAGATTACGGCCGAACTGAAGCTGCTGCGGCAGCGGTTGCTGGCGCGCGGCCGGGAGATGCCGGAGGTGATCGAGTCGCGGCTGAGCCGCAGCGCGCTGTTGCCCGTGGTCGGTGTCGATGCCGTGATTCGCAACGAGGGGACCGCGGAGCAGGCCGGCCGGCTCCTGATCGAGCTGCTCGAGCCCTAGGCCGCCGCCGCGGTCCCGCGGGGCGCGCTGAGCGGCGCCGGGGCACCGGTGCTGCGGACCGCTGCGCTTCGCCACGCGCTCAGGTACGCTACCGGCCCGTGCACATCCTGCTCATCGAGGACGATGTCGAGGCCGCGAAGTTTCTCGTCAAGGGACTGCGCGAGAGCGGCTATGTCATCGATCACGCGGCCGGCGGGCGCGAAGGCCTCGAGCGGGCGCTCGCGGGCAAGTTCGACCTGATCATCACCGATCGGATGCTGCCGAAGATCGACGGGCTGGAGATCATCCGTCAGCTGCGCCTCGCTGGGCTCGCCACCCCGGTGCTCGTGCTGAGCGCCCTCGGCAGCGTCGATGATCGGATCCGCGGCCTGAAGGCCGGCGGCGATGATTACCTGACCAAGCCGTTTGCGTTCGATGAGCTGCTGGCGCGCATCGAGGCGCTGCTGCGCCGGCGGGCCCGCGCCAGCGAGAGCACGCTCCTCGAGGTCGCGGATCTGAAGTTCGACCTGCTGACCCGGCAGGTGATGCGCGGCGGGCGCGAGATCGATCTCACCGCGCGCGAGCAGAAGCTACTCGAGTTTCTGATGCGTCGGGCCGGACAGGTCGTCACCCGCATGATGCTGCTCGAGGGCGTGTGGGATCTGCACTTCGATCCACAGAGCAACGTGGTCGATGTGCACATCAGTCGCCTGCGCCAGGCCGTCGATCGTGGCTCGGATCGACCGCTCATCCACACGGTGCGCGGTGCCGGCTACGTGCTGCGCGAAGAGCCATGAGGTGGCCAAGGCCCCGCGGTCTGTTCCAGACCACGGCATTCCGCATGTCGATGGGGTACACGCTGCTGGTCACGATGGCCGTCGGGGTGACCCTCGGCACCACGTACCTGCTCACGCAGCGCATCCTGCGCGACAACGTCGATCTGATCATCACCACCGAGCTCAACAGCCTGCAGGATCAGTACGTATTGCGCGGCGTGCGCGGTGTGACTGCCGAGATCAACGTGCGCATCGACAGCTGGGGGCGCATCGGCTCGGTGTACATGCTCGCCAGTCCGCGCTTCAAGCGCATCGCGGGCAATGTGACCAACTGGCCATTCGATGGCGCGCCGCGCGAGCGCTGGCCGGAGTTTCGCATCGAGTCGATCGAGCCCGGGCAGCGCTCCGTGCACCCGGTGCGTGCTGCGGTACGCCAGCTGTCCAACGGCGACTGGCTGCTCGTCGGCACCGATATGTCGCAGGACGAGCGCTACGCTCAGGCCTTCAAGACCGCCACGCTCTGGGGCATGGGGCTGTCGGTGCTGGTGGCGGCAATCGCCGGGTTCGCCTTCAGCTTTCGCCTCAGCCGGAGGGTCGGGGCGGTGACCGAGACCTGCGTGCGCATCATGAGTGGGGAGCGCTCGCGGCGCCTGCCGGTCGCCGGCAGTCGCGATGAGTTCGATGCGCTCGCCGTGTCGGTCAATCGCGTGCTGGATCGGCTCGAGGAGCAGTCCCTCACGCTGCGCGCGACGTTCGACAGTGTTGCGCACGATCTGCGTGCGCCCCTGCAGCGGTTGCGCGGACGGATGGATGCGGTGCTGCGTCTGGCGGACCTGCAACCGGAACTGCGCGAGCCGGTCGAGTCGGCGCTGCGCGAGGTCGATCGGCTGCAGCGCACGCTCGCGACGCTGCTGCAGATCGCGCTGGCGGAGTCCGGCGCACCGCTGGCGGCGGTGTCGCGGGTGAACCTCTCGGCGCTGGTGGGAGAACTGGTGGAACTGTTCGAGCCGGTCGCGCGCGAGCGCGGTCTTGCGCTCACCGGACATGCGGATGCGGGGGTGTTCGTCGAAGGCAACCGCCAGCTGCTCGCCCAGCTGATCAGCAATCTCGTGGAGAACGCGCTGAAGTTCGTGCCCGCCAGCGGGCGGATCGAAATCGGGCTCGAGCGGCACGGGGCGCTGGCGCATCTGGCCGTGAGCGACAATGGACCGGGAGTGCCCGCCGAGCAGCGCCGCCGGGCCGGTGAGCCGTTCGCGCGCATCGGCCCGCGCGCCGATGCCGGCAGCGGGCTCGGGCTGCTACTGGTCGGAGCGATCGCGCGACTGCACCGTGCCGCGTTCGCGCTGGAGGACAACGAGCCGGGGCTGCGCGCGTTGGTCGAACTGCCGCTCGCGGCGCCGCCGGACTGATGACGCCGGCCTCAGGCGTCCTTGCGTTTGTCGCGCTCGATCAGCGCGTACGCCGAGTGGTTGTGGATCGACTCGAAGTTTTCCGACTCGACCACGTACGCGACGATGCGCGCCTCGGCGTTCAGCCGCGTCGCCACGTCGCGCACCATGTCCTCGACGAACTTCGGGTTGTCATAGGCGCGCTCGGTCACGTACTTCTCGTCGGGGCGCTTGAGGATGCCGTACAGCTCGCACGAGGCTTCCTGCTCGGCGATCTCGAGCAGCTCCTCGATCCACATGTGGTCGAGGAGCTGCGCGGTGATGGTGACGTGCGAGCGCTGATTGTGTGCGCCGTAGTCGGAAATGCGCTTCGAGCAGGGGCACAGGCTCGTCACCGGCACCACCACGCGGACCCACAGGTCGGTCACTCCGTCGTGCCGCTCCCCGATGAGACTCGCCCGGTAGTCCATCAGGCTCTCCACGCCACTCACCGGCGCGCGCTTCATGACGAAGTACGGGAAGCTCATCTCGATGTGGCCGGCGTCGGCTTCGAGCCGCTCGGTCATGCTCTCGAGCATGTGACGGAACGATTCGACCGAGATTTCCCGCTCGGCGTGCAGGATCTCGACGAACCGCGACATGTGCGTGCCCTTGAAGTTGTGCGGCAGGCTGACGTACATGTTGAAGGTGGCGATGGTGTGCTGTTCGCCCGCGGAGCGATCCTTCACGCGCACCGGATGGCGGATGTCCTTGATGCCCACCCGGTCGATCGGCAGGTGGCGAGTATCGGCGCGGGCCTGGACGTCCTCCACCTCGGCGAGAGCCTTGGCGGCGGGCGTGCCCGATTGGGCGGAATCGTTCATGGACTCAAGCCTACAGGATCGGGCGAGGAATTCACCTATACCGATCGGGATACACGCCTACATGCCTGTAACCCGGATCGCGGCACGGTGCCGGGGGCGCCCCTCAGCCGCGACCGACCGAGCGGATCGCGCCGCGGGTCTGCAGCGACCACCAGCGCTCGACACCGGCCTCGAGGCTGGCCGCATCGAGTCCGGCCGCCGCCAGGCACGTCTCGCGTGAGCCGTGCTCGATGAAGCGGTCGGGAATGCCGATCTGCATCAGCGGCAGCGTCACGCCCTCGGCGGCGAGCACTTCGGCCACCGCTGAGCCCGCGCCGCCCTGCACCGCGTTCTCCTCGATGGTCACGATCGCGCTGTGCCGGCGTACGATGTCGAGGATCAGTGCCTCGTCGATCGGCTTGACGAAGCGCATGTTGACCACGGTCGCATCGAGCTGCTCGCCAATCGTGAGCGCGTTCTGGAGCATCGGTCCGAAGGCGAGCAGGGCAAGCCCGCTGCGCCCCTCGCGCCTGATCTCCCCCTTGCCGATCGGCAGGGCATGCATGTCCTTCTCGAGCGGCACGCCGGGACCGGTGCCGCGCGGATAGCGTACCGCGGCCGGGCCCTGCACCGTGGTGGCGGTGTAGAGCATCTGCCGGCACTCGTTCTCGTCGGCCGGGGCCATGATCACCATGTTCGGAATGCAACGCATGAAGGACAGGTCGTAACTGCCCTGGTGCGTCGCGCCGTCGCTGCCGACGAGCCCGGCGCGGTCGATCGCGAACACCACCGGCAGGTTCTGCAGCGCCACGTCGTGGATCAGCTGATCGTAGGCGCGCTGCAGGAAGCTCGAGTAGATCGCCACCACCGGCTTGAAACCTTCGGTGGCGAGTCCGGCGGCAAACGTGACCGCGTGCTGCTCGGCAATGGCCACGTCGAAGTAGCGCTCGGGGAAGCGCTTGGAGTACTCGACCATGCCCGACCCTTCGCGCATCGCCGGGGTGATCCCGATGAGGTGCGGATCGAGCTCGGCCATGTCGCACAGCCACTGACCGAAGATCTGCGAGTAGGAGGGGCCCCGGGCCGCCTCTTTGAAGATCGTGCCGCTGGCCGGGTCGAACGGGCCCGGGCCGTGCCACTTGATCGGGTCGGCTTCGGCCGGCGCGTAGCCTTTGCCTTTGCGCGTCACGACGTGCAGGAACTGCGGGCCGTGCAGCTTGCGCACATTGCGCAGCGTGCCGACCAGGGCGCGCACGTCGTGTCCGTCGAGAGGGCCGATGTAGTTGAACCCGAGTTCTTCGAACAACGTGCCGGGCAGCACCATGCCCTTCAGGTGCTCCTCGGAGCGGCGCGCCAGTTCCCACACGGTGGGCATCTGCCGCAGCACCTTCTTGCCCCCTTCGCGCAGCGTCGCGTAGAGGCGCCCGGAGAGCGCCGCAGTGAAGTAGTTCGACAGCGCCCCGACGTTCTCGGAGATCGACATGTCGTTGTCGTTGAGGATCACCAGCAGATCCGCCGGCAACGAGCCGGCGTGATTCAGTGCCTCGAAGGCCATGCCCGCGGTCATCGCACCGTCGCCGATGACGGCGACCACGCGCCGGTCCGAGCCTTCCCGCCCGGCCGCAACGGCCATGCCTAAGGCTGCGCTGATCGACGTGCTCGAATGGCCCACGCCGAAGGTGTCGTATTCGCTCTCCGTGCGGCTCGGGAACGGGGCGAGGCCACCGGCCTGCTTAATGGTGTGCAGCTGCTCACGCCGCCCGGTCAGCACCTTGTGCGGATAGGCCTGATGGCCCACGTCCCACACCAGCCGATCGTACGGAGTGTCGTACACGTAGTGCAGCGCGACCGTCAGCTCCACCGTACCGAGTCCGGCGGCGAAATGTCCGCCGCGCGTGCTCACGGACTGGATCAGGAACTGGCGCAGTTCCTGCGCCAGCTGCGGTAACTGGGATTCCTGCAGCTGCCGCAGATCGGCAGGCAGTCGGATCGGGTCGAGCAGAGGGTAACTTTGGGGTGCGCTCATTCGTCTCAGTGTACACTGCGCGCGCCGGGGCGCGCCCGTGTGTTGCGGTTCGACAACAAAAAGGGATGGGGCTCGATCGGCCTAGACGGCCGTCCCGTCACGACTGTCTGCGGCCGCGAACGGTTCGACTTGCGGCGGGCCGTCACGCTGGGTGAGGATCTCGACGCGCTGCTGGGCTGCCCTCAGAGCGCTCTGACAATGGCGCGTCAGTTCCACGCCACGCTCGAAGACGCTCAAGGCCTCCTCCAGCGGCAGGTCGCCGCGCTCGAGGCGCTCCACGACCGCCTCCAGTTCCGCCAGCGCCTGTTCGAACTCGGGAAACTGCTGATCCGGTGCCACGCCAAAATCTCCATACACGGCCGCGGTGCGGGGGTCGCGGGTCGGGCCTCATGGGGCGCACCTTATACACCGCCCATCGAGGCGGTCAATTGCGGTTGACGCCCGGCAGGGGGGCGCTTAAAGTCTGGCCTCCTGTTAGAACCAGTCTAAATCGGAGAGCGGTATGAACCTCAAAGGCAGCAAAACCGAGCAGAACCTGAAGGACGCGTTCGCGGGCGAGTCGCAGGCCAACCGCCGGTACTTGTATTTCGCAGCCAAGGCCGACGTCGAGGGTTTCAACGACGTTTCCGCGGTGTTCCGTTCCACCGCTGAAGGGGAGACCGGGCACGCGCACGGGCACCTGGAGTACCTCGAGGCGGTGGGCGACCCGGCGACGGGCCTGCCGATCGGCGAGACGAAGCTCAATCTCAAGGCCGCCATCGCCGGGGAGACTCACGAGTACACCGACATGTACCCGGGCATGGCCAAGATGGCCCGCGACGAGGGCTTCGGCGAGATTGCCGATTGGTTCGAGACGCTGGCCAAGGCCGAGCGTTCGCACGCCAATCGCTTCCAGAAAGCTCTGGACAACCTGTAAACACACCTCAATGGGACCTCCCCCGGGTGGCGCGCCTGAGGCTCGCCCGGGGCAGATCTCGAAAGGTCTCTGCGCATGAGCACGACGGCCACGACGAGCGGCTCGGGCGGCCGCGAGGGCAGCCTCGAGGCCCCTACGCGTCACCCCCTGGAGTGGCGCAGCGAGGCGTTCTACGACGAGCAGAGTCTCGATCAAGAACTCGAGCGCGTGTTCGAGGTGTGCCACGGCTGTCGCCGCTGCTTCAGTCTGTGCAACGCCTTCCCCACGCTGTTCGATGCGATCGACGGCACCGAGAGCGGGGAACTCGAGGGCGTACCGCGCAAGGTGTTCTGGCAGGTGGTCGATCACTGCTACCTGTGCGACATGTGTTTCATGACCAAGTGCCCGTACGTGCCGCCGCACCCCTGGGCACTGGACTTCCCGCACCTGATGCTGCGCGCCAAGGCCGTGCGCACCCGCAAGGAGGGCGTGAGCCTGCGCAACCGGGTGTTGGCCGCGACCGAGGCGGTCGGGCGCATCGCCGGGATTCCGGTGGTGGTGCAGCTGGTCAACGCCGTGAACCATTCGAGCGCCGGGCGGGCGCTGCTGGAAAAAACGCTCGGTGTCGATGCGAGTGCACCGGTGCCCGAGTATCACTCGCGCACCGCGCGCAAGCGCCTCAAGGGCCTCGGCACCGTTGCATCGGCCGCGGCCGATGCAACCCGTGCGACGCCGGAGACCACCGGCCGGGTGGCGCTGTTCACCACGTGCTACGGCAACCGCAACGAGCCGCAGCTCAACGAGGATCTGGCCGCGGTGTTCGCGCACAACGACATCGAGGTGAGCCTGCTCGCCGCCGAGCACTGCTGCGGCATGCCGCGGCTCGAACTCGGTGATCTCGAGGCCGTGGCGCGCCTGAAGGAGCAGAACATCCCGCAGCTGATCGCCGCCCTCGAGGCCGGCTACGACATCGTCGCGCCGATCCCCTCGTGCGTGCTGATGTTCAAGCAGGAGCTGCCGCTGATGTTTCCCGAGGATGCCGACGTCAAGCGCGTCGCGAAGCGCATCTTCGACCCGTTCGAGTACCTGATGCTGCGCCACCGCGCCGGGGTGTTGCGCACCGACTTCAAGCACTCGCTCGGCAAGGTCAGTTACCACGTGGCGTGTCACCTGCGCGTGCAGAACATCGGACTGAAGACCCGCGACGTGCTGCAGCTCGTGCCGGACACTACCGTCGAGCCCATCGAGCGCTGCTCCGGGCATGACGGTACCTACGGGGTGAAGAAGGAATTTCGCGCCGCCTCGATGAAGATCGGCCGGCCGGTGATGAGCCGGGTCGAGGCGAGCGGCGCGGCGCACTACGCCAGCGATTGCCCGATGGCCGGCCACCAGATCGAAAGCGGGCTCGCCTCTGGCGCGCCGCCTGAGCATCCGCTGAAGCTGCTGCGGCTCGCTTACGGCCTGTAAAGCCGCGCCCCGAGGCCCTCATGCAAAAACTCACCGCCGCCGACCTGCTCACCCTCGAGCGCTACGCACGCGAGCGCACCGAGTTCCGCACCCGCGTGCTCGAGCACAAGCGCCATCGGCAGCTTGCGGTGGGCCCGAACATGACCTGGTGCTTCGAGGACCGGCTCACCATCCAGTACCAGATCCAGGAAATGCTGCGCGTCGAGCGGATCTTCGAACCCGAGGGAATCGTCGAGGAGCTCGGCGCCTACAATCCGCTGATTCCTGACGGGGCGAACTGGAAGGCGACCTTGCTCATCGAGTTCCCCGAGGTCACCGAGCGACAGCGCCAGCTCGCGCAGCTGAAGGGCGTCGAGCGGCGCTGCTGGGTCGAGGTGCTCGGACTCTCTGCGGTGTACGCGCTCGCCGATGAGGATCTCGAGCGCGAGAACGAGCAGAAGACCTCGGCGGTGCATTTCCTGCGCTTCGAGCTCACCTCGGCCATGATCGGCGCACTGCGCGCCGGTGCGCCGCTCGCCGCCGGGGTCGATCACGCGCACTACAGCCACCGTGTCAGTCCGGTGCCCGAGGCGGTGCGGGCGGCGCTCCTCGCCGATCTCGCCTGAGGCGCCAAATTCGCGTCTTTCGCCTGCCGTGTGCTGTAAGATTCGCGGCCCCGGGCCTTCGGCCCGCGCGAGATTCTGACCCAGCACGATGAGCCAGTCCTACACCGCCTCGGATATCGAGGTGCTGAGCGGCCTCGAGCCGGTGCGCCGCCGGCCGGGCATGTACACCCACACGTCGCGGCCGAACCACCTGGCCCACGAGGTGATCGACAACAGCGTCGATGAGGCCCTCGCGGGCTTCTGCAAGCAGATCGACGTCACGCTGTTCAAAGACGGCTCGCTGATGGTCACCGACGATGGCCGCGGCATGCCGGTGGACATTCACCCGAAGGAAAAGGTGAGCGGCGTCGAGCTGATTCTCACGCGCTTGCACGCCGGCGGTAAATTCTCCGACAAGGCCTATACGTTCTCCGGCGGTCTGCACGGCGTCGGCGTCTCGGTGGTCAATGCGCTCTCGAAGCGGCTCGAGTGCCGCATCCGCCGCGGCGGCAAGGAGTACGGCATCGGGTTCGCCGACGGCAAACTCATCGAGAAGCTCGTGGTCACCGGCAGCGTCGGGCAGCGCAACACCGGCACCAGCGTGCGCTTCTGGCCGGATCCGCAGTTCTTCGATTCGGACAAATTCTCCGTCCAGCCGCTGAAGCACATGCTCAAGGCCAAGGCCGTGCTTTGCGCGGGGCTGCGCATCAGTTTCACCAACGAGCTCACCGGCGAGCGCGATGAGTGGTTCTACAGTGGCGACCTCGGGGCGTACCTGCTTGAGGAACTCGGCGAGCGCGAGCGGCTGCCGAACGAACCGATCGTGGCGCAGAGCGAGCTCGAGACCGACATGGTGAGCTATGCGCTCGCCTGGGCGCCCGGGGCGGACACGACGCTCGGGGAGAGTTACGTCAACCTGATTCCCACGACCGAGGGGGGCACGCACGTCAATGGCCTGCGCGCCGGGGTTGCCCAGGCGGTGCGCGAGTTCTGCGAATTCCGCTCGCTGGTGCCGCGCGGCATCAAGGTGGCGCCCGAGGACGTGTGGGACAAGGTCTGTTACGTGCTGTCGGTGAAGATCCGCGAGCCGCAGTTCGCCGGCCAGATGAAGGAGCGGCTCGCCTCGCGTGACGCTGCCGCGCTGGTCGAAGGCTTTGCTCGCGATGCGATGGCGTTGTGGCTGAACGGCCACCCGGACGCCGGCGAGCGCATCGCGCAGTTCGCCATCGCGAATGCGCAGGAGCGTGCCCGTGCCGCGCAGCGCGTGGTCCGCAAGCGCATCGCGGGCGGGCCGGCGCTGCCGGGCAAGCTCGCCGACTGCGCCAGCCAGGACCCGCGCCGCGGCGAGCTGTTCCTCGTCGAGGGCGACTCGGCCGGCGGCTCGGCCAAGCAGGCTCGCGACAAGGACTTCCAGGCCATCATGCCGCTGCGCGGTAAGATCCTGAACACCTGGGAGCTCGAGCCCGGTCAGATTGGCGCCTCGCAGGAAGTGCACGACATCAGCGTCGCGCTCGGCGTCGAGCCCGGTGCGCGCGACCTCAGCCAGCTGCGGTATCACAAGGTCTGCATCCTGGCGGACGCCGACTCCGACGGGCAGCACATCGCGACGCTGCTGTGCGCGTTGTTCCTGCGGCATTTCCGCCCCCTGGTGGACAACGGGCACGTCTACGTGGCCATGCCGCCGCTGTACCGCATCGACGCCGGCAAGCAGGTCTACTACGCCCTCGATGACGCTGAGCGCGAGCAGGTGCTGCGGCGCATCGCGCAGGACCATCCGCGCGCCAAGCCCACCGTCACTCGCTTCAAAGGGCTGGGTGAGATGAACCCCTCGCAGCTGCGCGAGACGACGATCGATCCACGCACGCGCCGTTTGGTGCAGCTCACCATCGATGCCGAGGATGACACCGAACAGCTCATGGACATGCTGCTCGCCAAGAAACGCTCCGCCGACCGGCGCGAATGGCTCGAGCGCAAGGGCAATCTCGCCGAAGTCCAGGTTTGAGGCCGCGCATGCAAGATCAGGAACTGAATTTCGAAGGCGTCGAGCGTCAGCCGTTGCGCGCGTTCACGGAGAAGGCGTACCTCGATTACTCGATGTACGTGATTCTCGACCGCGCCTTGCCCTCGATCGGCGATGGCCTGAAGCCCGTGCAGCGACGCATCATCTACGCGATGAGCGAGCTCGGTCTCTCGGCGGCCTCGAAACACAAGAAATCCGCCCGCACTGTCGGCGATGTGATCGGCAAGTTCCACCCGCACGGCGACAGCGCCTGCTACGAGGCGATGGTGCTGATGGCTCAGCCGTTCGCCTACCGCTACCCGATCGTGGATGGCCAGGGCAACTGGGGCTCGCAGGACGACCCGAAGTCCTTCGCGGCCATGCGCTACACCGAGGCGAAGCTCACCGCCTACGCGGACGTGCTGCTCGGTGAGCTGGCGCACGGCACGGCGGACTGGACGGCGAACTTCGACGGCACGCTCGAGGAGCCGCTGATCCTGCCGGCACGCTTGCCGAACCTGCTGCTCAATGGCACTTCGGGGATCGCCGTCGGCATGGCCACGGACATCCCGCCGCACAACCTGCGCGAGGTGGCTGCAGCTTGCGTACAACTGCTCGAGGACCCTGAGGCGAGCACCGCGGCTCTGATGAAGCACATCAAGGGCCCGGATCTGCCGACCGGCGCGGAAATCATCTCACCGCGCGCGGACCTGAAGGCCATCTACGAGAGCGGCACCGGTTCGTTCAAGGCGCGCGCTACCTACCGCGCCGAGGATGGCAACGTGGTGATCACCGCGTTTCCCTACCAGGTGTCCCCGGCGCGTGTGCAGGAGCAGATCGCCGAGCAGATGCGCGCCAAGAAGCTGCCGATGCTCGAGGACGTGCGCGACGAGTCGGACCACGAAAACCCGGTCCGGCTGGTGCTGGTGCCGCGCTCGAACCGCGTCGATCTCACCGAGGTCATGAACCATCTGTTCGCGACCACGGATCTGGAGCGCAACTACCGCGTCAACCTCAACATCATCGGTCTGGACGGCCGGCCGCGCGTGCTCGGTCTGAAGGCGATCCTCTCCGATTGGGTCACGTTCCGCATCGCCACGGTGCGCCGGCGCCTCGAGCATCGCCTGGAGAAGGTCAGCCGCCGGCTGCACATCCTCGAGGGCCTGCTCGCGGTCTACCTCAATCTCGACGAGGTGATCCGCATCATCCGTCACGAGGATGAGCCGAAGCCGGTGCTGATGAAACGCTTCGCGCTCTCCGAGGAGCAGACCGAGGAGATCCTCAACACCCGGCTGCGCCACCTTGCGCGGCTCGAGGAGATGAAGATCCGCGAGGAGCAGAAAGCGCTCGCCGCCGAGCGCAGCGACATCGAAGCGCTGCTCGCGAGCGAGGCGCGCCTGAAGCGGCTCGTGGCCGCCGAGATCCGAGCCGATGCGGACAAGCACGGCGACGAGCGGCGCACGCGCATCATCGAGCGCGAGGCGGCCCAGGCGATCGACGAGACGGCACTCATTGCGAACGAGCCGGTGACCGTCGTGCTCTCGAGCGGCGGCTGGGTGCGCGCCGCGAAGGGCCACGAAATCGACCCGCGCTCGCTCTCGTACAAGAGCGGCGATGCCTATCAGGCGCTGGCGCACGGGCGCAGCCTGCAACAGGCGGTCTTCCTCGATAGCACGGGCCGCACGTACTGCCTGCCGGCGCACTCGCTGCCCTCGGCGCGTGGTCAGGGCGAGCCGCTCTCCGGTCGGCTGAACCCGCCGGACGGCGCGAAGTTCGTCGGCGTGATCCTCGGGGAGCCGCAGGACCTGTGGCTCATCGCGAGCGATGCGGGCTACGGGTTCGTCGCGCGCCTGCAGGACATGATCACCGATCGGCGCGCGGGCAAGACGCTGCTCAACGTGCCGCCGCATGCGTTGGCGCTGCCGCCGGCGCGCGTGCCGGGCGAGGATGCGCTGGTGGCGGTGCTCAGCAGTGAGGGCAAGCTGCTCGTCTTTCCGGTGAGCGACGTGCCGCAGATGCCGCGCGGCAAGGGCAACAAGCTCTATGACATTCCGGGCAAGAAGGTGGCCGCGCGCGAGGAGTTCGTTGCCGCGTTGGCGGTGGTCGCGCCGCGCGGCTCGCTCGAGGTGTGGGCCGCCGAGAAGAAGCGCGTGCTCAGCTGGGCGGACCTGAAGGAGTACCGGGGTGAGCGCGCGCAGCGCGGGACGCTGCTGCCGCGCGGCTGGCCGCGCACCGGCATCGAGCGGCTCGAGGCGCTGGCGCCCCCGCAGAGCTGATTCAGCGTGGTGCTCTGAGCTCGTTGGCCTGCAGGACCACGTCCTCGGGCGCGTTGACGAAGTAGCCCTGGATGAACTCCACGCCGAGCTGCCAGAGCACCGCCATGGTGTTGGCGTCCTCGACGCGCTCGGCGATGGTCTGGATGCCGCGCTTGGTGGCCTCTTCGGCGAGCGCGCGGACGTGGTGCTGCAGCTCCTTGTTGCGCGCCAGGCTTTGCACCAGCGCGCCGTCGATCTTGACGTAATCGAGCGGCATGGACTCGAGCAGGCCGAAGGCGCTCGACGGGGAGCCGAAGCTCTCGATGGCGAAGCGAAAGCCCCACTTGCGCAGTTTCTCGGCGAGTTCGCGCGACTGCGGGTAGCTCACCGCCACCGCTTCGGGAATCTGAAAACACACACTGGCTGGGGCGGCGCGTGCCGAGCGGATGTGCCCGTCGAGCCACGCGACGAACGAGGCGTCGCGCACGGTGTCCTTCGACAGGCGCACGAACAGGCAGCCCGGACGGCGCTGGGCGGCGAACGACAGCGACGCCCCGACCACCCAGCGGTCGATGTTCTTCAGCAGGTCATTGCGTTCGGCGGCCGGCAGAAATTCCCCGGGCAGCACTTCCTGGCCGCGATTGTCGACCATGCGCAGCAGCACATCGAACATGCGTGCATCGCCACCGCGCAGACTCGCCACGGGCTGTGTGGCGAGGCGGAAGCGGTTCTCGAGCAGAGCGCTTTTGATCTGCTGGACCCAGGCTGCGTCGTACGGCGAGGCGGATGCAGACGCCGCTCCGGCCGTGACGGCCTGACTCCCCCCGCGGCGCGCTCCGCGACTGCAGGCTTCGAGCGCCGAGGCAATCAGCGCATCGAGATCCTTCGCGTGGCTGGCGACCGGCGCGAGACCCACCGTGCAGGAGAGCGAAACCTCCTTCGTCCCACAGCGCACCGGGTGTTTGGCCGTTTCCGCGACAAGCTGCGCAGCCCACGCCTGTAGATCACGGTCGTTGCCGCGCTCGAGCAGCACCAGGAATCGCACGCCGCCGAAGCGGCCCGCGACCTCCGTCGGATGCAGCGTCGCACGCAGACGTGCGGCGAACTCGCCGAGCACCTGTTCGCTGGCGCTCGCGCCCACGCTACGTTCGACGTCAGCGAAGCGGTCGAGCTTGATCAAGGCGAGTGCCCGCACGCCGCCGGGGCTGGCGATGGCCAGCCGCTGCAGGAGGGCCGGCAACAGGTCGCGCCGATGGAGCAGTCCGGTCGTCAGGTCGCACTGCACGGCATGCTGCAGTTCCTGCAGCAGTTGGCCCTCGTCGCGCGATTGGCCCGGCAGCACCAGCCGCACGCACGGCTGACCTTCGTGCTCGCCGAGGGTGAAGGTGAGCTCGGCGTTGAGGCTGCTGCCATCGGGGCGCAGCGCGCCGGCGCGCAGGCTGTGATGTTGCCAGCGTCCCTGCAGGCAGGCGGCCAACGCGCCTTTCAGCGCCGGCCGGCTCGCCTCATCGAACAGGTCCATGACCGGCTGGCCGATGACCTGGGCGCCGGGGCCGAATAAATCCAGCCAGGCCGGGTTGGCGTCGACGACGATGCCTTCCTGCACGTGGATGATCGCATCGGCGGGCTGGCGCGTCAGGGGCAGCAGCGCCTCGCGAGCATGGGGCGTGGGCTGCACCGTCGAGAGCAGCGCCCGCTCCAGGCGCGCCGAGCGCAGTTCGCGCACGATGACCGCCGTGAGGCGCTGGGGAGAGTCGAATCCGACCGCATCGCGCGCGCCGGCGCCGAGCGCCGCGGCGATCGCCGGTTCATCGACGCTCGGGGCGGCCAGGACGATCGGCAGCCACGGAGCCACCTGATCGCGCAGCGCCATGACCGCCGCGACGTCGTGCCCCGGTTCGATGCAGTCGATCACGAGCGTGGGTTGGACCCGCTGCAGTGCGGCGTGCAGCGCTTCCAGGGCCGCGACCCACGTGCACTCTACGGCCAGGCCCGCGCCGCTGAGAGTGTCGTTGATCGTGTCAACTGCACTTCGCGACGCGCAGCGAACCACCAGCGCAATCGTGTTCTCGGCCAATCTTGACTCCCGACGGGGTTCCCACGCGTTGGGACACGCGTGATTGTAGCCGCGCGCGGCGCGCAGCGGCGCCACCGCGCCCCATTATGTGCACTGCCGCACAGGCTCACGCTCCGTCACGAGGTGACGCTGATCGGAGTCAGAACCGTCTTGGAGGGCGCCGCGGGCAGTTCCCGCACGAGCCGTGGCACGAGGTAGCCCGGCAGGCGGGCGGCAAGTTCCCCGGCGAGGCGCCGCGCGCGCTCATCGGGCACGAGAAAATGCGCCGCGCCGCGCACCTTGTCGAGCGCGTGCAGGTAGTAGGGCAGCACGCCGGCCTGAAACAGCTCTCGTGACAGCTCGGCGAGTACCGCCGCATCGTCGTTGACGCCGGCGAGCAGAACGGTCTGGTTCAGCAGCGTGATCCCGGTGGCGCGCAGGCTCGCGCACGCGGCACGCAGCGACGCGTCGAGTTCGTTCGGGTGGTTGATGTGCAGCACCATCACGATCGGCAGCGGGCTGGAGCGCAACCATTCGAGGAGGCTGGCGTCCACGCGCGAGGGCAGCACGACCGGCTGGCGCGTGTGGATGCGCAGACGCCGCAGGTGCGGGATGCGTGCCAGCTCCTCGCCCAGTGCGCTGAGCCGCGCCGTGCTCAGCGAAAGCGGATCGCCGCCGCTGAGGATGATTTCCTCAAGCGATGCGTCGGCGGCGATTGCCGCGAGCGCCTCGCTCCAGCGCGCCCCTTCGCTGTGCTGGGCGGCGTAGGGGAATTCGCGCCGGAAGCAGTAGCGGCAGTGCACTGCGCAGCTCTGGGTGGCGATCAGCAGCGCTCGGCCGCGGTATTTCTGCAGCAGCGCCGGGGCGCGCTGCGCGGCAGCTTCCTCGAGCGGGTCGGCGCCGTAGCCGGCCTGCTCGAGCAGCTCTGCGGCGGCCGGCAGCACCTGGCGCAGCAGCGGATCGGCCGGATCTCCGGGGCGCATGCGCGCCACGAAACTGCGCGGCACGCGCAGCGGGAAGGCGGTGTCGACCGCCCCCAGGGCGTGCAGCGGCAGTCCGAGCGCCGCGGCCAGCGTCTCGGGATCAGTGATGGCCTCGGCGAGCTCCTGCTGCCAGTGGGCGGAAATCTGGCGGGGTTGAACCGATGCCGGTATCATACGCGGCCCTTTAATCGGAGGGGCCGCGCATTGTGCCGCTCCGGCTGAGAGAAAGAAATGGCCAGCTATACCACCGCCGAAATCCGCTCGGGCATGAAACTGCTGCTCGACGGCGAACCGTTCGCCGTGATCGAGAATGAGTTCGTCAAACCCGGCAAGGGTCAGGCGTTCAACCGCATCAGGGTGCGCAACCTCAAGAGCGGCCGAACCATCGAGAAGACTTTCCGCTCCGGCGAGTCGATCGACGCGGCCGACGTGGTCGACACCGAGATGCAGTACCTCTACCAGGACGGGGATTTCTGGCACTTCATGGTGCCGGAGAGCTTCGAGCAGTACACGGCGGGCAAGGCTGCGGTGGGCGAGAGCGCGCAGTGGCTGAAGGACGGCCTGGTGTGCATCATCACGTTGTGGAACGGCGAGCCGCTGGCCGTGTCGCCGCCGGCGCACGTGGAGCTGAAGATCGTCGAGACCGACCCGGGCCTGCGCGGGGACACTGCCACTGGCGGTCAGAAGCCCGCCAAGCTGGAAACCGGCGCCGTCGTGCGAGTGCCGCTGTTCATCGACCAGGGCGAGGTCATCCGCATCGATACGCGCACCGGGCAGTACGTCTCGCGCGCCAAACAATAGCCGAAATAGCCGAATCCGGCGCGCCCTAGGGCGCGCCGGCGTCGAATCCGCTGGCCGCGAGCAGCACCTGCGCGATGCGCTCGAGGCCTTCGGCGTCGAGCGCATCAAAGCGGCCCGGCTCGGGGCTGTCGACATCCAGCACCCCGAGCAGCCGTCCGTCGGCGAGGAGCGGCACCACCACCTCGGATCGCGACGCGCTGTCGCAGGCGATGTGACCCGGGAAGGCGTGCACGTCGGGGACCACCTGGGTGCGCCGCTGCTCGGCGGCCGTGCCGCACACCCCGCGCCCGAGTGCGATGCGCACACAGGCCGGTTTGCCCTGGAACGGCCCGAGCACCAGCTGCGGGCCACGCAGCAGATAAAATCCCGCCCAGTTGACCCGCGGAAGCGCCTCGAACAGCAAGGCGGCGGTGTTGGCGAGATTGGCGATCGGATCGCGCTCGCCGCTCAGCAGCGCCGCGAGGTCCGCGGCGAGCTGACGGTAGCCGGCGGACTTGTCGGTGAAATCGTAGTGCTGACTCTCATGCTGCATGGCGCTCTCCCTCATCAGGCGCGTTCGATCGGAAACGGGATGACCTCCTCGATGCGCGCGGCGTCCTCCGCGAGCATGACCAGGCGGTCGAAGCCGAGCGCCACGCCGCTGCAGTCCGGCAGCCCCGCGGCGAGTGCGGCCAGCAGCCGCTCATCGAGCGGCGCGCTCTCGAGCCCGTGACGCTGGCGCGTCGCACTGTCCTGCTCGAAGCGGGCGCGCTGCTCGTGCACATCGGCGAGCTCGTGAAAACCGTTGGCGAGCTCGATTCCATTGCAATACAGCTCGAAGCGCTGCGCGGCGCGCGGCTCGGCCGGATCGACCCGGGCGAGCGCGGCCTGACTCGCCGGGTAGCCGTGCACGAACGTGAGGGCGTCGCGGCCGAGCGCAGGTCCGACCCGCACGCTCATCAGCAGCTCGAGCAGCTCGTCGCGCTCGGTGCTGTCCCCGACGAAGCCTGCCGTGCGGGCCGCCGCCGCCAGCGTTGCGAGCGAGGCGTCGAACGGGTCGATGTCCAGATGCTGGCGGAACACCTCGCGGTAGGTGAGCCGCGCGCTCGCCAAGCGCGCACCGCGCGCACCGAGCAGCGCGCGCGCCAGCGCCTCGACCTCGTCCATGAGCGCCTCGAGCGTCCAGCCCATCCGGTACCACTCGACCAGCGTGAACTCCGCATTGTGCAGCCGCCCGCGCTCGAGGCCGCGCACGACGTGGCAGATCTGATAGATGTCCCCGAGTCCCCCGGCGATCAGCCGCTTCATGGCGTACTCGGGCGAGGTGTGCAGATAACAGTGCTGTACGGGCGCTCCGGCACCATCGGTGAAGGTCACGTGCGCCGAGTGGATGTGCACGTCGCTCACCGGCGCGTTGACGACGATCGGGGTGTCGACCTCCAACACGCCGCGCTCGGCGAAGAACCGCCGGGCCGCGCCGAGCAGGGCGGCCCGGCGCCGCAGTCGCGCCGCGGTCGCACTGGCGCCCCAGTCGTCCCGCTGCGCACCGCTCATGAGGGGCGCGGCTCATCGACCGCCGCGAGCAGGTGCCCGAGCGGTTCGCCAACGCGCAGGGTGCGGCCGGGCGCGAGGTCTGCGCGCCACTCGGCCGCTTGCGGCGGCAGCAACAGGATGACCGTCGAGCCCATATTGAAGCGGCCGAGTTCTGCGCCCTTGGAGAGCTGCAGGGGCGCGAGCGGCGCCTCGAGAGGTAGCGTGACGATGCGCCGCTCGGCGCGCGGCGCCACGTCTCCGTGCCACACGGTGCTCATGCTGCCGACGAACAGCGCCCCGACCATGACCAGCCCCCAGACCAGCGGACCCTCTTCGAACAGCAGTACCACCCGCTCGTTGCGCGCGAACAGGCCGGGCACGGCGGCGGCGGTCGTGGCGTTGACGCTGAACAGCCGGCCGGGCACGAACCACGCCGCGCGCAGGCGCGCCGCGAGCGGCATGTGGATGCGGTGATAGTTGTACGGGGCGAGATACAGCGTGGCGAACGATCCGCCGGTGAAATGCTGCGTCCACTGGCGCTCACCGGCGAGCAGCGCCGCGACGCTGTACGCGTGTCCCTTGGCCTGCAGGATCCGATCGCCCTCGATGCGCCCGACCTGGCTCACCGTGCCGTCGACCGGGGAGGCGATCAGGCGCGTCTCGGGCGCGACCGGTCGGCTGCCGGGGCAGAGCGCGCGGGTGAAGAAGGCGTTGAAGCTGGGGTAGGCGTGCGGATCGGGCTCGAGCGCATCGCTCATGTCGGGGTGGAAGTGCTGCACGAACGCCCCGATCAGCGCCCGCTTCAGGGCGGGGGTGCGGCTGCGCGTCAGGTGCAGCACCTGACGCGAGAGAAAATGCTGCGGCAGCATGTGTTGCAGCAGCACGAACAGACGCTCGCGCAGACTCGCCGTGGGTGTTGAGCCGCTCATGGGGTTCTCAAGTCCTCAGCCGAGCACGAGCAGCCGCTCGGCGCGGCTGCGCAGCACGGCGGCGAGCCGCCGGGCGCTGAACGGCGCGGTGAACACCGCGACTTCGCGGCCGCGGCCATCGAGCAGAAACAGCGCCACGGTGTGATCGAACGTCGTGCCGCCGCCGGGCAACGCGAGTTTGCCGCGCGCCACGCCGAGCTGCGCGCCGAGGCGCCTGATCTGGCGGCGTGCGCCGGTGAGGCCGATGAAGCTCGGATTGAACCGAGCGAGGTATGCGGCGAGGACCGCCGGGCTGTCGTGGCGCGGGTCGACCGAGACGAACAGCACCTGCAGCGGCAAACGCGCCACCTGGTGCTCGACCCGCGAGAGCAGCGCCAGGGTGTCGGGGCATTCATCCGCGCAGCGCGTGTAGCCGAAGTACATCAGCGTCAGGTGGCCGGCGAGGTCGTTCTGGTCGAAGGATCGGCCGCGGCTGTCGGTGAGCGCGAACTGTCCGAGCGGGCGGGGTTGCGGCAGCCAGGTGCCGTAGTCCGGCACGCTCGCGCGGCTGTACCGCACGGCGGCCAGCCGGTACCCTGCGAAGCCGGCCCCCAGGCACACCAGCCCTATCAGAATCCAGAAGTAACGAGACGACATGCGGCAAGTATCCCACAGCGGCCGGCGTCCCGCGCCGCGTGCGGCGCGCACCAGCGTCAGTGCGCTGATCGAGCAGGGCGCGCGGCGGTTGCGCCGCGCGCGGGTCTTCTTCGGTCACGGCACCGACAATGCCCGGGACGAATCGGCCGCGCTGGTGCTGCATGCGCTCGGGTTGGCGCATACCGATCCGGCCGTGTACGCACGGCGCGTCGGGGCGCGAGCGCAGGAGCGGGTGCGCGCACTGCTCACGCGGCGCATCGAGGAGCGCATCCCGGCGCCCTACCTTACCGGGGAGAGCTGGTTCGCGGGACTGCCGTTTTACGTCGATGCTCGCGTGCTCATTCCGCGCTCTGCGATCGCCGAGCTGATCGAGCGGCGCTTCGCGCCGTGGCTTGAGCCGCGGCGCATCACACGGGTGCTCGACATGGGCTGCGGTTCGGGCTGCATTGCCATCGCCTGTGCCAAAGCGCTGCCCTGGGCGCAGGTCGATGCCGCGGACATCTCTGCCGAGGCGCTCGAGGTGGCGGCGCGCAACGTGCGCCGGCACCGTCTCGGGCGGCGGGTGCATCTGGTGCACTCCGATCACTTCGGCGCCCTGCGTGCGACGCGTTACGACCTGATCGTGGCGAATCCGCCGTATGTCGGGATGCGCGAGTTCGCCTCGCTCCCGCCGGAGTACCGGCATGAGCCGGCACTCGCGCTGACCTCCGGCCGCGCTGGGCTCGACTCGGTGCGGGTGCTGCTCGCCGAGGCGCGCCGGCATCTGCGGCCCGGCGGGGCGTTGATCGTCGAGGTGGGCAATACCGAGGTGGCCCTCGCGCGCGCGTTCCCGCAGTTGCCGTTCCTGTGGCTGCAGTTCGAGCGCGGCGGCGGTGGGGTGTTTCTGCTCGCGGCCGAGCAGTTGCCTGCCGACGATGCGCCCCGCGCCCGACGCGCGGGCGCATAGTACACTGCGAACAGCCGCGCCCGGCCCGGACGGATGGGACCTGTGCCGCGGCGGCACGCGGCGCATACAGAGGGCCTGATGTCCGGCAACACCTTCGGCAGACTGTTCACGGTGAGCACCTTCGGCGAGAGCCACGGTCCGGCGCTCGGCGGCATCGTCGATGGCTGCCCGCCCGGGCTTGAGCTCACCGAGGCGGATCTGCAGGGCGATATCGACCGGCGCCGCACCGGCACCTCGCACTTCGTCAGCCAGCGACGCGAGAACGATCAGGTGCGCATCCTCTCCGGCGTGTTCGAGGGGCGTACCACCGGCACGCCGATCGGCCTGCTGATCGAGAACTCCGATGCGCGCTCACGCGATTACGAGAAGATCAAAGACCGCTTCCGGCCCGGACACGCCGATTACACGTATCAGCAGAAGTACGGTCTGCGGGACTACCGCGGCGGTGGGCGCTCCTCGGCGCGCGAGACGGTGATGCGCGTGGCGGCCGGAGCGATCGCGCGCAAATATCTGGCGGCGCGTCTCGGGGTGCGCATCTACGGCTACCTCAGCCAAATCGGCTCGCTCGTGCTCGAGCCGCGCGACCCCGCGTTCGCCTACCGCAATCCGTTCTTCTGTCCCGATCCGGCACGCATCGCGGAGCTCGAGGCGCTGCTGTGGGAGTTGCGCTCGGCGGGCGATTCGGTCGGCGCCCGGGTCACGGTCGTGGCCTGTGCGGTGCCACCGGGGCTCGGCGAACCGGTGTTCGAGCGGCTCGATGCCGACATCGCGGCGGCGTTGATGAGCATCAACGCCGTGAAAGCCGTCGAGATCGGCGCGGGCGTGCGCGCAGCGGCGCAGCGCGGCAGCGAACATCGCGATGAGCTGACGCCGGAGGGCTTTCTGAGCAATAACGCCGGCGGCATCCTCGGTGGAATCTCCTCCGGCCAGGACGTGGTCGCGCACCTGACGCTCAAACCGACCTCGAGCATCCAGGTCCCCGGGCGCACCATCGACCTCGAGGGCCGGCCGGTCGAGGTCATCACCACGGGGCGGCACGATCCGTGCGTCGGCCTGCGCGCCACCCCAATCGCGGAGGCCATGCTCGCGATCGTCCTGATGGACCATTACCTCAGGCACCGCGCCCAGAACGCCGATGTGCGCTGCGCGACCCCGGATATTGCGCGGCGCGGCCGCCCCGGTTGAGGGCTTCGGACCGGGACGGATGGGCCAGTCTACGAAGCACGACACAGTTTGCCGGGCCAGAATGAGTAAAGATCAGCCCGCAAGCGAGGTGGCAAGCCGCCCCGCCGGTGCGAGCCGGCTTGGGGGTGCGAACCGATTTAAGTTATATTGCCGCCCACGCCGGATGCGATCGCGAAAAGCGACCATCCGATTGTTTTTATAAGGGGTTTGTCTTACCGATGCCGTTCGGGGTGTGGTCAATGATCGCCAAACGCTCAAGTCTGGTGATGGTGCTGCTGCTGGCGTTGCCACCGGCGGCGCTGGCTCTGGGCCTCGGGACTATTCATTTAAAGTCGCATCTCGACCAGCCGCTGGATGCGCGCATCGATTTGCTCGATGCCACCCCGGGGGCGCTGCAGAGCCTCTCGGTGCGGCTCGCTTCGCGCACGACGTTCACCAAGTACGGCCTGGACTGGCCGGCCTATCTCGACGGGGCGCGGCTCAAGGTCACGCACGCGGCCGGCGGGCGCATCGTGCTGCACCTGACCTCAAGCCTCCCGGTGACCGACCCGATTCTGACCCTGCTGGTCAAGGCCAGCTGGGACCGCGGCGTGCTGTTCCGCGAGTACACCATCCTCCTGAATCCGCCGGTGTACGTGCCGAGCGCGAGCCAGCCGCACTCGGTCGCGATCGCCGCGCCGGTGGTGGGCAATGCGCCACGCGCGGCGGCGCTGCCGCAGGCGAGCGCGACGGCGTCGGCACCGGCACCGGCACCGGCGAGTCCCGCGGTGAGCCTGCCGCGCTCGGTGCACGTGCACGCCGGCGAGACGCTCTCGGGCATCGCCAGCCGCATCAGCGGCGGTGGCATGGACTCGACGCCGACCCGGCAGTGGATGGTGGCGATCTACCAGCTCAATCCGCAGGCCTTCGCGAACAACATGAACATGCTGCGCGCCGGTGCGGTGCTGCGCATCCCGGCGGCGAGCGCCGCGCAACAGGTGGCCCCTTCGGCGGCCTGGCGCGACGTGACCCGCCAGGACAGCGCCTGGCGCGCCGGGCAGGGCGGCAGTACCGGGCGGCTGCGGCTCGTCGCGCCGAGCAGCCCCGGCGCGGGCACCGGTCGCGGCACCTCGGCGGCCGTCGGTGCGCTGCAGGCACAGGTGCAGACGCTGAAAGGTCAACTGGCGCAGGAGAAGCGCCTGGTGCAACTGAAGAGTGCGGCACTCGCGGCGCTGCAGGCGCAGGTGGCCACTGGCAAGCGCGCCCCGGCGGCGGCGCCTCCGGCACCCCCGCCGGCGGCGCGCGCGCCCGCACTGCATCGGCCGATGAAGCTGCACCCGCCGCAGCCGAACCCGGCCGCGGCGCCCACGGCGACGCCGAGCGCGCTCGGGCAGATGGTGCGCCGCTACTGGTGGGCGCTGTTGGCACTGGTGGCGCTGCTGATCGCCTACGGGCTGGCGCGCGTGCTGCGCGGCCGGCGCGAATCCGCCGCCAATGATCTGCTGCGCGAGTCGGCCGACGGCGGCTTCGCCGAACCGGCGCACGCCGCGGGACCGATCGAGCCGCACGGCGGGGCGCGTCACAACGATGCGATCGATGTGCGCGAGACGACGCATGAGCAGCCGCGCCTGGTGATGCACGATGCGTCGGGGCCGGTCGTTCAGACGCACGTCTCGGCCGACCAGACGATGAGCAGCGAGACGGCGCTGAACCTCGAGCAGGGCGATCCGCTCGCCGAGGCCGATTTCCACATGGCGTATGGCCTGTACGATCAGGCCGCCGATCTGATCCGCATCGCCATTCAGCGCGAGCCGCAGCGGCACGATCTGAAGCTCAAGCTCCTCGAAGTGTTCTTCGTCTGGGGCAACAAGGAGCAGTTCGTCGAACTGGCGCACGAGCTGGCCGGAACACGCGATCAGGCGCCGGCCGGCGAATGGGACAAGGTCATCATCATGGGTCGGCAGCTCGCCCCGGATGATCCGCTGTTCGCAGGCTCCGAGGTCAGCGGCGCGGCCGCGCAGGGCGTCGATCTGGATCTGGAAGGCGGCCAGGGCCGGGTGGATTTCGATCTGATGGGCGGTGCGGTGCCGGGTGCTGCAACCCCCGGCAGCACCGGCAATACCGGTGCGTTCGATCTGGACATTGGCGCGGCCCTCGGGGAGGAGTTGCCCGGGGATACGGTCGCCGGCGACGATCTGAACGACTCGTTCCCGGACCTGGAAGCGACCGGTTCGGAAACCGGCGTGACCCAGGAAATGGCCGAGCATCCGTTCGAACCGGTCGAGCCGACGGTCGAGCAGCCTGCGCTGCATGTGGCCGGCCAGGCCGCGCTGCGCGAGAAAGTCGAGGCGCTGAGCCAGGGCTCGGAGCGCACCGCGGAGCTCGCCATCGACGATCTGGGACTGGACCTGGGGGCGTTCGAGACCACGGTCCAGCCGGGTCTGGGCACGGACGCGCCGACGTTGGTGGCGGGCCTCGATGAACATTCCCGCCAGATGCTCGAGCGGGCCGGCGAAGCGGCCGCCGGCGAGCGGTCGGCGGCACCGGAATCCACCGGCACCACCAGTGCCTGGCAGATCGATGAGCGGGAGCTCGAAAGTCTGTTGGCCGAAGAGCCGTCCGGGGCACGCGATACCTCCGAGACCTCGCGGCTGAGCGCACTCGATGTGGCCGGGGTGGACTTCGACCTCGGCGGTACCGCCGAGCCGAAACCTGCCGCCCGCGAGGGTCTGGATTTCGACATCGGCACGGCCACGTTCGCCCATACGGACGTCGGCGCGATGGGCGAGAGCCCGACGGGCGAGAATGGCGTGCTCGGGGACTTCGAGCCGGTGAGCATGAGCGAAGTGGGCACCAAGCTCGATCTGGCCCGCGCGTACATGGATATGGGTGATCCGGAAGGGGCCCGCAGCATCCTGGAGGAAGTGATGCACGAGGGCTCGGATGTCCAGCGCCAGGAGGCCGGGCGCCTGCTGGAGTCGCTGCCCGGCTGATGCCTCGCATCGCGGTCGGACTGCAGTACCAGGGCGGCGCGTACGCCGGCTGGCAGCACCAGCCGTCGAGTCCGAGCGTGCAGGACTGCCTGGAGGCCGCCCTCGGCACGATCGCCGCCGAGCCCGTCAGCCTCACCTGCGCGGGCCGCACCGACGCCGGGGTGCATGCCCGCGGCCAGGTGGTTCACTTCGACACCCGCGCGGTGCGCACGCAGCGCGCCTGGCTGCTCGGGGCCAACAGCGAGCTGCCGCCCGACATCAGCGTCTCGTGGGTGCGGCCGGTGCCCGAACACTTCCATGCGCGCTATTCGGCCGAGGCGCGCACCTATCGCTACCTCATCCTGAACCGCCGCGCCCGCTCCGCGTTGTTTGCGCGACGGGCCACGTGGATCCATCGGCCGCTCGACGCCGCGGCCATGGCGCAGGCGGCCGCGTGGCTCGAGGGCGAGCACGACTTCAGCGCGTTTCGTGCCGCCGAATGCCAGGCGAAATCCCCCATCCGCCGTCTCGAGCGGCTCACCGTCGAGCGCCGGGGCGACTGGCTCGTCATCGAGGCGACCGCCAACGCATTCCTGCATCACATGGTGCGCAACATCGTCGGCCTGCTGATCGCGGTCGGTAAGGGCGATGCCCCGCCGGAGTGGGCCGCGCAGGTGCTCGCGGGGCGCGAGCGGCGCCGCGGTGCCGCGACGGCGCCGGCCGCGGGGCTGTATCTGTGGTCGGTGCGCTACGCCGAGGCGTTTGCGCTGCCGCCCCCGCCCGACGGGCCTGACCTGCGCTGATGGGCTATCATCCCGCCCTGGTCTCCTGGCGGATGCCCTATGTCCTGGTTTGAAAAGATCATGCCCTCGCGGATCAAGACCGAACGGCGCACGCGTTCGGTCCCTGAGGGCCTGTGGATCAAATGCCCAATCTGCGACGCCGTGCTGTACCGCGCCGAGCTCGAGCGCAACCTGTACGTCTGTCCCAAGTGCGCGCACCACATGCGCATCGGCGCGCGCGAGCGGCTGGAGTCCTTCCTCGATCCGGGCACCGGCGTGGAGCTGGCCACACGGATCACCCCGGAGGACCCGCTGAAGTTCCGCGACAGCAAGCGCTACAAGGACCGTCTGGCGCAGGCGCAGAAGAACACCGGTGAGGCCGATGCGCTGGTGGTGATGGTCGGGGCGCTCGAAGGGCTCGCGCTGGTCGCCTGCGCGTTCGAATTCCAATTTCTCGGCGGCTCGATGGGCTCGGTGGTCGGGGAGCGCTTCAAGCGTGCGGCCGATCACTGCCTCGCCGAGCGGATGCCGCTGGTGTGTTTCACGGCCAGCGGCGGAGCGCGCATGCAGGAGGCGCTGTACTCGCTGCTGCAGATGGCCAAGACCTCCGCGGCGCTCGCGCAGATGCGCCGCGCCCGGCTGCCGTTCATCTCCGTGATGACCGATCCGACCACCGGTGGGGTGTCGGCGAGTCTGGCGATGCTCGGGGACCTCAATCTCGCCGAGCCGCGCGCGCTGATCGGCTTCGCTGGTGCGCGCGTCATCCAGCAGACCGTGCGCGAGACGCTGCCGGAGGGCTTTCAGCGCAGCGAGTTTCTGCTCGAGCACGGCGCACTCGACATGATCGTCGATCGCCGCGAGATGCGCGCGCGCATCGGCGCGGTGCTGCGCCTGCTGCTGAAGCAGCCCGCGGCCGCCGCCTGAGGGCGCGCCGCGTCGCTGGGGCCGCATCGTCGGGGCGCCCGTGAGCGAGTCACTCGAGTATTGGCTGGCGCGCCAGCAGGCGGCCCATCCGCACAGCATTGATCTGGGCCTGGAGCGGGTCGGCGCCGTGGCGCGCCGGCTCGGGCTCGATCGGCCGGCGGCGCACGTGATCACCGTGGCCGGCACCAACGGCAAGGGCTCGACGGCGGCGCACACCGAGGCGCTGCTGCTCGCCGCCGGGGCCACCGTCGGGCTGTTCACCTCACCCCATTTTCTTCGCTACAACGAGCGCATCCGCATCCACGGTCGCGAAGTCGACGATGCGGCGCTGGTGTGCGCGTTCGAGCACATCGAGGCGGCCCGTGGCCCTGAAACCCTCACCTTCTTCGAATACAACACGCTCGCGGCGCTGTGGCTGTTCGCTCAGGCGGGCGTGCGCTTCGCGGTGCTCGAGGTGGGCCTGGGCGGACGGCTCGATGCGACCAACCTGATCGATGCCGATGCGGCCGTGCTCTGTTCGGTCGGCCTCGACCATCGCGACTGGCTCGGCGAGACGCTCGAGGCGATCGGCGCGGAGAAGGCGGGCATTTTTCGCGCCGGGCGCCCGGCGGTGCTCGGCACCCCGAACCTGCCCGAGAGCGTCTACGCGGCAATCCGGCGGCTCGGGGCGCGCACGGTGCTGGCCGAGCGGGACTTCCGCTGGGCAGTGCACGCCGAGGGCCGCTGGCGCTACGCGGGGCCCCGGCTGCGGCTGGAGGACCTGCCGCCCTCGCGGCTGGAGGGCCTCATTCAGTACCGCAATGCGGCCACCGCGCTGGCGGCGATCGAATCGCTCGAGACGAGTCGGCCGCACGGTGAGATCGACGCCGTGCTCGCCGCGCTCGATGCTCGCACCGTGGGCACGGCGCTCGCGTCGGTGCGGCTCGCCGGGCGGTTTCAGGTGGTCCCGCGCGAGGTGCCGTGGATTCTGGATATCGCGCACAACGCGCCGGCGGCGCAGGTCCTGGCGGGGGAACTGGCTCGCCGTCCCTGCCGCGGCCGCACGCTCGCGGTCTTCGGGGTGCTCGGCGACAAGGACGCGCCCGAGATCGCCGCGGCGCTCGCGCCGTGGGTCGCGGAATGGTTCCTGTGCGCACTGCCGGGCCCTCGAGGCACCAGCGCCGAGGCGCTCGGGCAGCGGCTCGCGGCCGTGATATCCGCACCGCACCTGTTCGAGTCGGTCGACGCCGCCTGTGTCGCGGCACGCGCCGGTGCGCAGCCCGGCGATCGAGTGATCGTCTGCGGCTCGGTGTACACGGTCGGGCCGGCGCTGAAGTGGCTTGGGGTATACTGCGCGCCGTGAAAGAACGTCTGACGGGCGCCATCATTCTCGTGGCGCTGATCGTGCTGTTGGTTCCCGAGTTGCTGACCGGACCGCCGCGGAGGAAGGCTGCGGGCGCACCGCCGGCCGGCACCACCGTCGCTGGCGCACCCGTACACTCCTACACGTTGCCGCTCGGACCGGGCGCTCGGGCCGCCGCGCAGCGCCTGACCGTACCTGCGGCCGGATCCGGCGCCAAGGCGTCGGGTGCGCCTGCGCCGTCCGCGCAGACCTCCGCGGCACCGGTCCCGGTGCCCGCCGCGCCACCCGCCCCCGCGCCCAAGGTCCAAACTGAGGCCAAGTCACAGGTCCCGTCTCGAGCACCGTCCCAGGTCCCGCACTCGGCGACGCCTTCCGCTCGGCCGGCGGCAACGGCGCACCGGGCCGCTCCGCTCCGCCGCCCGGTGCGGACCGCGCCGCAGCGACGCCCGCCGCGGTCCGCTCCCCCGGTGAGCCGGCGCGCGCGCAGCGCCGGCCACTGGACGGTGCAACTCGGGGTGTTTGCGCTCCACGCCGATGCTCTGCGCCTCGCCGGGCGGGCACGCGCGAAGGGGTTCGGAGTGCGTCTGGCGCCGCTGCGACTGCGGGGGCGGCTGCTGTGGCGCGTCACCGGCCAGGCGGAGCCGACCCGCGCTGCGGCGCTGCAGCTGGCGCGGCGGTTCGACCGGGCAGGCTTGCGGGGCGATCTGCTGCGCCAGTGAACTGGCGTCGAGCGGCGCAGCGCGGGCTCTTGTACAATCCGCGCCCCCAGCCACCGTCCGACGGATGATGCGCCCGTTACGGCCGCCGCACAGCGAGTCCTTCCCGCCCTCGATCCGGCGACCTGGACGCTGGCGCATCCGGCGGGCGCCGAGCGCCACAGCCTGCACCTCGAGCGGTGAATCCGCATGATGACCACCGATTACGTGATTGCCGCGGTGATCGTGCTGTCCGCCGTGATCGGGGCCGTGCGCGGCTTTTTGCGTGAGGCGATCGCACTGGCGACCTGGCTGGTCGCGCTGTTTCTGGCCTGGCACCTGGCCGCTCGTCTGGCGCCGCACCTCGGCGGGCTGTTGGCGGCCCCGGCGGTGCGGATCTGGGCCGCGCGCGGGATCATTGCCGCGCTGGTGCTTCTGGCCGGTACCGCCCTGGGGGCGATCGTGGCGCATTTCGTGCGCCTGTCGATCTTCAGCGGCACCGATCGTTTTCTCGGCTTTCTGTTCGGCGCAGCCCGCGGGGCGGTGCTGCTCGGGGTATTTGTCATCCTCGCCGAGCTGTTGCACCTTGATACCCAGGACTGGTGGCGCCATTCAATGCTCCTCCCGTACGGCAAAGCGATTGCCGGGGGATTGCGGGCGCTGGTCGGATCCGGATGGCTGTGAGGTAGGCTATGTGTGGAATCGTCGGCTTGGTCGGCACGAGCGCGGTCAATCAGCGCCTCTACGACGCGCTCACCGTGCTGCAGCACCGCGGTCAGGATGCCGCGGGCATCGCCACCAGCGGCGACGGGGGGCTGTGCGTGCGCAAGGCGAGCGGCCTGGTGCGCGATGTCTTTCAGCAACAGCACATGCTCGAGCTGAAGGGTCACATCGGCATCGGACACGTGCGCTATCCGACCGCGGGCTGCGACAGCGCCTCGGAGGCCCAACCGTTCTACGTCAACTCCCCGTACGGGATCTGCCTGGCGCACAACGGTAACCTCACCAACGCGACCGAACTGGCCGAAGTGCTGATCCGTGAGGATCGCCGGCACCTGAACACCACCTCGGACTCTGAGGTGCTGCTGAACGTGTTCGCCTCGGAGCTGCAGCGCATCGGCACGCCGCGCGTCACGCCGGCCGACGTGTTCGCGGCGCTCGAGGCGGTGTACCGACGCTGCCGCGGCGGCTTTGCCGTCGTGGCGATGGTGATCGGGCACGGCGTCGTGGGTTTCCGCGACCCGAACGGCATCCGCCCGCTGGTGCTCGGGGAGCGAGACACTGCGCAAGGCAAGGAGTGGATGCTCGCCTCCGAGAGCGTTGCGCTCGACAGTCTCGGCTTCCGCTTCCTGCGCGACATCGCTCCGGGCGAGGCGGTGCTGATCGATGAGGCGGGTCGGCTGCACGCGCACCGCTGCGTCACCGTCGCTCGCCACGCGCCGTGCATCTTCGAGTACGTGTATTTCGCCCGCCCCGACTCGAAGATCGACGATATCTCGGTGTACCGCGCCCGCATGCGCATGGGCGATCGGCTCGCAGAGAAGATCCTGCGCGAGCGACCGAACCACGACATCGACGTGGTCATTCCGATTCCCGACACCAGTCGCACCAGTGCGCTGCAGCTGGCGCAGCGGCTCGGCCTGAAGTACCGCGAAGGGTTCACCAAGAACCGCTATATCGGCCGTACCTTCATCATGCCCGGCCAGCAGCAGCGGCAGAAATCCGTGCGCAGCAAGCTGAACGCCATTGATCTGGAGTTTCGCGGCAAGAACGTACTGCTGGTGGATGACTCGATCGTGCGCGGCACCACCTCGGCGCAGATCATCGAGCTCGCCCGCGAAGCCGGGGCGCGCAAGGTGTATTTCGCCTCGGCCGCCCCGCCGGTGCGCTACCCGAACGTGTACGGCATCGACATGCCGGCGGCCCGTGAGCTGGTGGCCGCCGGACGCAGCGTCGAGGATGTGATGCGGCTGATCGGCGCCGATTGGCTGGTCTACCAGGATCTTGAGGATCTCATCGCGGCGTGCAAGCACGAGGACTCGCAGATCGAGGAGTTCGACACCTCGTGCTTCTCCGGCCAGTACGTCACCGGGGACATCACGCCGCAGTATCTCGAGCGCTTGCAGCGCGAGCGTTCCGACGAGGCCAAGCAGCGTGGCCGCGAGGGACGGGGAGCGCTGAAAATCGTCCACGGTGGCTGACGCCCCGGCAGGCGCCGACGGGCGGCGGGAGCGGCTGATCGAGCTGTTTCGCGCCGGCCTCGCCCGCGTCGAGGGGCGTCGCTGCGTGCGCGAGGCGCTGCAGAGCGCCACATCCGCTCGGGTGTGGGCGGTGGCGATCGGGAAGGCGGCCGCGCCGATGGCGCTCGGTGCGCGCGAGGCGCTCGGGCCGGCGCTTGAGCGGCTGCTGGTGATTGCACCGGCGGGGCACGGTGCCGCGGCGCTCGCCGCAGAGCCGGGCACCGAGGTGCTCGACAGTGCCCACCCGATTCCGGATGAACGCTCGCTACACGCCGGCGCGCGGCTGCTCGAGTGGCTGCATGAGCTGCCGGCACAGGCCGAGCCGCTGTTTCTCATCTCGGGGGGCGCCTCGGCGCTGGTCGAAGTGCCTGCACCGGGGGTGACGCTCGACCAACTCGTCCGCATCGCGCGGCATGGGATGGCCGCCGGGCTCGACATTCGGGCCCTCAATGCCGAGCGCGCCCGCGGCTCGCAGATCAAGGGTGGGCGGCTCGCCGAGCGTCTCGGCGGACGTCCCGGGCGCGTGCTGTTCATCTCTGACGTGCCCGGCGATGATCCGGCGCTGATCGGCTCAGGGCTGCTCGGGCCGGCGCCCGGCGGGGACGCCCTGCGGCGCGAGGTGATCGCGTCCCTGGATGCGGCGATGGACGGTGCGGCCGAGGCGGCTCGCGCTCGAGGGCTGACGGTGCGCCGCGCCCGCACGAGATTCTGCGGCGATGTCCAGCGCCTGGCCACCCAGTTCACGCATGAGCTCGCGCTCGGCAGCGCGCAAGTGTACGTCTGGGGCGGGGAATCGACCCTGCGGTTGCCGGCTGCCCCGGGCCGCGGTGGCCGCAATCAACATCTGGCGCTCGCCGCGGCCCGCCTGATCGCCGGATACGGCGATCTGGCGCTGCTCGCGGCCGGTACCGATGGCATCGACGGACCGACCGAGGATGCCGGGGCGGTGGTCGATGGGGAGACCTGCGGGCGCATCGCCGTGCTCGGGTTCGACGCCGACGACAGCCTGCGGCGGGCGGACGCCGGGCGCGCGCTCGCGGCCGCCGGGGTGCTGCTGCGCACCGGACCCACGGGTACCAACGTGGCTGACCTCGTGATTGGCCTGAAGGACGCGCCGCAGCGCGCAGTCTTGTGAACAATTGTAACTGCGGTGCTCGGCAGGCCGCCGCGGCTCTGGCGCCGCGGCGGCGTGCTCCGGTATCGTGCTCGCCACGGGCCTGACCATGAGCGAACATCCTCACCTGTTGATCGTCGATGACGACCGCGAGATCCGCTCGCTGTTGAGTCAATATCTGCAGAAGGAAGGCATGCGCGTCACGGCGGTGAGCGACGCCACCGAGATGCGGCGCGCCATGGAGCGGGCGCGCTTCGATTTGCTGGTGCTCGACCTGATGTTGCCCGGTGAGGACGGCCTGTCGATCTGCCGGGAGCTGCGGACCCGCTCGCAACTGCCGGTGATCATGCTGACGGCCCGCGGTGAGGACGTCGATCGCATCGTCGGTTTCGAGATCGGCGCGGACGATTACGTCCCCAAGCCCTTCAATCCTCGTGAGCTGCTCGGCCGGATCCGTGCGGTGCTGCGCCGCACCGTGCATGCCTCGCCCGACCCGGACCCGCAAGCCGTGCGCGCCTTCCGTTTTGACGGCTGGTGTCTTAAGACCACCGCCCGAACGCTGAGTGGCGGCGGCAGCGAGGTGGCGCTGAGTGGTGCGGAGTACCGGCTGCTCGCCGTGCTGCTCTCGGCCGGTAACCGCGTGGTCTCGCGCGCGCAGCTCGCCGAACTGCTGCGCGGCCGCGAGGCCGATCCGCTCGACCGCAGCATCGATGTGCGCGTCAGCCGCCTGCGGCAGATCCTCGGCGATGACGCTCGCTCGCCGAGGATCATCAAGACGATCTACGGCCAGGGCTATGTCATCGGCGTGCCCGTCGAGACCGAGTGATTCCCGGACCGGGGAGGCATATGCGCTGGCGAGTGTGGCCGCAATCTCTGTTCGGACGGCTGATTGGTGCGACCGTGATCGGGGTACTGCTCGCGCAGGCGGCCAGCCTGTACCTCGTGGCGCGCAACGAACAGCGCGTCATGACGCAGGTGACGACGCGGATCTGGGCGCGGCGGATCAGTGAAATCGCCTTTACGCTGACGCTGCTGCCGCCGCGGGCGCGGACTCATGCGTTGCATCGGCTGCAGATGACCGGGGGATTCCGGCCCGTCAGGCCGCCGCCCTGGGTCCGGCGCATGGTGATGCCGATGCAGCCGCCCCAGCCTGCGCAACCGCCGCGTCCACCCGTGCGACGCGGCACGGGCCGCCGCCCGCGTCCGCTGCACTGGCCCTGGTGGCGCCGCAAACTGCATCCTGATTTTCGGCACGGCCTGCTCATCCACCTGCCGTTCCCCTCTGGCGCTCAAACTCTGCTGTTCGCCCGCCTGCACCGCGAGCTCGGCGTGGATTACCGCATTCGGGCGCTCGCGCACCGCAGCGCCGCGGCGATCCCTGTGGCGCCGCCGCCGTTCGTTTGGATCGGTGTGCCGCTGCGTTTCTACGACATCGAGGTCAGTGCGCCGCACGCCGCGACGCTCATCTTCCGCGTGCCGCGCCTCTCTCCGGTATTGATGCTGCCGCCGCGTCTGCTCATCAACCTGACGGTGCTCATGGCTGTGCTGATCGCCGCTCTGTATGTGGCGGCGCGCGGCATCACCCGGCCGTTGCGCCGTCTGGCGCGCGCCGCGGAGATGATCGGTCGTGGCTCGCGCAGCCCGCCGCTGCCGCAAAGTGGCGCCCGTGAGCTGCGGGATGCGGCGCGCGCGTTCAACAGCATGCAGGAGCGGCTGCACCGCTATCTCGACAGCCGCACGGCGGTGCTGGCTGCGATGTCACATGACCTGAAGACCCCGCTGACGCGTCTGCGCCTGCAGGTGGAGACGCTGATCGAGGATCCCGCGGTGCGCGAGCGTCTGAGCCGCGAACTCGATGAGATGGAAGGTATGGTGCGTGGCGCGTTGGCGTTGTTTCGGGGGCAGGATGAGCAGGAGGCGCTCGAGCCGATTGACGTCGATGCGCTGGTCGAGTCGGTGCGGCAGGGCTTCACGGAGATGGGGCACGACGTGCAGGTGACGGGGCATGCGAACGGACCGCTGCCGGCGCGGCCGCAGGCACTGAAGCGCTGTCTGACCAACCTGGTGTCCAACGCCGTGAAGTTCGGTGAGCGGGCGCGGATCGCGGTGAGCGACGGGGCGGCGCTCAGCATCGTGGTGCGCGACGACGGCCCCGGCATCGCGCCGCCGTACCTGGAACGCGTCTTCGAGCCATTCTTTCGGCTCGAGTCCTCCCGGAATCGCGACACCGGCGGGACTGGCCTGGGCTTGAGCATCGCGCGTGACGTCGCCCAGGCCCACGGCGGTACGCTGCAGCTGCGCAATCGGCCGCAGGGCGGTCTCGAGGCCGAACTGCGCCTGCCGCGGCGCTGAGCGGGTCGCTACATTTGCTTACTGCGCCTCGTCCGTGGCATCGGTAGACTCCTCTACGTCCGTTGTTTCGAGGAGGTCGGTCCATGAAGCGTTCCCTGATTTTTCTGGCGCTCGCGGCTGTCACGAGCGTCGCCCTCGCGCAGACCCCGACGCCGCAGCTCGCACGCGGTTGGCCGCAAGGCGCAGCTGCGGCCCACATGCGCCGCATACAGCGTATGGAGCAGTGGCGGTTGCACCAGCTGACCGTGCTGTTGGATCTGACGGCCGCGCAGCGTCACCAGGTCCGGGCGATCCTTGCCGAGCAGCATGCCGCCATGCGCACGAGCATGCAGCAGATGATGCGAGCGATGCGCGCGATGCGTCAGGCACACCTCGCCGCGAAGCGTCAGATGATGACCAAGATGGCGCATGTCCTCAGCGCCGAGCAGATGGCGAAATTCAAAGTGCTGGTGCCGCCGCATCCGTGGTTCGGGATGGCCGGCCCGATGGGGCGCGGCGGGATGCGCATGCGCATGCACATGGTGCCGCCGCAGCCGCCGGCTCCGCCCGCGCCGCCTCAGTCCTGAGCGGTGGACGCGCTGCCGCGGTGGGCTGCCGTGCTCACCGCGGCAGCGCGCGCAGCTGGTAGTGGCCTGCCTCGTAGCTGAGGCAGCTGCCCTGCTCGTACCACGCCCCGAGCACGATGCGTTGCACGGGCTCACCGTCAATCTGGGTCTCGTGCACCGCCGGGCGATGCGTGTGTCCGTGAATGATGCGGCGCACCCCCGTCGCCCGGAAGGCCGCGGCGACCGAGCTGGGATTGACGTCCATGATCGTCGGCGGCGTGCGTGAGGTGTGCGCGCGGCTTCCGGCACGCGCCTCATTGGCGAGCAATTCCCGCGTTGCCAGGGGCAGGGCGAGAAATTGCTGTTGCCAGAGCGGGCCTCTGACGAGGGTGCGCAATTCCTGATAGGCGTGATCGTCCGTGCAGAGCGCATCGCCGTGCGTGAGCAGGACCCGCTCGCCGCCGAATTCCGTGACGACCGGATCTGGCAGTAGGTGACATCCGCTGCGCTCGGCGAAGCCGCTGCCGAGCAGGAAGTCACGGTTGCCGTGCAGTACGAAGCAGCCCACGCCGCCGGCCGTGACCGCCGCCAGCGCATCGATCACGGCCCGATGCACCGGCGTGTCATCGCCCACCCATGATTCGAACAGATCGCCGAGGATGTAGAGCGCATCCACCTGCGGCGCCTCGGTCCGCAGCAGACTCAGGAATTGCGCCTCGGCCGCCCCCGCAACGGTGTCCAGGTGCACGTCCGAGACGAACAGGCAGCGACTCGGTTCACCGTCGGCAGAGGCGGGCGCAGGGGTCACGATTTCGAAGGTGGCGTGCCGTCGGGCGGAGTCACCGTCTTGCTTGGCGCATGGCCTGACTCCGCTGCGGCCGCGGGCGGAGTCGGCGCCTTGCTCGGCGTGCCGGCCGCCCCGGAACCGGCGGATCCGCTCGCGGTCGGTGCCGCAGTGCCGCTCGCAGCCGGTGCCGGGGCGGTCGTCGCGGGAGTCGCTCCGGAGGTGCTCGGCGCGACCACGGACACGGACTCGATCACCACCGGCGTCAGAGGGGCTTCGGATTTGAACGGCCCGAATGCCCCGGTGGGCACCAGTCCGATCTGCTCGACGACGTTCATGCCCTGAATCACTTTCCCGAACACAGCGTAGCCCCACCGGGTCGGCAGCGGATCGAGCTCAGGGTTGTCGACCAGGTTGATGTAGAACTGTGAGGTCCCGGAGTCCGGGTCCGGACCGCGGGCGAGGCCGACGGTGCCGCGCTTGTTCTCCAGGCCATTGCCGGACTCATTGTCGACCGGCGGACCGGTCGGCTTCAGCGCGTAAGGCGGCGTGGCGTCATGGCCGCCGCCCTGGATGACGAAATTGGCCACGGCCCGGTGGATCAGGGTGTCGGTGTAAAAGCCCGTGCGCACATAGCGCAGGAAGTTCGCCACCGTGAGCGGCGCGCGGTCTGGGCGCAGCTCGATCACGAACGAGCCCATGTTCGTAACGACGCGCACCTCGGGGTTTGGCTGTGCGGCCTGTGCGCGGGCCGCCGGCGCGGCGAGCAGGCCGCAGCCGAAGGCCAGCAGCAGCGTGGCGGCGGCGGTGACGGCGCGCCGGTGCGCGGCAGAGCATTTCCAGTTTTGCATCGGATCTCCCAGGGGGGGCTCGCTGTGGCGCCTCATCTTAGCAGCGCTCGCTTAAACCCCGTACTATTGCGGACCATGGCAGAGATGGACCGCACAACCGGCCGGACGTTCGCGCGCGGGGCGACTCGGTTCGCCCCGAGTCCGACCGGTGAGTTGCACCTCGGCAACGCGCGCACTGCGCTGTTCAATTTTTTGCTCGCCCGCCGCGGCGCCGAGCGCTTCGTGCTGCGCATCGAGGACACCGACGCGAGCCGCAGCCGATCGGAGCATACCGTGGGGCTGCTTCACGACCTGCACTGGCTCGGCCTTCAGTGGGATGCCGGTCCGGGCCGGGAGGATGGGCTCGGGCCCTACTACCAGTCGCAGCGAGCGGCGCTGTACGCGCAGCGGTTCGTCGAGCTCGAGCGCCAGGGCGCGGTCTATCCGTGCTTCTGCAGCGCCGTCGAGCTCGAAGTCGCACGCCACGCGCAGCGCGCGGCGGGACGCGCTCCGCGCTATCCGGGGACCTGCCGGGACCTCAGTGCGGATGAGCGTCGCCGTCGTCTCGGTGCCGGACAGCCCGCCACCCTGCGCTTCCGGGTGCCGGCCGGGCAGCACATCGAATTCACCGATCTGGTGCACGGGGCGCAGCGCTTTCTGTCCGACGATATTGGCGATTTCGTCATCCGGCGTGCCGATGGTTCAGCGGCGTTCTTTTTCTCGAACGCTCTGGATGATGCGGCCATGGGCGTCACGCAGGTGCTGCGCGGGGAGGACCACCTGACCAATACGCCGCGTCAGCTGCTGATCCTCGAGGCGCTCGGGCTGCCGGCGCCGCGCTACGGGCACATCTCTCTGATTCTCGGACCCGACGGTGCGCCGCTCTCCAAGCGTCACGGCGCGGCCAGCGTGCGCGAATTCCGCGAGCGCGGCTATCGGCCCGAAGCGGTGGTGAATTATCTCTTTCGGCTCGGACACTCGAGCAGCGCGCACGATCTGCTCGGACTTCAGGCGCTCGCCGATGCGTTCGACCCGCAGCACCTCGGCCGGGCCCCCGCTCATTTTGACGAACAGCAACTGACCGTGTGGCAGAAACATGCCGTTCATCGTCTCGCCCCGGAAGCGGCGCGGGACTGGCTGGCACCACAGCTGCCGAACGGCCTCGACCCGCACACGGCGACGGCGTTCTGCGCCGCAGTGCTGCCGAACGTGGTGCTGCCCGAGGATGCCAGGGCTTGGGTGGACATCGTCTTCGGCCCCGCACCGGTGCTCGCCGGCGAGGGCGCTGATCTGGTGCGCGAGGCCGGTAGCGAGTTTTTTGCCGCCGCGGCTCGGGCGGCCGCCGACGGTGGCGACTTCGCTGTGATCGCGGCGGCGGCGCGCCTCGCCAGCGGACGCAAGGGGGCACAGCTGTTTCGGCCACTGCGTTTCGCGTTGACGGGACTCGGCCACGGCCCGGAGCTCGCGCCGCTGCTGCGTGTGATGCCCCCCGGGGAGACTGAGCGGCGCCTCGCGCGCTTCGCCTGAGCCCGGTGGCCCGCACGGGCCGCCCTCTTCTGACTTCGAAAGACCACCATGATCCGCATCCACAATTCGCTCACTGGAGAGAAACAGCCCCTGACGCCCCTCGTGCCGGGCGAGGTGCGCATGTACGTCTGCGGCATGACGGTGTACGACTATCTGCACATCGGCCACGCGCGCATGATGATCGTGTTCGATGTCGTGGCGCGCCATCTGCGCCACCGCGGTTTGCGGCTGACCTACGTGCGCAACATCACCGATATCGATGACAAGATCATCAGGCGGGCCGCGCAGAACGGTGAACCGATCGAGGCGCTCACCGGTCGCTTCATCGCGGCCATGCACGAGGACTGTGCGGCGCTCGGCATCGTGCGTCCGGATCTCGAGCCGCGCGCCACCCAGCACGTGCCGGCGATCATCGCGATGGTCGAGAAGCTCATCGAGCGCGACTATGCATATGCCGCGCCGAACGGCGATGTGATGTATGCCGTGGCGAAATTCGACGGCTACGGGCGACTGTCGGGCAAGCGCCTCGCGGACCTGCGCGCCGGAGCGCGGGTCGAGGTGGACGAGGCGAAGCGCGATCCGCTCGATTTCGTGCTCTGGAAGCATGCCAAGCCGCACGAACCGGCCTGGGACTCCCCGTGGGGGCGCGGTCGGCCCGGCTGGCACATCGAATGCTCGGCGATGTCGGTCGAGTTGCTCGGGCCGCACTTCGACATCCACGGCGGCGGCATGGACCTGAAGTTCCCGCACCACGAGAATGAGATCGCACAGTCGTGTGCGGCCACCGGCGAGCGGTTCGCCGAGATCTGGATGCACAACGGGTTCGTCAACGTCGACAACGAGAAGATGTCGAAGTCACTCGGCAACTTCTTCACCGTGCGCGAGGTACTGCCGACGCTGCGCCACCCCGAGGTGATGCGCTACTTCGTGCTCTCGAGCCACTATCGTGGACCGATCAACTATTCGCTCGAGCAGCTGGAGCAGGCCGACGCTGCGCTGCAGCGGCTGCATCTGGCGTTGCGCGCGCTGCCGCAGGCGCAACCGATGGACTGCGCGCACGCCGAGCGGTTCGAGGCGGCGATGGACGATGATTTCAACACACCGGAGGCGCTTGCCGTGTTGCAGACGCTGGCGCGCGACGTGAACGCCGCCCGGGACGCCGGCGATGGCGCGCGGGCCGCCTCGCTCGGGGCTCTGCTGCGCAGGCTCGGGGGTGTGCTCGGACTCTTCGCCGTGCCGTCCGAACAGTGGTTGCGGCTCGGCAAACTTGGCGCGCGGGGGGCAGACGCAGCGGCGCCAGCCGCTGCGTTGAGCGATGCGGACATCGAGCAGCGCATCGCGGCGCGCGCTGCGGCGCGCCAGGGGAGGAACTGGGCGGAGTCGGACCGCATCCGCGATGAGCTGGCCGCAGCCGGCGTAGTGCTCGAGGACAAGTCCGGCGGCGCGACGGACTGGCGGCGGGCCTGACCGCCTGAGCAGCCGGTCGAGCCCCGCGCGGTCGATCAGGCGAGCGTGCTGAGGCTGGTGATGGCTGTCGCCGCCGTGCTCTGTGCCGAGCTGCCGCTCAGTTCCTGCATCAGCGCGGCGAGCATTGCCGCACCACCGCCGTGCCCATGATGTCCGTGATGCATGGCGTGCGCGCTGCCGGCGGCGCCGCTCATTGCGACACTCGAGGCGCCCGCGGTCGCATTCGTGGAGGCCGCCGTGCTGGATGCGCTGGTGGCGGTCGCGGCGGCGAGCTGACTGCGCAGCGCGGTGAGGAAAGTGCTGATGTTGCTCTGGAAGCCCTGCAGCGAGATTCCGCTGCCGGTGCCGCTGCTGGTGCCGGTGCTGCTGCTGGTGCTGCCGGTGGAGAGCGCGCTGAAGAGCGTGCCGGCAGCGCTGCTTTGCGTCGGGCTGGCGGTGCCGCTCAGCGCGCTCATGAAGTTGGTCAGCTCGCCCTGGCTGATCGAACCGTTGCCGTTGGTGTCAATCGCGGCGAACAGCTGCTGTTCCGCCTGCGCCAGGCCGCTGGTGCTCGAGGAGCTGCCTGAGGTGGCGCCGCAGGCACTGCTGCCATAGAGGCTTGGCCAAGCCGTCGCGGCCGATGAGATCGCACTGGTCATGAGAGTCTCCCAGAGTGAAGGACGGGGCCGCAGGCACATCCAGTGCGCAGTGGCCTGGCCGATACTCTACGGAGCGGTGCCAGGGGTCGATTGTAAAAATATCTGCAATTGCGACGCCGCGCCGCAGCGCGGCCGGCACTTGCCGCGGGCGCGGCAGCGGGCTGCCTCAGTGCGGCAAGGCTACGCGGCGCTGGAAGGCCTCGAAAGTATTGTGCATGAGCATCGCCACCGTCATCGGTCCGACGCCGCCCGGCACCGGCGTGATCCAGGCGGCCCGTTCGCGTGCGGCCTCGAACTGTACGTCACCCACCAGGTGGCCATTCTCGAGGCGATTCATGCCGACGTCGATGACCACGGCGCCCGGCTTGACCCATTCCCCGGGGACCAGCCCCGACTTGCCCACCGCCACCACCAGGATGTCGGCCTGGCCGACGTGCGTCGCGAGGTCGGCGGTGAAGCGATGGCACACGGTGGTGGTGGCGCCCATCAGCAGTAGCTCGAGCGACATGGGGCGCCCGACGATATTGGATGCCCCGACGATGACCGCGTGCTGCCCCTTCATCGGTGCCCCGATGTGCTCGAGCAGCTTGATCACCCCATAAGGCGTGCACGGGCGAATCAGAGGAATGCGCTGTGCCAGGCGGCCGACGTTGTACGGATGGAATCCGTCGACGTCTTTCATGGGGTCGATCCGCTCGATGACGGCCGTCGATTGGATTTGTTCAGGTAAGGGCAGCTGGACCAGGATGCCATCGATGTCCGGGTCGGCATTGAGTTCGTCGATCAGGGCGAGGAGCTGGATTTCCGAGGTCGACCCGGGCAGATCGTGCGCGACGGAGCGGATGCCGACCTCTTCACAGGATTTGCGCTTATTGCGCACGTAGACCTCGGAAGCCGGGTGATCGCCCACTTTGACGACGGCGAGGGCCGGCCTGCGGTGGCCCCGTGTGACCGCCGACTCGATGGCGGTGCGGACCTGTGCTTTGACTTCGCTGGCGCATTGGCGCCCGTCAATCACCTGTGCCGTCATGGACTGCTTGAACTCGAAACTCTTCCGAAGGGCCGGTATTCTCGCATATCATGCCGTGCCGCCAGGGGTTTCTCCCCCCGCGTCGGCACGGTTCGGGGCATGGCGCAGTCTGGTAGCGCATCTGCTTTGGGAGCAGAGGGTCGGGAGTTCGAATCTCCCTGCCCCGACCAATACTTAGGAGCGCATGGCAGGGACGCTGTGGCCAAGTACGTGGCCAATCCCTAAAGTTCCCACATCTCAGTAGCCAACAAGGCGCCGCCCAACCGTGTTCGAGCACGGCCGAGCGGCTGACCATAACCCGTTCCAGGAGAACGAGTCATGGCTGCTGCTGATCCTATCTCGCCGCTGACGGCAAAGTCGCCAGCCCCTGTCCCCCTCGCGTTGATCAAGGCGTACCGCCGCACCGGCGGGGCCGTCGTGACCATCGAGCGCGCCGGCCGCGCTCCCCATCGTCACCGCATCAGCCTGCGTCGCTACGCCGCGCTGCGGGAATGGACCATCACCCGCGCCGCTCGTCGCTGGCGCACCTCCGGTGCCTTGCTGCGCAGCTCGATCACCGTCTGTCTGTGGCCGCAGAGGCCCACGTCTGAGGCCCGCGCCTGACCCTCACACCCCCTCTGACCCGGAGTTCCCGCATCAGAACCACGACCACCACCGTAACTCGTATCCGCGCCGCAGATCCGGCGCCCGGCGCCATCGCGATAACCCTGGACGACCTCGAGGTCGCCGAGGGACTGGTCGCCACGGCTCACACCGCACTCAGCGCAGAGGATGCCGACATCGAGGGCGCCCAAGTCACCCTCGGCCTCGCCCTCGAGCGCCTGCGCGCCGGAATGGAGCGCGTCCGCGCGATCCGGCCCACCGATCTCTGACAGGACCATGACCATGCGTACCTACACTTCTCGAACCCTCTCCATCCTTCTCGCCGCCCTTGCGGCCGTCTCCCTGGCTGCCTGCGGCGGTGGGGGCGGTGGCAGCAGCACCGCATCCAGCCCGGGCGGCGGGACCACGCCGCCCTCGGCGCAGCTCGCGAGCTGCACAACCACCACCTACAACGATGCGGTCGATCAAGGCGTCG
>JAJZDW010000027.1 GCA_021851405.1 Pseudomonadota bacterium
CCCTGGCCGCCGAAGGGCTGCACGCCGACCACCGCGCCGATCATGTTGCGGTTGACGTAGGTGTTGCCGGCCGGCAGCGAGCGGAACACGTGCTCGGCCAGTGTCTCGAGCCGGCTGTGCACCCCGAGCGTCAGGCCAAAGCCGGTGGCCCGCACGGCGGCGAGGACCTGCGGAAGTTCTTCGGCGCGGTAGCGTGCGACGTGCAGAATCGGGCCGAACTCCTCGGTCTTCAATTGGTCGAGACGCGCGAGCTCGAACAGGTGCGGGGCGAAGAATTGTCCGGCCGGCGGGCACTGTTCGATCGAGCAGGCATGCAGCAGCTTCGCCTCGTGACGCATCCGCTCGGCGTGCCGCTCGAGCCGCGCGCGCGCTTGGGCGTTGATCACCGGGCCTACGTCGGTGGCCGGATCCGCCGGATCGCCGATCGTGAGGCAGCGCATCGCGCCGATCAGCATCTCGATCGTGCGCTCGGCGAGCTCCTCCTGCAGATAGAGCATGCGCAGTGCCGAGCAGCGCTGTCCGGCGCTGGTGAAGGCTGAGGTGACGACATCGTCGACCACCTGTTCCGGCAGCGCCGTGGCATCGACGATCATGGCGTTGACACCGCCCGTCTCGGCGATGAGCGGCACGATCGCCCCGTCGCGCGCCGCGAGCGTGCGGTTGATGGTGGCCGCCGTGGCGGTCGAGCCGGTGAAGGCGACGCCGGCGAGCGCCGGATGCGTCAACGCGGCGCGGCTGAACGGCGGTCCGTCCGCGGTAGTCAGCTGCACCACGGCGCGCGGCACGCGCGCCTCGTGCAGCACGCTCACCATGGCGTGGGCGATCAGCGGGGTGTTGGGTGCGGGCTTGGCGAGCACGCTGTTGCCGGCCATGAGCGCGGCGACCACCTGACCGGTGAAGATCGCGAGCGGGAAGTTCCACGGGCTGATGCAGGCAAACACGCCGCGCCCCTGCATCCACAGCTCATTGCGCTCCCCGACCGGGCCGGGCAGCCGTTGCGCCGCGCCGAAGAGCTTGCGGCCCTCGGTGGCGTAGTAGCGGCAGAAGTCGGCTGCCTCGCGGATCTCAGCCAGAGCATCGGGCAGCGTCTTGCCCGCTTCGCGGACCAACAGGTGCAGGAACGCCTCGCGCCGCTGCTCGAGCAGATCCGCCGCGCGCTCCAGGCACGCGGCGCGCTCATCGGCAGGCGTCTGGTCCCAGGCCGGCTGGGCTCTCGCCGCGGCCTCCATGGCGGCGATGATTTCCGGCTCGGTGGCATCGCGGCTGAGGCCGACCACCGCACCGTCGATCGGTGAGTGCACGGGCGTCTCGGACGGCGCGAGCGCCGGGGCGGCGAGGATCGGTCCGCCCGAGTAGCGCCGTCCCGGCGCGCTCTTCAGCGCCGCCTGCAATGCGGCGAGCTCCGCCGGGTTGCCGAGGTCTGCACCCCGGGAGTTGGCGTGCGAGCCGTAGAGCTGCGGCGGCTCGCGCACGCCGGAGGGACGCTGAGTGACTTCAGGAAGGATCTGTCCCACGACGTGCTCCACGGGAATGCGTTTGTTCAGGAAGTGATGGACGAAGGAGGTGTTGGCGCCATTCTCGAGCAGGCGGCGCACCAGATACGGCAGCAGGTCCTGATGCGTGCCGACCGGGGCGTACACGCGCACCGGGGCCAGGTGCGGCCGCTCGGCGTGCACCACCGCGTACAGCGCCTGTCCCATGCCGTGCAGACGCTGGTATTCGTAGCGCGCCTCGGGCGGGGCGAGCGCCGCCACGGCGGCGACGGTGAGCGCATTGTGCGTCGCGAACTGCGGGTAAATGACGTCCTGAGCAGCGAACAGCCGCCGCACGCACACCAGATAGCTGGCATCCGTGTAGGACTTGGCGGTATAGACCGGAAAACTCGCGAGCCCCCGTTCCTGGGCACGCTTGATCTCCGCGTCCCAGTAGGCGCCCTTGACCAGCCGCAGGCTCATGCGACGGCCGCTGGCGCGCGCGAGCGCCGCGACCCAGTCGATGACCCACGGCGCGCGCCGTCCGTACGCCTGTACGGCCAGGCCAAGCCCCTCCCAGTGACGGGTCTCGGGGTCGTGGGCCAGCGCCTCGATGACATCGAGCGACAGGTCGAGCCGGTCGGCCTCCTCGGCATCCAGGGTCAGGCCGATGCCGGCGCGGCAGGCCGCGCGCGCCAACGCCGCCGCGCGGGGCACCAGCTGCTCGAGCACGCGCGGCCGCTGCGTCAGCTGGTAGCGTGGCTCGAGTGCCGAGAGCTTCACCGAGATGCCCGAGCGAGCGTGCACGGCTGCGGCCGGCTGACGGCCGAGCGCCTCGATCGCCTCGCGGTACGCCTGGAAGTACCGCTCGGCATCCGCGTCGGTCCGCGCTCCCTCGCCGAGCATGTCGAAGGAGCACAGCGCGAGCTCGGGGTGTTTCGTGCCGCGCGCGAGCGCCGCCTCAATGGACTCCCCGACGATGAATGCGTGACCCATCAATCGCATCGCGCGCCGCATGACCCGCCGGGTCGTCGGCGCTAGCACATGACGAGGCGTGGGGGTCTGCGTGAGCAGCGCGTGCGCATCGGGCAGCATCCGTCCGGCGGTGCGCAGCAGCGCCAGGCCCAGGCGCACCTTGAGGTTCGCATCCGTGCCTCCGGTGCGCAGCGCCGCGAGCCGCTCGGCGATGAGGCGGTCGGCGCTCAACGCGTCCGGGGTGCGCAGCAGCGCCTCGGCGAGGCTCATCAGCGCCTTGCCCTCGGCGCTGTCGAGGGCGAACTGGCCGAGCAGGGACTCGACCAGCGAGCCGGTGTGCGCCCGGGTGCGCGCGGCGCCCACCCAGCGCATCGCGTGCTCGCGCGCCGCACCGAGCGGCTCGGCCACGGTGAGCAGCTCGGCGCGAAGCGCCTCCACGGCGGGCGCCTCCGGGCGCAGCGTGGCGGCGCGCATGCGCTCGCGCAGACTCTGCAAATCGTTTCGGTCCCGAGAGAGCGCCTCGGGTGCAGGTACGGCATTCATGCGGTGCGGGCCGGCAGTGCTAGAGAATTGTCCTCATGTTATTCGTAGAAGCAGAGAATATTTTTATATATTGGCGCTATTAGAAGTAAAATCGACTGGCTATGAGGCAAAAAGCGGCTTCAACGGGATTTCGCGCGCTGGATCGGATCGACCGCAAGCTGCTGGTGCGGCTGCAGCAGGACGGCCGCGTGCCGGTGTCCCAACTCGCCCGCGAAGTGAATTTGACGGTCACGCCCACGCTCGAGCGGATCCGGCGCCTCGAGGCGGCCGGGTTCATCAGCGGCTATTTCGCGCACCTGAATGCGCGGCGCCTCGGGCTCGGGCTGCTGGTGTACGTCGAGGTGACGCTGGATCGCACGACGCCGGAGGCGTTCGAGCGCTTCAAGGAGATGGTGGCCGCGCATGATGAAATCATGGAGTGCCACATGGTGGCCGGTGGATTCGACTACCTGCTGAAGGTGCGCGTGAGGGACATGGAGCGCTACCGCACGCTGCTCGGGGAGACCATTGCCGCCATTCGCGGCGTGCAGCAGACGCACAGCTACTTCGTGATGGAGGAAGTGAAGTCGACCCACCGCATCGGCATCCCCGAGTCGGCGCTGCCGGCGCAGAGCACCGGTGTGCCGCGGCGCTGAGGGTCGCGGCGCATCGCCGCACCTAGCGCGCCGAGGCGGCGCAGGCGTCGTCGCCTTCAGGGGATTCGACTGCGGCGTGCGCGAGCGTCACACGGGGCTTCGCACGATCGACAGGGATCGTCGCCCCTGGGCTCGGCACCGGTGCCTGCCCGCGGGTTCTCGTGCCAGTGACCGGCCGGCGGGTCCTCAGAGCGGGGCGCCGGCCGGTGGCACTTCGCCCTCGAGCAATGTGATGGCACGGCGCCGGGCCGCCTCGGCATCGATGCGACCCGACGCCATATCGGCCACCAGCTGTGCGTGTGCCCGGTGCCGTAACCCGATGATGGCCATGCCGAGGTGATGGGCCACGTTGGCCAGCGCGGCGCGGATCTCCGGGGCGAACTGCTCGCCGTCGCGCGGCCGGCAGACCAACGCCCCGAGGATGGATTCTGCGACGGTCATCGGCAGGGCGAGCCCTTCGTCCCCCAGCGCCGACACCTGCCCCGCGAGCGACGCCGTCTCGTGCGTGGTGCGTAACGTCACGAACGCCGGATCATCGGCGTCGATCCGCTCGGGCCAGGCCTCGCCGTAGGCGGCGCCGCGCCGGTACGTGCTGCCGGCACGTTCGTAAACGGCCACGGCGGCGCAGTGTGGCTGCAGCCGCTCGACGGCCATCGTGAGCAGGTGCGCCTCGCGCTCCACGAACGGACATTCGCGCGCCAGTCGCTCGAGCGCGATCAGGGCCAGGCGCTGGCTGCGAAAGAACGCCTGCTCGATCCAGTTCTCCAGGCGCTTGTGCAGCGGACTGAGCGCGATGGCCAGGAGCAGCGCGGCGAGCGCCTGTAATGCCCAGCCCACCCGATCGCTGACGGCAAACTGATGGACGCCGAGCTCCAGAATGGAAAACGTGCCGAACACTAGCGCGGTGAGCACGCCGAACACCAACGCGCGGTCGATGACGAAGCCCACGTCGATCAGGCGCGTGCGCAGCACGGCGTACAGCAGGCCGAGCAGCGCCACCGCCTGCAGCACGACTGCGACTTGCAGGAGCGCCGTCTGCCACGACGCAGGGGTGGCCAGCAGCATCAAGTTGCTGCCCATGAGCAGACCGATGCTCCACAACACCCAGCGGATGCGCAGTCGATCTTCGTGTGCGGCGCGGCGATACCCGACGATCAGCACGAGCAGCGGTACCAAGTAAGGCAGACTCAACAGCATCTTGAGTTGTGCAAAATCCGTCGCGAATACCGTGGTGCCGGTGTGCACGAGTGCCCAATATCGCGCCTGCGACAGCGTCACCACGGCGAGCGCCCAGAGCGTGTAGCTGACGCGCCCGACGCTGCGCAGCCGCGTGGGCAGGCTGGCGCCCGCCAGAGCGTCGGCAAACGCGTACAGTGCCAGCACCATGACGACGCTGACCATCTCCTTCAGCGTGTGTCGCCAGATCACCCAGTGTGGACCGATCGGCAGTTGCAGCGGTCCGGCCATGAACAGCGCGCCGAGAAACACCGCCGACAAGGCCCACGCGGCTCCATCACGGCCACGCCACAGCGTCAGCATCGCGATCGCGAACATGGCCAGCTGAAAGCCGACGAACTCCACCGCCTCCAGTGCCGTGTTCGGCATGGGGATCGCCCGCACCGCCACGATGAGCGGATGGCCGGCGCGCACGATCGGCAGCGCGATTTCCGTGCCGGCCGCGATGCTGGAACTGGCGAGAATGGCGGGGCGATCGGCGGGTTTCAGGCGGCGCATCGGCAGCAGATCGCCCGCCTGCAGCCCGCTCGGCAGCGGCAGACTCTGCTGCGGCTCGATTCGGTACAGTCCGTTCGCCAGCGCGCGCAGCTGCAGCGGAAATCCCCCGGCCAGGGATGGTGCGAGCATGATGCGCGCGCCACTGGCGAGGCAGCCGAGGGCAAAGAGTGTCAGAAGCAGCCGTACCCCGAGGACGCGTGACATCACGATCTCCCGCCGCGGCCGTCGCGGTTGTCGGCGGGGAGTGTAAGGAAATCTCAGCGGCCGCGGAAGTTGCGCACGGCAGGTGCCCTCAGCGCTCGAGCACCGTGCCGCAGCGCTTGCAGGTGCGCGCGCCGACATCGGCATAGAAGCGCTCGAACACCGGCGGCAGCTGCGCCTCGATGTCGGTCAGCTCGATGAACGTCTCGTGCAGCAGCGCCGCGCAGCTCGGGCAGTACCACTGGAACCCGTCGCGCTCGCCCGGCCGGCGCTGCCGCTCGATGACCAGGCCCACCGTCCCGGCCGGTCGCTGCGGGGAGTGCGGCACCAGGGCCGGCAGCAGCAGCATCTCCCCGGCGCGGATCGGGACCTCGAGCGCGCGGCCCGATTGCAGGGTCTTCAGCACCATCTCGCCCTCGAGCTGGTAGAACAGCTCCTGGCCGGGATCGACGTGATAATCCTGACGGCTGTTGGGGCCACCGACCACCATGATGATGAAGTCCCCGTCGGTGAACACGCGGCGGTTGCCGACGGGTGGCTTCAGCAGATCGCGGTGCTCCTCGATCCAGCGCGGGAAGTTCAACGGTTTGAGCGCATCCACGGCGGGTCTCCTCAGGAGTCGATCGATTGATAGCCGCGCGAGGGGACCGCGATGGTGACGCCGCGCTCGAGGTCGAAGGCGGTGAGTGTCCCCCCCCAGACGCACCCGGTATCGAGCCCGATGAGGTTCTCGCGCAGCGTCAGGCCGAGCGCCGACCAGTGTCCGAACACGATGCGCACGTCGCGGCTCAGCGGGCGCTCGAGGTCGAACCACGGCCGCCACGGCGAGTCCGCGCCCGGGGGCTTGCCCTTCAGCGCGAGGTTGATGCTTCCGTCGGTCGCGCACAGGCGCAGACGCGTCAGCGTGTTGATGATGAAACGCAGCCGATCGAAACCCTCGAGCGTATCGGACCAGCGCTCCGGCGCATCCCCGTACATGTGTTCGAACAATGTCCGGCGGCCGCGGCGCAGCTCGGTCTCGACCTCGCGGGCATACCCGCACGCGGCCTGCGCCGACCAGGCGGGCACGATGCCGGCATGCACCATCAGGTCGCCGTCCTCGAGGTGCGCGAGCGGCCGCTCGGTGAGCCACTCGATCAAGCCCTCGCGGTCCTTCGCCTCGAGCACCGGCTGCAAGGTGTCGGAGCGGCGCGGCGGGCGGCAGCCGGCGGCCACCGCGAGCAGATGCAGGTCGTGGTTGCCGAGCACCGTTTCGGCGTTGGCGCCGAGGGCGCGTACGAAGCGCAGCACCTCGAGGGAGTGCGGCCCGCGGTTGACCAGATCGCCGACGAACCACAGCCGGTCGCGGTCCGAGGAGAAGCCGATCCGTCTCAGCAGCTCGCGCAGTTCGTCGTAGCAGCCCTGGACGTCACCGATGGCGAATCGGCTCACTGCAGGATTCCGGGCATGGCGAGCCGGAACATCGGGACCGGCGCCTCGAAGGGCTCGCCCGCGGCGTCGATCATCTGGTAGGTGCCCTGCATCGTGCCGACGGGCGTCTCCAGGACCGCGCCGCTCGAGTAGCGAAAACCCTGCCCGGGTTCGAGCCGCGGCTGCTCGCCGACCACCCCGTCGCCGCGCACCTCCTTCACCCCGCCGTTGGCGTCGGTGATGATCCAGTGCCGCCGCAGCAGCGTCGCCGGTTGTCCGCCCTCGTTGCGAATGGTGATGGTGTAGGCGAACACGTAGCGCTGTTCGCGCGGATCAGATTGGTCGCCGAGGTAGCTCGTCTCGACGTCGATGCGGATTTTGTGCGGCACGTTCATACGCCGCTAGTTTACCCGGGGCAGGGCCCGGGCGGTGATGCGCGGCTCACTCCGGGCGCGGCGCGGCCGAGCGCTTCACCCGCACCGCGAGCACGTCACACGGTGCGGCGTGCAGGACGGTGTCTTCGGTGAAGTTCAGCAGAATCGACATGCCGTGCCGTTCGCGGCTGCCGAGCACGATCAGGTCGGCCTGACGCTTGCGCGCCACGCGCACGATCTCGGCCTTGACGTTCCCGCACTCGACCCAGCACGGCGCGGCGGCGAGCTCGAGCTGTCCGGCGAGTTCGGCGAGGTGGGTGCGGGCGCGCTGCACCAGTTCGTCCTCGATGCCCACGCTGGTGATGAGCGCCTCGGACATCGGCTCGACCGGCAGCAGCTCCACCACGTGCAGCAGTTCGATTTCCGCCTGCAGGCGCGCGGCGAGCGTCGCGGCGTGCCGGCCGACCCGCAGGCTGTCCTCGCGCAGATCGAGGACCACCAGAATGCGGCGGTAGGATTCCCCGCTCATGAGCGAGAGCGTAGCTCAATACGGTGCATCGGACACCTGGGCAAGCGCGTTGAACAGCTGTGGCGCCAGCGTCTCGGGCCGCGCCGCAGGGTCGACGCCGCAGCGCTCGATCTGCTCGGCGCTGACCAGCCCGCGCAGGCCGTTGCGGACCGTCTTGCGCCGCTGGGAGAAGGCTGCGGCGACCAGCGCCGCGAAGCGAGGGTGGACCTGAAACAGCGGCGTGGCGCGCACCGTCACGCGGGCGACGGCGGACCAGACCCGCGGCGGCGGCTGGAAGGCGCCGGGACCGACCTCGAACAGCGACTCGACTTCGACCCACGGGGCGAGCATCACCGTCAGGCGCCCGTAGGCCGAATCGCCGGGCGCCGCGGCCATGCGCTCGATGACCTCGCGCTGCAGCATGACGTGCAGGTCGAGGATCGACGCGGCGCTCTCGAGCAGGTGAAACAGCAGCGGCGTGGAGATGTTGTAGGGCAGGTTGCCGACCACGCGCAGCCGCGCGCCGCGCTCGGCGGCGAGCGCCGTGAAATCGAACCGCAGCGCGTCGGCCTCGCGCAGCGTGAAGCGCGGCTCGGCGGCGAAGCACTCGCGCAGCAGCGCGGCGAGGTCGCGGTCGATCTCCACGGCATCGAGGCTTCGGCACGGGGTGCCCAGCAGGTACTCGGTGAGCGCGCCGCGGCCGGGCCCGATCTCGACCAGGCGGTCCGCGGGGCCCGGGGCCACCGCCGCGGCGATGCGCTCGAGCACCGCGGGGTCGTGCAGGAAATGCTGCCCGAAGCGCTTGCGGGCGCGCGGCTCGGTGGCGCTGCGGCCCTGCGGTGCGCCGTGGCGGCTCACGGACTGCGCCGCTCGGCGAGCGCGACCGCCAGCTCGAGGGCGGCCACGAGGCTGCCCGTCTCGGCGCGCCCGGTGCCGGCCAGTTCGAGGGCGGTCCCGTGATCGACCGAGGTGCGCAGGATCGGCAGACCGAGCGTCACATTCACCGCGCAGTCGAAGCCGGCATGCTTGATGACCGGCAGGCCCTGGTCGTGATACATCGCGAGCACCGCATCGTAGTGGGCGAGTACGCGCGGCACGAACACCGTGTCGGCCGGCAGCGGGCCGCTCACTTCGAGGCCGCGTTCGCGCATGGCAGCGATCGCCGGACCGATCACCCGGATTTCCTCATCGCCCAGATGTCCGCCTTCGCCCGCATGCGGGTTGAGGCCACAGACCCCGATGCGGGGTCGCGCCAACCCCCACCAGCGTCTCAGGTCGCGATCGAGGATGGCGAGGATCGCGCACAGCGATTCGCGGGTGATCGCCGCGCTCACCCGCGCGAGCGGCAGGTGGGTCGTGGCGAGCGCCACGCGCAGCGTCCCGGTGGCGAGCATCATGACCGGGCTCGCTCCGGTGCGCTCGGCGAAGAATTCCGTGTGGCCGGTGAAGGGCATGCCGGCCTCGTTGATGATGCCCTTGTGCACCGGAGCGGTCACGAGGGCCGCGAACTCCCCGTCGAGGGCGCCTGTGCAGGCCCGCTCGAGCAGCTCGGTGACGTAGTGCGCATTGCGCACCTCGAGCCGGCCGGGCGTGCAGGGCACCGCGAGCGGATGGTGCTCGACGATGAGGTGGCCGGGCCGGTGGGGGCAGGGCTCGCCCGGCCGGTAGGGCTGAAGCTCGACGGCGAGCCGCAGTTGTCGGGCCCGCTCGGTGAGCAGCGCCGTATCGGCCAGGCAGACCAGCTCACACGGCAGCGTCCGAGCGGCGATCGCGAGGCACAGGTCCGGGCCGATGCCGGCCGGCTCCCCCGAGCTCAGCACGATCCGCGGCGTCATCGGTCTCGGCTCAGTCGCTGAGAATCTTCACGTAGGCGTCATCGCGCAGCCGCTGCAGCCACAGCTCGGCGTCCTCGTCGGCGCGGCTGGCGCGGATCGCCTCCATGGCGTGCAGGCGCTTCATCTCCTTGGTCTCGTCGAACTGGCGGCGGCCGAGGAGCTCGGCGATGTGCCAGCCGAAGCGCGTCTGGAAGGGCTGACTGATCTGGCCCACCTTGAGCGCGTTGATCGCCTTGGCGAAGCGCGGCGTGAAGGCATTCGGACTCTGCCAGCCGAGATCCCCACCCTGCGACGCCGAGCCTGGGTCCTGTGAGACCGAGGCGGCGATCACGGAGAACTTCACCTTGCCGGTGAGGATCTGCTTGCGGATTTTCTCCAGGCGCTCGCGTACCGTGGCGTTGTCCTGCAGCGCGTTCGGAATGAGCAGGATGTGCCGCACGTGGACCTGCGCGACGATGTCCTTGTGCGTATTGCGACGCACCTGGTTCAGCTTCACGATGTGAAAGCCGGACGGCGTGCGGATCGGCGCGCTGACCTCGCCGGGCTTGAGTTTCGGCACGACGTTGGTGAGGAATGTCGGCAGGTCGATGCCCTTGCGCCAGCCGAGCTTGCCGCCCTTCAGCGCATCTCCGCTGTTGGAGTAGGTGACGGCGAGCTTGCCGAAGTTCTTGCCCGCTTTGGCGAGCGCATCGACCTTGTTGGCCAGCTGCTGCGCGGCGGCGAGCTGCAATGGCGTGGCGTTCGGCGGCACGGCAATCAGGATGTGGGAGACGTTGAATTCCTCGCCGGACGTGGGTGCGTCGGTCTGGTGCGCGAGGAACTGATCGACCTGGCGCGGGGTGACCACGATGCGCTGCAGCACGTCGCGTTCACGCAGCAGGCCGATGATCAGCTGATCGCGCATCTGATCGCGGTAATCGGCGTAGTTGATGCCTTGCTGCGCCAGTGCCGTCGGCAGGTCGGCGAAAGGGATGCCATTGCGCGCCGCGACGTTCTGCAGCGCTGCGTTCAGCGTGTCATCGGAGATCGTGATGCCATCCTGCTGGGCTTGCTGCAGCTGGACTTTCTGCAGGATCAGGCTGTTGAGCACCTGCTTGCGCAGCACGCTCTGGGCCGGCGGGGTGAGCCCCTGGGCTTTGAGCTCCGCGACCACCTCGCGCGCGCGGCTGTCGAGCTGGCTCTGCATGATCACGCCGTTGTTGACGATCGCCGCGATACGGTCGAGCAGCTGGCCCTGGGTCGAGAGGTCACGGGTCTGGGCGAGCGCCCGGCCCGGCAGCAGCGCAAGCGCCACCGTCGCGCACAGCGCAGCGAACCAGACTCCGTGCGTCAGACCCGCATCGCGGGTGTTCCGAGGGGGCCGGGGGAAGAAGAAAAGGTGCCGCCGCATGCGCTTCAGTCCTCGATCGCTCGTCTTTAAGGATGGGTTGCCGGGGAGGCCATGGCCGCCGGAGTGTAGCCGGGGATGGCCTCGGAGAGGAAAGCATCCGGCGCAGATCCGACACTGGCGAGGCCCGTGAGTTCCACCTGCAGATAAATGCCAGTGTCCTGGGCGCCGGTGCGCTGCGCCACGCCTACCGGCTGCAGCGCCGGGCGTACCGCCACGTAGCGCCGGGCACCGAGCCGCACGCTCCAGCAGCAGGCACGGTACTCGAAGCCGACGAATCTCTCCAGTGCCTCGTGGTCCTGCAACGAGTAGATGCCACGGGCGAAGAGGCTCCAGTGGCGCCCGATCGGCCAGGCCGCGGAGATCTCGGCCTGCTGGATGCCGCAGGAGCTGCCGGCCGCCACCGCGGGGGTGGTGCTGCACAACAGCGCGTTGGCGCTCGCCTGCTCGAACGAGTCGCGCTCGTAGCGGTAGCCGAGATTGATCACGCGGTCGGGACCCGGCTGGTACTGCAGCGTCACCTGCGCGCGCTGCGTGCGCGAGGCCTGCGGGTTCCACTGCACGGCGGCCCGGGCGCTCCAGTGCTTGAACGCCGTCAGCGACAATTCGGCGATGATGTCCGAGCGGCGGTCGGTCTGTATCGTCTCTCCCGGCAGCGTCACGCGCGGGGTCTGGAAGTAAAACGCCTCCCCGAGGGTCGCCGAGAGGTACTGCCGGCCGGTCGCGGTGCCGAGCAGCCGCGTGGTGACCGCCGCGCTCACCTGGTTGGCGTCCCCGACGCGATCGGCACCTACGTAGCGGTTGGTGCGAAACAGCTCCACCGGCGCGAGGTCCGGCAGTGCGGTGTCGAAGATCGGCAGGTTGTTCTGGTTGCGGTACGGCACGTACAGGTACATCACCCGCGGCTCGATCGTGATCAGCCGCTGCCCGTTGCGCCCGGCGGTGCGCTCGAGCGTCAGTCCGGTGTCGAAGCTCGCGATCGGCAGGCTACGCGAGGGCGCCGCGGGCTGGCCGAGCGCGGTGTGGCGCAGCTCGTACTGCGTGAAACGCCAGGCGATTGCCGGGCGGATGAAATACCCCGGGCCGCCGAAGTTCAGCGACAGACGGGGCATCGCATCGAGGCGCCAGCCGCTCACCGCCGTGGAGTGATCGGAGCGCTGGAAGTCGACCAGCTCGGATTTGAACCCGTAGCGCAGCAGCTCGCCCGGTCCCCAGCCGTAGTCGGCCGCGGCCGTCAGGTCGGGCAGGCGCGCATACGGCCGCTCGTTCAGAGGCAATGAGCTGTCGATGGTCTGGAACTGCTGGGCGAGGCCGCGGATGTTCCAGTGCACGGTGCGGTACGAGAGCTCCGCGCGCCGGTCGAGGAACGCCGTGCTGGTGCCCTGGGGCCCGGTGGCGAAGTCCTCGAAGTACGCGCTGTCGCTGACGTTCTCCCCGTCGAGCAGCAGGCGAACGCGGTGCGGCAGGCGCATGACGGTGTGCAGCGAGATCCGCCCGCGGGTGCGCCCGCCGAGGTAGCTCGCATCGTTCGGCAGGTAATCCCACTGCAGGTCGGTGTACTGGCGGCGCGTGAGCCAGCGTGCCTCGCCGCCGAGATCGACGCCGCGGTGCTGGTACTCCGTCGGTATCACGGTCAGGTCCGCATTCGGCGCGATGTTCCAGTAAAACGGGGCCGAGATCTGCAGTCCGCCGCGCGAGGTATTGCCCAGTGTCGGGAACAGAAAGCCGCTTTTGCGCACGTTGCCGAGCGGAAAGGACACCCACGGCAGATACACGATGGGGATGCCGTGCAGATCGATGCGCGCATCGCGGCCGTAGCCGATGTGTGCCCGGGTGTGCAGCGTGATGGACTTCGCCCGCAGTACCCAGGAGGGCCGCACCTGTGGGCAGGTCGTGAAGCTCACGCCCTGCATCTGGAGCAGTCCGCCCGGCGTCACGCGCATCAGGCGCGCCGTGCCGTGTGCGATGTGTCCGCGCAGCGCGAAGTGCGCCGAGTCGAACAGCGCGCCGGTCCGGGGAGAATAGCTGCCGCCCTTGCCGGTGACCTCGATGCGCGGGTCGGTGTACTGGATGCCTCCGCGGGTGCTGAGCGCGCCGGTGCGGTTGTCGTACTGCAGAGCGTTGGCCCGGATCTCGCGCTCGCCCTGGCGCAACCGCACGTGCCCGGAGAGATCCAGCTGCCCGTCCTTGCCGTACAGGGCGCGGTCGGCCGTGGCGTGCACCGCCCCGCCGGCCGCGAGGCGTTTCTCCGCCGCGGTGCGCGCGGCACCATGGGTCGTGCCGGGCAGCGCCTGCGACGGTGCCGGGGTCGGCGTTTGGGCGGCCCGGGCGCAATGCGGGATGAGGCCGCCGAACGACAGCAGGGCGGTCCAGAGTAGGCTGCAACGCGGCATGAGGGAGCCGATTATAATGGCAGGCCCGCATTCCCGTCGGCCCAAAGCATTCCATGGTTGAACCTGACGCGCGCCTCGCGCTGCTCGAGGATTGGCTCTCGCGCGATCTGAACATCCGCGCCGCGCGCATCGAGCCTGCCTCGAGCGATGCGAGTTTTCGGCGGTATTTCCGGGTGTTCTGTGCCGACGGAACGTTCGTGGTGATGGATGCGCCGCCCGGCCGCGAGGACGTGCGTCCGTACTTGCGAGTCTCGAAGCTGCTCGCGCCGCTCGGTATTCACGTGCCGCACGTTCATGCCGCGGACGTCGAGCGCGGCTGGGTGCTGCTCGAGGACCTCGGCACCACGCCGTATCTGGCGCGCCTCGGGGAGCCGGGCGCGGCGGACTCGCTGTACGCCGATGCGCTCGAGACGCTCGCACGGCTGCAACTGCGCGGCGCGCAGGCGGCCGGCGAGCTCGCCCCGTACGACCGCGCCGCGCTGCGCCGCGAGATGGACCTGATGCCCGAGTGGTTTCTCGCCCGGCACCTGCGCCTGGCGCTGCCGCAGGAGGCGCGCGCGGCGCTAGAGGCGAGCTTCGAGTGGCTCATCGAGCAGGCCCTGGCGCAGCCGCAGGTGTTTGTGCACCGCGACTATCATTCGCGCAACCTCATGGTCACCGCGGCCGGCAATCCCGGCGTGATCGATTTCCAGGACGCGCTGCGCGGGCCGGTTGGTTACGACCTGGTCTCGCTGCTGAAGGACTGCTACATCGCCTGGCCGCGCGAGCGAGTATGTGCCTGGGTGAGCCGCCACCGATCGCTGCTGGGCGGCGGCGCACTCGCCGGGCGCGATGAGGGCGAGTTCCTGCGCTGGTTCGACCTGATGGGCGTGCAGCGGCACCTGAAGGTGCTCGGCATCTTCGCGCGTCTGTGGCACCGCGACGGCAAGGCCGGCTACCTGCGCGATCTGCCGCTGACGCTGCGCTACCTGCAGCAGACCTGTCGGGAGTACCCGCCGCTCGCGCCGCTCGGGGCGCTGCTTGAGGGGCCGGTCGCCGCCGAATTGCCGCGCGCCAACGCCCGTGCGGGCGCAGAGCCATGAAGGCGATGGTGCTCGCAGCCGGGCGCGGCGAGCGGCTCCGACCGCTCACCGACACGGTCCCGAAGCCCCTGGTGCCGCTCGCCGGCCGGATGCTCATCGAGTACCACCTGGAGAAGCTCGCGCGTGCCGGCATCGGCGAGGTGGTGATCAACCTGTCCTGGCTCGGCGAGCGCATCCGCGAGGCGCTCGGCACCGGCGCCCGCTACGGCCTTCAGATCCACTACAGCGAGGAGGGGCCGGTGCCGCTCGAGACCGGTGGCGGCATCGCTCGGGCGCTGGCGCTGCTTGGCACTGAGCCCTTTCTCGTGGTCAATGCCGACGTCTGGACGGACCTGGATTTCGCGGCGCTCGGGCCGCTGCCGGCCGAGGCGCACGCGAGCATCGTGCTCGCCCCGAACCCCGAGCATCACCCGCAAGGGGACTTCGCTCTGTGCGGGGACGCGGTGCTCGAGCAGGGCGAGACGCGCTTGACCTACACGGGCATCGGGATCTACCGGCCGGCGTTCTTTGCCGGCTGTCCCGAGGGGCGTTTCGCGTTGCTGCCCCTGCTGCGGCGGGCCATCGCCGCCGGCCGGCTGCGCGGGCAGGTGTACCGCGGCGAGTGGTTCGACGTCGGCTCCGCGCAGCGCCTGGCCTGGCTCGATGCGCACGTGCGCGCCCGAGCGGCAAATTAGGGTCCGGGGGCGGACGCGCCGTACAATAAAAGGATGTCCAGCCTCAAAGACATCCCCGTGGTTGCCGAGCCGGGTGCAGCCCGCAGCGGCGAGAAATACCTGACCCCGCAGGGCTTTACCGCGATCCGCGACGGCATCAAGGGATCCGCGCCGCTCGCCCGCGAAGCCTTCGGGCGCAAGCCGCACTGGCTGCGGGCCCGGGCCCCGACCGGCAGCGGGTTCCAGACCGTCAAGGCGCTCGTCAAGGAGCATCGTCTCGCGACGGTGTGCGAGGAAGCGAAGTGCCCGAACATCGGGGAGTGCTGGAACGCCGGCACCGCGACGCTCATGCTGATGGGCGCGGTATGCACGCGCGCCTGTCGCTTCTGCTCGGTCGATACCGGCAATCCGCGCGGCTGGCTCGATCCTGAGGAGCCCGAGAACAGCGCACGAACCGTGGAGCTGATGAAGCTCAAGTACGTGGTGCTGACGTCCGTCGACCGCGACGATCTGCCCGATGGCGGTGCGGCTCACTATGCGGCGTGCATCCGCGCCATCAAGCGCCGCAGCCCGGACACCGCCGTCGAGGCGCTGGCCCCGGACTTCCAGGGCCAGGCGGCCGCCGTCGAAACCGTGGTCGACGCCGGGCTTGAGGTGTTCGCCCAGAATATCGAGACGGTGCGCCGGCTCACTCATCCGGTGCGCGACCCGCGTGCCGGCTACGAGCGAACGCTCGAGGTGTTGCGCCACGCCAAGCAGCATCGGCCCCAGATCCTCACCAAGAGTGGTCTGATGCTCGGCCTGGGGGAGCGCGAGGAGGAAATCGAAGAGACGTTGCGCGACCTGCGTGCCGCCGGCGTCGACCTCATCACGCTCGGCCAGTATCTGCGCCCGACTGCGAACCACCTCCCCGTGGAACGGTTCGTGACTCCGGCGCAGTTCGATGCGCACCGCCAGTACGCGCTCGGTCTGGGCTTCCTCGAGTGTGTCTCCGGTCCTCTGGTACGCTCGAGCTACCGCGCCGAACAGGCGTTGAACCGCAACAACGCCGGACTCGACAACGCGCGCCTCGCGGCGCCGCCGCGGTGAGCACCGAGCCGGCGTGCGCCGCGGGCGAGCCCGCGGCGCTCCCGCCGCCGGCGGTGGTGCGCCGTCTGGGCCTTCAACCCTACGAGCCGACTTGGCGGGCGATGCAGCGCTTCACCGATGAGCGCACCGGCGCCACCCCCGATGAGATCTGGCTGCTCGAGCATCCCCCGGTGTTCACCCTCGGGATGAACGCCGATCCGGCGCATGTGCTCGGGGCGGGGGAGATCCCGGTGGTGCGCATCGACCGCGGCGGCCAGGTGACCTATCACGGGCCGGGGCAATTGGTGGTGTATCCGCTGGTGGATCTGCGCCGTGCCGCCCTCGGCGTGCGCGATCTGGTCAGCGCGCTTGAGCGCGCGGTGATCGACTATGCAGCCGAACTCGGCATCGACGCCGAGAGCCGCCGCAGTGCTCCGGGGGTCTACGTCGCCGGCCGCAAGCTCGCCAGCGTCGGGATCCGCGTGCGGCGCGGGGCGAGCTACCACGGCATTGCGCTCAACGTGTGCAACGACCTGGAGCCTTTCCGCCAGATCAATCCCTGCGGCTACGCGGGCCTGGAGATGACCCGGCTGGCGGACCTGACGGCTGTGGACGCGGTGAGCACGGCCGCAGAGGGTCTGCTGAGGCATTTGGTGCGCAGGCTGTACACGGCGGTACGCGCCGCTCCGTCCACAACCTGAGCGGCGGTGCGGTGCGCATCCGCGGCTGTCTGTTGCGCCCCATCGAGCCGCCCGTTGGCGGTGCGTCGCGTGGGCTGGTTCGGCTCTTCTTCGATGCTCACGGGGTGCGGGCGCGGCCGCGCGCGGTGCTGTACGTCATCGTGTTCGGGATGTTGTTGTTTGGGCTGTCGATACTGGTGCACGCCGTGCTTGCTGCCGTGCCTGCATGGCAGCGTCCGCTGCAGGTGGCATTCGCACGCGCGCACGCGAGCGGGGAGATGCCGGCCTGGCTGACGAGTTTTCAGGAGGCGCTGGCGCTGCTGTGCGCACTGGCGGCGAGCGCGATCATGACGACGCTCGAAGGCCGGCCGCTGCGCGCCATAGGACTGCAGCCGGGTCACCGGGCGCGCGATCTGACGAGCGGCTTCGCCGTCGGGTTCGCGCTGCTGAGCGTCCTGGTCGGTGCGCTGCTCCTGTTCGGCGGGGCGCGGCTGCTCGGGCCGACGCTGCCGCCGCCGTCCGCCGTCCGCTCGGGGCTCGCCTGGCTGGTCGCGGCGCTGCTGATCGGGTTTTTCGAGGAGATTGCCTTTCGCGGCTATCTGTTCGCGACGCTGCGCGAGGCCCACGGATTCTGGACGGCGGCGCTCGCGGTCACGATCGCATTCGGCGCCGCCCATGGGCTGAACGTCGGGGAGAATCCCACCGGATTGATCACCGCGGCGCTGGCGAGTCTGCTGTTCTGTCTGGCGATCCGCCGCACCGGCACGCTGTGGTGGGTGATCGGCATGCACGCCGCGTGGGATTGGGCCGAGAGTTATTTCTACGGCAGCGCCGACAGCGGCATGCGCTCATTCGGCCGGCTGCTGACATTGCAGCCGCAGGGCGGGTTGTACCTCAGCGGCGGGCGCGACGGGCCGGAAGGCTCCTTCCTGTGCGTGGTCGTGCTGCTGATGTTCATCGCGGCGCTGCCGCTGCTCGTGCCGGGGCGCGCCCGCCAACGCTAGGGCGCGCTCACAGCAGCATCATCACCCCGTCGCAGGCCTTGAGCTCCTCGATCAACGCCTCGATCTGCTCGCGACTCTCGGCGATTAGCTGGTAGGAGATCGACAGGAAGTTGCCATTGCCACTGAGTCGCTCGCTCACCCGCTCGGACTCGAGTTCCGGCGAATGGCGCAGGACCACCGCGTGGATACGTGCGCGGAATTCGTCCGATGGCCGGCCGATGATCTTGATGGGATACTCGGTCGGAAACTCCAGCACCGATTTGCTCACCACGGTGTCCCCTGCAGTTCACGCTTCCATTGCTGGAAGGTATCGTGCACGCGCCGCCAGAGCGCGCCGGGTCGAGCGGTGCCCACGGGTTGGCCGTCGAGGTGCGTGACGGGTTGGACCTCACGGGTGGCGGCCGAGATCCAGATCTCCTCGGCGCCGCGCAGCTGCGCCTCGCTCACCGGCGCGGCACGCCAGGGCACGCCCGCGCGGCTTGAGAGTTCCTCGATCACCGCGCGGGTCGTGCTCGGCAGGATCTCGTGCGAGTTCGGCGGGGTGAGCACCTCCCCGCCGAGCACTACGTGAACCGCCGATGCCGAGGCATCGGTCAGTCGGCCGTCGCGCAGCAGGAGAGTCTCGGCGGCCGCTGCGTCGACCGCCAACTGACGCAGCAGCACATTCGCAAGCAGCGCGGTCGACTTGATGTCGCAGCGCGACCAGCGCGTGTCGGCGGCCGTGACGCATGCGACGCCCCGCTCGGCCAGATCCGCCGGTGGCGCCGGCCACGGTGCGGCGAATGCGAACACGGTGCGTGCGATCTGCGGTAGCGGCGCGTGCGCGCGACCGGACTCCGCGCCCCGGGTGACCTGCCAGTACAGGTACAGATCTGCGCTACCGGCCGCCGCGATCAGTCCGCCGAACACCTCGCGCCATTGGCTGGGTGTGAGCGGATCGTCCATGCGCAGCGCTGCGAGGCTGCGCGCGAGGCGCGCGCAGTGCGCGGCGAGCCGAAACGGCCGTCCACCGTACACGGGCATGACCTCGTAGGCGCCATCGCCGAACAGAAACCCCCGGTCGAGCGGCGAGATGCGCGCCGCCTCGATCGGCAGGTACTCACCGTTGAGGTAACAGGTCGGGAACGGATCGGCCATGGGATCGCTCGCAGTGGTGCCGGTCGGATCAGATCCAGAGCCGGATGTCGTCGATCAGCCGGGTGATCAATCCTCCCTCAGGGACCGCACTGAGCGTCACGAGCGGCGTGCTGTCGATCTGCTGTCCGGCGCCGTTCAGCACCAGCAGCGTTCCGACGTTGTCGCCGGCGGCGATCGGCGCCGTCAACGGCCAGTGATTCCAGAGGATGCGGGTGCTGAGCGTTGCGTCCGGTCCGCGCGGCACGGTGACTACGACCGGCAGTTCAGGACCGACCGTTGCAAATCCCGCGGCTGACTTGAATACCCGCGGCTTGGCGATGACCGCCCGGGCGGCCTCGACGTTCTCGTTCTCGTAGAAATTGTAGCCGTAATTGATCAGCGCCTGGCTGTCGCTGACGCGCCCGTTCCAGCTCGGAGCGCCGAGGACCACCGACACCAGGCGCATGCCGTTGCGCAGCGCGGAGACCACCATGCAGTAGCCGGCCGCATCGGTGTAGCCGGTCTTCATGCCATCGACCGAGTGGTCGGTCCACAGCAGCACGACGCGGTTGCGCTGCGTGATGTGATCCCAGGTGAACGTCTTGATCTTGAAGATGAAGTAGTACTGCGGGAAGTCACGGATGATGTCGGACGCGAGCGTCGCGAGGTCGCGCGCGGTGGTGTAGTGATCCGGCTCCGGCAGCCCGTCGACATCTTCGTAGTGCGTCGAGGTCAGGCCGAGGCGGCGCGCGTAATCGTTCATCAGCGTGACGAAGCCGGCCTGCGTGCCGCCGACTTTCTGCGCCAGGGCGACCGTGGCGTCGTTGCCCGACTCGACGATCATGCCCTTCAGCAGATTCAGCACCGAGACCTGGGTGCCGGGGTTGACGAACATGCGTGAGCCGCCGGTGCGCCAGGCCGCATTGCTGATGGTCACCGGGGTGTCGAGCGAGAGCTGCCCACTCTTCAACGCCGAGAACACGATGTAGGCGGTCATGAGCTTCGTCAGGCTCGCCATCGGCATCTTGTCGTTGGCGTTCTTTGCCGCGAGCACTTGCCCGGTGTTGAAGTCGACCAGCATGTACGCATGGGCATTGAGGGCCGGCGGCGGCGGAACCGGCACGGCGACCGGCGCGGCGGCGAGCGCCGTCTGGGCTGCCGGGGCGGCAGCGGCCTGAGCCGCCGGAACGAGCGCCGCCAGAACCGGCAGCGTGGCGGCCGTCAGGACGGCCAGGACAGAAGAGCGGGACATGAGGCGATTCCTCCTTACAGGATGGTGCGGCGGATGGCGCAGAATAAGATTACGCCGATACCGGATAGTTCTGTGCGCGCCGCGTGCATCGACTCACGGCTTGACCAGGATGGCCCCAGGATAACCGAGTGCCGCCAGCCGCGCGGCGAGCGCATCGTACGCCGCTACGTCGTGCACCGGTCCGACCCGCACGCGATACAGAGTCCCGCCGGTGACCGACGGGGAGAGAATGAACGGGCCGGGCAGGCCGCCCGATTCCAGTCGTGCGAGCACCCGCTCGGCATTGGCCGGCACGGCAAACGCGCCCACCTGCACGTACAACGGTGCACCGATCGGCTGCATGGCGCTCGAGAGCGAGGCCGGGCTGCCCGGGGTGAGGGCCTGCACGTCGACCAGCGCCGTGCCCGTGCCGAGCATGCCGAGCTTCGCGGCCGCGACGTAGGACAGGTCGATCAGGCGGTGGGCGACAAATGGCCCGCGGTCGTTGACCTTGACGATGACGCTGCGGCCATTCGACAGATCGGTGACGCGCACGTAGGTCGGCAGCGGCAGCACCTTGTTGGCCGCGGTCATGGCGTACATGTCGTAGGGGTCCCCGTCGGCGGTGGAGCGGCCCTGGGAGTTCGGGCCGTACCACGAAGCGACGCCGATCTGGTGGTAGCCGGCCGCACTCGCCAGGACGTAATAGCGCTTGCCGTTGACGTCGTAGTAGGGGGGGTTGCCGCGCGGGGCCGGCGGCAGGTAGCGCGGCACGGGATTGGGAATGGTCCGCCAGTCCGTCGGCAGGGGGGGCAGGCCGCGCGCCGGGCCGCGGACGAAATGACCGCTGGAGGCACAGCCGCCGAGGGTCGCGGCGAGCAACAGTGCCCCGAGCGGCAGGCGGCGGGCGCGGCGCTCGCGCCTCACCGCTGTCGATCCGGACCTGCAGCGGCCACCGCCGTCGCGGGTAATGCGTGGACCCGATGGGCAATCGCCTGCGCCAGCGCGTTCACGGCCATCACGTACAGCTTGCTGTAGTTGTACGACAGCAGGGCGTGGAAGTTGTTGAATCCCACCCGATAGATCGGCCCGCTGCGCGTGTGTGCCAGCAGCAGTACCGCGCGCGCCTCGGGCGGCTCGTGCCGCCTCAGCTCGATGCCCTGGGCGGCCAGCGCACCGACCGTGCGGTCGAGCGCGAGGCGGTCCGGATCGACCGCAAAGTGTGCGCCGGGCTCGATGCGCACCCGCGCGAGCACCGGCGCGTCGTACTGCCAGCCGTGCGCGTGCAGGTAGTGCGCGACGCTGGCGAAAATGTCATCCCAGTTGGTGAACAGGTTCGGCGGGCCCTTCCCGGTGCTCACGGCGAAGCGCAGGTAGGCCGAGGGCATGAACTGCATCGGACCCATCGCGCCGGCGTAGGAGCCCTTCACGCTGAGCGGATCGATCCGGTCGCGCTGCGTGAGCACCAGGAAGCGTTCGAGCTGCCCGGCGAAGAAGTGCGCGCGTTGCGGGTAGTCGAAGGCGAGGGTGCTGAGTGCATCGAGCACGCGGTACGAGCCGGTCAGCCGCCCGTAGTAGGTCTCGACGCCGAGGATGGCCACGATGTAGCGCGGGTTGACCCCCTGCTCGGCCCCGATGCGCTCAAGCGCACGGCGGTGCGCCTGCCAGAACGCCACGCCCTCATCGATGCGCTGCGGGGTGAGGAAGATCCGCCGGTACTGCCACCACTTCAGGACCTGCTCGGCCGGGCGGTTCATCATCGCGATGATCGAGGGCTGCGGGCGCGCATGGCGCAGGATCCACAGCACGCGGGCGCGGTTCAGCCCGTCGCGGCGCGCCACCTGTGTGGCGAAGCGCTCCAGGGCCGCGCGCGGGAAATGCGCGCCGGTCTGCTCCGCCGCGGCGGCGGGCCGGATCAACACGGTGAGTGAGAGCAGGGCGAAGAGGATCGAACGCAGCACTGAAGTGCTCCTTAGCCCATCAGCTTCCGATGCGAGAAGAGCGCCATCAGAATACCGAAACCTGACAGCACCGTCACCACCGAACTGCCCCCGTAGCTGACGAGCGGCAGCGGCACGCCGACCACCGGTACCAGGCCTGTCACCATGCCGGCGTTGATGATCACGTAGACGAAGAAGGTGAGCGCGATGCTGCCGCCGAGCAGGCGCGAGAACGTGTCCGGACACTGCATCGCGAGGTAGATCGAGCGGCCGATCACGAACGCGTACAGCATCAGCAGCACCAGCAGTCCGAGCAGCCCGAATTCCTCGCCGATCACGGCAAAGATGAAATCCGTGGTGCGCTCGGGCAGGAAGTCGAGCTGTGCCTGGCTGCCGGCCATCCAGCCTTTGCCGAAGATGCCGCCGGAGCCGACGGCGATCTGCGACTGGATGATGTGGTAACCGGCACCGAGCGGGTGCGCCTCGGGGTTCAGGAAGGTGAGCAGCCGCTCGCGCTGGTAGCCGTGCATGAAGCGCAGGCCGAGTGCCGCGGCCGCCGCGGCGAGCAGCAGCAGCACGACGAGCGCGCGCACGCGCAGCCCGGCGAGAAACACGACCACGGCGCCCGCGGCCGTGATCAGCGCTGCGGTGCCGAGGTCCGGCTCCTTGGCCACCAGTCCGACCGGGGCGAGGATGATCAGCCCCAGCACGCCGAGGTCGCCTAGGCGCGGCGGCAGCGGCCGCTCGTGCAGATACCAGGCGCACATCATCGGCACGGCGATCTTCATCAGCTCGGACGGTTGAAAATGGATCGGGCCGAGATCGAGCCAGCGTTTGGCGCCGAGGTGGACGTGACCGACCGCCGCGACCCCCAGGAGCAGCACGATGCCCAGGCCGTAGAGCCAGGGCGAGGCGCGCCGCAGCAGGTTCGGGCTGATGCGCGCCACGGAGAGCATGATGATGATCCCGAGCACCAGCCGTAGCACGGTGCGCACCAGCATCGAGGTGTTCTCGGCCGAGGCGCTGTAGAGCACCACCAGGCCGAAGCCGGCCGTGAGCGCGAGTCCGACGGCGAGCGGGCCGTCGACCTTCAGCGCGAGCAGCACCCGGGCGGCGCCGCTGAGCGTGCGGCGCGTGCGCGAATCCGTCGAGAATTCTTCGTGAATCATGGTGCGGCGGCCCGCTGCTGCGGGGTCATGTGGGGGTCGACGCCCGGCATCACGCGCGACTTCAGGCCCGCCGGCTCCGAGAACGGACCGCGCCCGGGGTGCGCCAGGAGCTTCCCGTCGGGACCGAGCAGGTACGCGTCCATCAGTTTGTGCGCAATGGGCGCCGCGCCCGTCGAGCCCCAGCCGGCATGCTCGACCAGCACCGCCACGGCGATCCGCGGCGCGTTGGCCGGCGCGAACGCAATGAACCAGGCATCGTCACGCAGCTGCTTGAGTGTCTTCTGCGCATGATACGACCCTTCGTTGGCGTAGCCCTTGGCGCCCTCGCGCACCAGCTGCGCCGTGCCGGTCTTGCCCGCGATGGGGTAGGTGCTGTTGTGCATCTCCCAGTATGCGGTGCCCTTCGGCTGGGTGGTCACCCCGACCATGGCCTGGATCACGACTTTCCAGGCCGCGGGGCTGATCTGGGTGAGGTTGCCGTTGAGCACCGGGCGCTTCCAGTGAATCTGCTCGGTGCGCGGATTGCGCAGCCCCGTCACCAGGCGCGGCTCGTAACTCCGGCCGCGGGTGGCGAGCATGGCGGTGTAGTGCGCCATCTGCAGCGGCGTGACCAGAAAGTACCCCTGGCCGATGCCGAGAATCACCGTGTCGCCCGGGAACCACTCGCCCTGGGCGGGGTTGGCGAACTGGCGGCGCTTCCAGGCGCGCGAGGGCACCAGGCCGCGGTCTTCCCCGGGGATGTCGATGCCGGTGCGGTGGCCGAAGCCGAACTCCGGCAGCCAGGAGGAGATCCGATCGATGCCCATCAAGTGGGCGAGCCGGTAGAAATACACGTCGCACGACATGATGATGGCCGTGCGCAGGGTCATCTCGCCGCAGTATTCATGATTTGCGTTGTGGTACAGGTGAGCGCTGCCGGGCAAGTGATACGCGTAGCCGGCCAGCACCTTCTGGTGTGCGTCGATCACCCCGTCGGTCAGCGCTCCCAATGCGAGCGCGGGCTTGACCGTCGAGCCTGAGGGCAGCTGCGCACGCAGCGTTCGGTTGAACAGCGGGCGGCGCGGGTCATCGATCAGCGCCTGATATTCCTTCTCGGTGATGCCGCGGGCGAACAGGTTCGGGTTGAAGGCCGGAGAGCTGGCCATCACGATCACGTCCCCCGTCCACGGATCGATCGCCACCACCGCTCCGTCCTGTCCCTTGAGCAGCTGCTCGGCGAGCCGCTGCAGCTTCAGGTCGAGCGAGAGGACGACGTCATCGCCCGGGACCGGCGCCTTGAAGTGCAGCTCCTTGCCGAGCACCCCGGGGCGGCGGACCGGCCGGCCGAGCGCATCGACCAGCGTCTGGCGATAGCCGTTGGTGCCGTGCAGGTACTTCTCATAGGTCGCCTCGACCCCGGTCTGGCCGATCACCGCCGTACCGGCGTACTCGGCCGGGTTCAGGTGCGCCAGCTCGCGGGCGCTGATGGTGCCCACGTAGCCGACCGCATCGACCGCGAGCGTCCCGAAGGGGTACCAGCGCGCCTGGCGGGAACTGATGTCGATGCCGGGGAACTCGTAGCGGCGCACCGCGAAGCGTCCCACTTCGCGGGCCGAGAGGTCGAGGCGGATCGGGAAGGTGTCAAAGCGCTCGTGCGAGGCGATGGTGCGCATCAGCTGCGCTAGGTCGCTCTGCTGCAGCAGGCCGAGCCGCACCAGGTGCTTGAGCTCATCCTTCAGGTCCGGCGCCTCATCGGGCGTCAGGTCCAGATCGAAGGTCGGGCGGTTCGAGGCGATCACCTCGCCGTTACGATCGAGGATCAGTCCGCGCGCCGCCGGGATCGGCACCGTGCGCACGCCATTGTCCAGCGACAGCACGTCGTAGTAATGGTGGCGCAGGACCTGCAGGTAATAGAGGCGGCCGAGCACGGCGAGCACCGAGAGCACCATCACGGCGCCGGCGAACCACGCACGGCGGTTGAACATCCGCTGCTCGCGCCAGTGATCCTTGATCCGCACCGGGGTTAGGTCTCCAGGGGCGACCGTCAGGTGCGCGGGCGGTAGGTGCGCGCGAGCGCACCGGCGAGCGGCGTCCACACCAGGGCCCCGGTGAATGCCGGTATCCAGCGCAGCGGCGTGGTGAGCGGGTGACCGCTCCAGCCGTCGATCGCCCAGAGCACGAACTGGTACAGCGCGAGCACCGCCAGCACCACCAGCGATTGCTGCATCAGCGGCTTGGTGCGGATGCGCTGGTGTTCACGCACCCCGAGGTAGGCCACCAGTGCGACGGCGAGCGCATGCTCACCGAGTACCGGCCCCTGGAAGGCATCGAGGAGCAGTCCGCACACCCAGCCAAGACCGATGCCGGCGCTGCGCGGGGTCTGGATCGCCCAGTAGAACACCACCAGAACCAGGAAGTCCGGCCGCGCCACCGCCAGCCACGAGGGCAGCGGCAGCAGCGTCAGCAGCAGCGCGACGAGCACCGACTTGAAGATCGCTCCGCCTGCAGAGGTGCTCATGGCGTCCTCGGCGGTGAGGGGGAGGGCTTGAGCGGCGGGTGCGCGGCGGGCGTGCCCGGGGACGCAGTGCTCGTGGCTGCGCCCGCCGTGGGGCGGGCGGTGGGCGGCGGCGTGCACAGCGGTGGCGTGGGCGGCGGCGGCGGCGCGAGCGGCTGCGCACCCGGAGTGCCGGTGGGCAGCTGCCGCAGGTTCGGCGGCACCGGGGCGGCCGGGCTGCCGGGCCGGAACCACAGCAGCATCACCGCCCGATCGGTCTGCAGGTGCGCGAACGGCTGAGCGATCACCTGGCTCATCCGCTGGATCGCCCCGCGGTGGATCTGCGTGATGCGGGCCACCGGATAGCCCGCGGGGAAGATGCCGCCGAGCCCCGAGGTGACCAGTTCGTCGCCGACCTTCACGTCGGCATTGGCGGGCAGGTACGGGAGCGCGAGCGCATTCGGGTCCCCGGTGCCGACCGCAATGGTGCGAAAGCCGGTGCGTGCGATCTGCACCGGCAAGTCGTGTTCCGGATCGGTGATGAGCAGCACATCGGCGCTCCACGGCCCGACGTGCATGGTCTGGCCGACCACCCCGTAGTCATCGAGCACGGCCTGGTTGCGGAACACTCCGTTGCGGGTGCCGCGGTCGATCAGGACGCGCTGGCGCAGCCGGCCGAGCTCGATGTCGACGATGTCCGCCGGCAGCCAACGCTCGGCGGCCGGTGGCACGGCGTGCTTCAGACCGAGCAGCGCCGCGTTCTGCCGCGCCAGCGCGTCAAAGCGCAGCGTGCGCACCTCCAGGGTGCGCATGCGGGTGCGCAGGCTGCGGTTTTCCGCCTCCAGAGTCGCCCGCGAGGCAAAGGAGCGCTGCAGCCAGTGCCAGCCCGCGACCGGGGCGTTCACCGCCACTTCCACCGGGTAGGTGAGCGTCTGCAGCACGTAACGCGCCCGCTCCAGCACGTCCATGCGCTGGTCGAGAACCATGATGACGATGGAGGCGAGCGCGTAGAGCGTGAAGCGGAACCCCGGGGAGCCCCCCCCGCGACTGTACGGCGATCCGCTCCGGGTGCCGAAACCGGCCACGGGGCGCGCGGCTACTCGAGCCCGAAGTGGCCGGGGCCCATCTCGTCCATCAGCTCCAAGATCCGCCCGCCGCCCCGGGCGACGCAGGTCAGCGGATCGTCGGCGATGACGACCGGCAGGCCCGTCTCCTCGGTGAGCAGCTTGTCGATGTCGCGCAGCAGCGCCCCGCCGCCGGTGAGCACGATGCCGCGCTCGGCCACGTCCGCACCCAGCTCCGGCGGCGTCTGCTCGAGGGCCTGCTTGACCGCACTCACGATGTTCTGCAGCGGCTCCTGCAGCGCCTCGAGGATCTCGTTGCTGTTCAACGTGAAGGCGCGCGGCACGCCCTCGGAGAGGTTGCGGCCCTTGACCGACAGCTCCCGCACCTGCTGGCCCGGATAGGCCGAGCCGATCTCGATCTTGATGCGCTCGGCGGTCGCCTCGCCGATCAGGATGCCGTAGTTGCGCCGCACGTAGCTCATGATCGCCTCATCGAAGCGGTCCCCGCCGATGCGCGCGGAATTCGCGTAGACGACGCCGTTCAGCGACAGCACGGCCACCTCGGAGGTCCCACCGCCGATGTCGAGCACCATCGAGCCGCGCGCCTCGTGCACCGGCAGTCCTGCGCCGACCGCTGCGGCCATCGGCTCACTCACGATGCCGACGTTGCGGGCACCTGCGCCTTCGGCCGACTCGCGGATGGCGCGCCGCTCGACCTGGGTGGAGCCGAATGGCACGCACACCAGCACGCGCGGGGAGGGCTTGAGCATCCGGTTGCCGTGCACTTTATTGATGAAATACTGGAGCATCTTCTCCGTATAGGTGAAGTCGGCAATCACCCCGTCCTTCATCGGCCGCACCGCGGTGATGTGCCCCGGGGTGCGCCCGAGCATCCCCTTGGCCTCCGAGCCGACCGCGACGATGATCTTGCCGCCCCGCGACGGCTCGTCCTGCACCGCGACGACCGAGGGCTCGTTGAGCACGATGCCCTTGTCGCGGACGTAAATGAGGGTGTTGGCCGTCCCCAGGTCGATCGACAGATCACTGGAGAAGTAGCCGCGCAAGCGTTTGAGCATGAAGCGTCCGAATACGGATGAGGCGGTGGATGGAGAGCCTCCGAAGAGGCACCTCTACAAAGTGGCGCGTAATCTAGCAACCGATAGCACATTGAGCAAGGCAACATGTATGATTTCGGGCCCAATTCACGCCGCGCCCGAAGCACCCATGGCCCTGACCCGCGAGCAAGTCGAAAACATCGCCCACCTGGCCCGCCTCGAGCTCGAGCCGGCCGCGATCCCGCGCTTCCAGCAGAACCTCTCGAGCATCCTCGATTTCATCGGCGAGCTCGAGCGGGCCGAGACCGCGGGCGTGCCGCCCATGTCCCATCCGCTGCCGGGACTGACCCAGCGGTTGCGTGCCGATGCGGTCACCGAGAGCGACGAGCGTGAGCTGTACCAGAGAAACGCCCCACAGGTGGCCGCCGGGCTCTACCTGGTGCCCAAGGTCATTGAATGAGGCCGCCGAAGCCGTGATGCACCGTCAAACCCTCACTCAGCTCGCGGCCGATCTGCGCGCCCGCAGAGTCTCCAGCGTCGAGCTGGTGCGCACGTTCCTGGCGCGCATCGAGGCGAGCCAGAGCGCCCTGAATGCCTTCGTCACGGTCACGGCCGAGCAGGCGCTCGCGCAGGCCGAGGCCGCCGACCGGGCGCTCGGGGCCGGTCGCGGCGGGCCGCTCGAGGGCGTGCCGTTCGGGCACAAGGACCTCTTCTGCACCGCCGGGGTGCGCACCACCTGCGGCTCGCGCATGCTCGAGAACTTCATCTCGCCCTACGATGCCACCGTGGTGAGCCGGCTGAGGGCCGCCGGCGCGGTGATGCTCGGCAAACTCAACATGGATGAGTTCGCCATGGGCTCCTCGAATGAGACCAGCTACTTCGGTCCGGTGCGCAATCCCTGGAACCGCGCACTGGTGCCCGGGGGCTCCTCGGGCGGCTCGGCGGCGGCCGTGGCCGCGCGACTGCTGCCGGCCGCCACCGCGACCGATACCGGGGGCTCGATTCGCCAGCCGGCCGCCTTCTGCGGGGTCACCGGCATCAAGCCGACCTACGGACGCGTCTCGCGCTACGGCATGATCGCCTTCGCCTCGAGCCTCGATCAGGGCGGGGTCATTGCCGCGAGCGCCGAGGACGCCGCGCGGGTGCTGCGCGAGATGGCCGGGTTCGATCCGCGCGACTCGACCAGCGTCGATGCGCCGGTGCCCGATTACCTCGCCGGGCTCGAGCAGCCGCTCTCGGGCCTGAAAATCGGCCTGCTCAAGGAGTTCTTCGACACCGGGCTCGACCCGGCGTACGAACGCTGCGTGCGCGAGGCGATCGGAGTGTTCGAGCGGCTCGGGGCGAGTGTGCGCGAGATCAGTCTGCCGAACATCCCGCTGTCGGTGCCCGTGTACTACGTGGTGGCCCCGGCGGAGTGCTCCTCGAACCTCGCCCGCTACGACGGGGTGCGCTTCGGGCACCGCTGCGCCGAGGCGCGCGACCTGGAGGACCTGTACAAGCGTTCCCGCTCCGAGGGCTTCGGCGCCGAGGTCCAGCGACGCATCATGACCGGCACTTACGTGCTCTCGGCCGGTTACTACGACGCGTACTACCTCAAGGCGCAGCGGGTGCGCCGCCTGATCACCGCGGACTTCGCGCGCGCCTTCGGCGAGGTGGACCTGCTGATGGGCCCGACGACGCCCACGCCCGCGTTCGAGCTGGGCGCCAAGGTGGCCGATCCGATCACCATGTATCTGAACGACATTTACACCATCAGCGCGAACCTGGCCGGGCTGCCGGCGATGTCGGTGCCCTGCGGGTTCGCCGCGGGCCTGCCGGCCGGTCTGCAGATCATCGGGCCGCATTTCGCCGAGGAGCGCCTGCTCAACGCCGCGCACCGCTACCAGCGCGAGACCGATTGGCATCTGCGCATCCCGGAGGCGTACGCATGAGCGCCTGGGAAACGGTCATCGGGCTGGAGATCCACGCCCAGCTCGCCACTCGCTCGAAGATCTTCTCCGGGGCGGCGACCGCCTACGGTGCGGCGCCGAACTCCCAGGCCTGCTTGGTCGACCTCGGCTACCCCGGCGTGCTGCCGGTGCTCAATGCCGAAGCGGTGCGCATGGCGGTGCGCTTCGGGCTCGCCATTGACGCGCGCATCACGCGCCAGTCGGTGTTCGCGCGCAAGAACTACTTCTATCCCGACCTGCCCAAGGGCTACCAGATCAGCCAGTACGAGCTGCCGATCGTGGCCACCGGCGCGATCGAGATCGTGCTCGAGGACGGCACGGTCAAGCGCATCGGCGTGACGCGCGCGCACCTGGAAGAGGATGCGGGCAAGTCGCTGCACGAGGGACTCGGGGCGCTCACCGGCATCGATCTGAACCGGGCCGGCACGCCGCTCATCGAGATCGTCTCGGAACCCGAACTGCGCTCGGCGAAAGAGGCCGTCGCCTACATGAAGAAGGTGCACACCCTGGTGCGCTACCTGGAGATCTGCGACGGCAACATGCAGGAAGGCTCGTTTCGCTGCGACGCGAACGTGTCGGTGCGGCCGGTGGGCACGGAGAAATTCGGCACCCGCGCCGAGATCAAGAACATCAATTCGTTCCGCTACGTCGAGAAGGCCATCCAGTACGAGGTGGCGCGCCAGATCGAGCTGATCGAGTCCGGCGGTAAGGTGATCCAGGAGACGCGCCTGTGGGATCCGGACAAAGGCGAGACCCGCTCGATGCGCTCGAAGGAAGAGGCGAACGACTACCGCTACTTCCCCGATCCGGATCTGCTGCCGGTCGAGATCGATGAGGCCTATATCGAGGCGGTGCGCGCGACGCTGCCGGAGCTGCCGGACGCCAAGGCGGCGCGGTTCGTCGCCGAGTATGGGTTGTCAGGCTACGATGCGCTCGTGCTCACCGCCAGTCGCGATCTGGCCGACTATTACGAGGCCGTGGTGCGCGCCGTGCCCGCGCAGCCGAAGCTCGCGGCGAACTGGGTGATGGGGGAGCTGTCCGCGGCGCTGAACAAGGATGGACAGCAGATCGACTCCGGCCGGCTCAGCGCCGAGCGGCTCGCGGGCCTGCTGGTGCGCATCGCCGATGAGACCATCTCGGGCAAGATCGCCAAAGAAGTGTTCGAGGCGATGTGGACGAGCGGTGAGAGCGCCGATGCGCTCATCGAGGCGAAGGGCCTCAAACAGATCACCGACACTGGCGCGATCGAGCAGGCCATCGAGGCCGTCATGGCGAAGAACCCGGCTCAGCTCGCCGAGTTCCGCGCCGGCAAAGACAAGCTGTTTGGCTTCTTCGTCGGTCAGGTCATGAAGGCGACGCAGGGCAAAGCCAACCCCGCGCAACTGAACGATCTGCTGAAGAAGAAGCTGCCCGGTTGAGTCGCGCCTGAGAATGCTCCATGCTGCGCGCATGGACGCTGACACAGGTTACGACACGGTACGCCGCTTCCTCGTCGATGAGCAGCCGGTGCGCGGGCACTGGGTGCGCCTCGAGGAGGCGTGGCGTGCGTTGCGCGCCAACGGCGAGTACCCGCCGGCCGTGCGCGCGTTGCTCGGTGAGGCCGTGGCCGCCTCGGTACTGCTCGCGGCAACGCTGAAGTTCCGCGGACGGCTCACGCTGCAAATGCAGGGGCACGGGGCCGTCAGTCTGCTCGTTGCGCAATGCACCCACGAGTTCGGTGTGCGGGCCGTGGCGCATTACGACGACTCACTCGCGGCGGCGATCGATGCCGAGCGTTCCCCGGGCGAGACGTTCCGCGCGCTCGTGGGGGAGGGCGGCCGGTTCACGGTCACCATCGAGGCGGACGAGCGCAACCTGCGCTACCAGGGCATCGTGCCGCTCGCCGGGGAGTCGCTCGCGCAATCCCTGGAGGCGTATTTCAGTGCCTCGGAGCAACTGCCGACCTGTGTGCAGCTGGCCGCGGACGAGGCGCGCTGCGCGGGGTTGCTGGTGCAGAAGCTGCCGCAGTCCGAGGCGAGCGCCGGTGCCGAGGCGCTCTGGCAGTCGGTGCTGCGCGGCATGCAGCGCCTCGGGCCCGAGGCGCTGCTCGACACCGACGTGGAGGCGGTGCTCGGCACGGTGCTGCCCGAGCACGACGTGCGCCTCTTCAGCGGTTCGACCGTGCTGTTCGAGTGCCGCTGCGGCGAAGGGCGGGTGACCTCGCTGCTGCGGTCGCTCGGGGCCGATGAGGTGCGCGAAATCCTCGCCGAGGAAGGCGCGGTCACCGTGACGTGCGAGTTTTGCCGCCGCCCCTACCGGTTCGATGCGCAGGCCGTCGAAGCGCTGTTCACGGACAGCGGTGCGGCGGACGTGTCGGCCCTGATCCACTGACGTTCGGTGACCCGCCGATCGGCGGGTCACCCGGCATCCTCCCGGAGCGATTCCCTGCGTCGCCCGACTATGCTATCTTTCGATTAAAGATTTGTGCAATTCTTGAAATCCACGTGCTGCCGTTCGACGATACCCTGCTCTGGTTGCGCGCCGCGGCCGAGGCGACCCGCCTGCGGCTGCTGGCCTTGTGCGCCGAGCGTGAGTTGAGCGTCTCAGACCTGGCCGAAGTGCTCGGCCAGAGCGAGCCGCGGGTGTCACGGCATCTGCGCATCCTGACCGAGGGGGGCTTGGTTGAGCGGGTCCGTCAGGGACAGTGGGTGCATTACCGTCTGGCGCACTCGACGCCGGCGGCGAATTTCGTGCGCGGCCTGCTGGGGCAGCTCGAGCGCCGCGATCCGGTGCTTGCGCAGGATCGCCAGCGCGTGCGGGCTCCCGGGGCGGCGCCGGGCGCCGCCCCGGCGGTCTCTCGTCTCGGGCGCGAGTTGCGAGCCGTGCTGGAGGTGGAGATGGCGCCGCCGCCGGCCTCGGTGCTGCTGATCGGCGTCGAGCATCCGGAGCTGCTGCTCAGCGTGGTGGAGCGTGCCGGGCAATGCACCGCGCTCGCGCATTCGCGCCGCGCGGCGCAGGCGGCGCGCACGACGCTGGCGCGGCTGAAGCGGACGTGCCGGATCGTTCAGGCCGCCGGTGCCGAGAGGATCAGCACCCAGGACGTGCAGCGCCTGGGCGCGCCGTTCGAGGCGGTGGTGATCGATCATCTGGCGCTTGCAGCCGGGGCGAGCCCGATGCTGCTCGCCACGGCGCGCGCCGTGCTCGTCCCCGGTGGGCGGCTGTGGTTGTTCGAGCGCTACCCGCCGGCGCTCGCCGAGCGGGTCGTCGAGCATCCTCTGGCGGGGCTGCGCCGGCGACTGACCGAGGCGCGCCTGGAGTGTCAGCGGATCCGGCCGATCGAGGCGGACGGCCAGCACGTGCTCGGCGCCTCCGCCATCGCCGGCGGCGCACTTTCGCTGAGCCGTGTCGGCTGAGCGGGATCGGCACACGCTGCGGCGAGGCGCCGCACATGACAGAGGTGAGAGGCAGTGATCAACGTATCGTTTGAATTCTTTCCGCCGGCCGATGCCGCCATGGAAGCGACGCTGTGGCGCTCGGTCGAGCGTCTGGCGCCGCTGAAGCCTCACTTCGTCTCGGTGACCTACGGCGCGGACGGCTCGACGCGAGCGCGCACCCACCAGGTGGTCAGTCGCATTCAGCGCGAAACGCCGCTCACCGGGGCGCCGCACCTGACCTGCGTCGGGGCGAGCCGCGCCGAGGTGCTCGACATCGCGCGCCAGTACTGGGCCCAGGGCATCAGTCACATCGTGGCGCTGCGCGGGGATCCGCCGCAGGGCAGCGAGCACTACGTGCCGCATCCGGACGGCTTTGCCTACGCGGCCGATCTGGTCGCCGGCCTGCGCAGCGTGGCGGACTTCGACATCTCGGTGGCGGCCTATCCCGAGACTCACCCCGAGGCGTCCTCGGCGGACTTCGACCTGGATAACCTCAAGCGCAAGCTCGATGCGGGCGCCTCGCGGGCCATCACGCAGTTCTTCTTCGACCCGCAGCACTACCTGCGCTTCCGCGACCGCTGCGCCGCCGCCGGCATCCGCGCGCCCATTGTCCCGGGTATCCTGCCGATCACCCGCTTCGCGCAGGTGCGCCGGTTCGCCGAGCGCTGCGGGGCGCGGATCCCGCAGTGGCTCGCTGAGCGCTTCGCGGGCCTGGAGGACGACCCGGAGACCCGCCGGCTGATCGCCGCGAGCGTGGCGATCGAGCAGGTCACGCTGCTCGAGCGTCACGGCGTGTGCGATTTTCACTTCTACACCCTCAATCGCGCCGAGCTGACCTACGCGATCTGCCACGCGCTCGGGCTGCGTCCCCCGGCCTCACCGCCCGCCGCTGCTGCGGGCCTCGCGCCGGCCCCAGGAGAGCTGAAATGACCGTGTGCTCGCATGCCGAGTGCGCCGCCGCGTCGCCCCCGTCCTCGACCGCGCCGGCGGCGAGCGTGCCCGCCGTGCCGTTCGTGATTGAGCCGCCGGATGAGGCGCTGCGCACCGAGCGCATCCGCACCCTGCGCCGGCTGCTCGCCGAGCGCGTGGTGCTGCTCGATGGCGCCATGGGCACCATGGTGCAGCGTCATCGGCTCGATGAGGCGGCCTTTCGCGCCACGCGCTTCGCGGATCACGGGCGCGACCTGAAGGGCAACAACGACATCCTCACGCTCACCCAGCCGCAGATCATCGCCGAGGTGCATCGGGCCTACCTCGAGGCGGGCGCGGACATCATCGAGACCAACACGTTCAACTCCAACGCGGTCTCCCAGGCCGACTACGGCACCGAGGCTCTGGTGGCGGAGCTGAACTACCGCGCGGCGCGTCTGGCGCGCACCGTCGCCGACGAATTCGCGCTCGCCCACGGTCGGCCGGGGTTCGTGGCCGGCGCGATCGGGCCGACGAGCCGCATGACCTCCCTCTCCCCGGACGTCAACGATCCGGGCTTTCGCAGCGTCTCGTTCGATGATCTGGTGGCCACCTACCGGGACTCGGCGCTCGCGCTGCTCGCCGGCGGTGTCGATCTGCTGCTGATCGAGACCGTCATCGACACGCTCAACGCCAAGGCGGCGATCTACGCGGTGCTCGAGCTGTTCGAGCAGAGCGGTATCGAGGTGCCGATCATCGTCTCGGGCACCATCACGGATGCCTCCGGGCGCATCCTCTCGGGCCAGACCGCCGAGGCCTTCTGGAACTCGATCCGCCACGCCCGGCCGCTCGCGGTCGGTTTCAACTGCGCCCTCGGCGGACGCCAGCTGCGCCCCTACATCGAGGAGCTCGGCCGACTGAGCGACACGCACCTCTGCGCCTACCCCAATGCGGGGCTGCCGAACGCGTTCGGCGAGTACGATGAGCAGGCTGCCGAGACCGCCGAGATCATCGGGGAGTTCGCCTCGGCCGGGCTGATCAACATCGTCGGGGGCTGCTGCGGCACGACACCCGAGCACATCCGGCTGATGCGCGCGGCGGTGAGCCGGCACCGCCCCCGGGCGCTGCCGGAGGTGGCGGCCAAGTGCCGCCTCGCCGGGCTTGAGCCGCTCAACATCGATGACCAATCGCTGTTCGTCAATGTCGGGGAGCGCACCAACGTTACCGGCTCGGCGCGCTTTCGCAAGCTGATCGAGGCCGGTGACTACTCCGCGGCGCTCGAGGTCGCCCGCCAGCAGGTCGCCAGCGGCGCGCAGGTGATCGACATCAACATGGACGAGGGGATGCTGGACTCCGAGGCGGCCATGGTGCGCTTCCTGAACCTGGTCGCCGCCGAGCCGGATATCGCCCGGGTGCCGGTCATGCTCGACTCCTCCAAGTGGTCGGTGCTCGAGGCGGGGCTGAAATGCCTGCAGGGCAAGGGCATCGTCAACTCAATCAGCCTGAAGGAGGGCGAGGAGACATTCCTCGCGCATGCGCGCACCGTGCGTCGCTACGGCGCCGCCGTGGTGGTGATGGCCTTCGATGAGCAGGGGCAGGCCGACACGGTCGAGCGCCGCGTCGCGATCTGTGCGCGCGCCTATCGGTTGCTCACCGAGCAGGTCGGCTTCCCGGCCGAGGACATCATTTTCGATCCGAACATCTTCGCCGTCGCCACCGGCATCGAGGAGCACAACGGCTACGCGGTCGCCTTCATCGAGGCGACCGGCCGCATCAAGGCCGAGCTGCCGCATGCCTTGGTGAGCGGCGGGGTGAGCAACGTCAGCTTCTCGTTCCGCGGCAACGACGCGGTGCGCGAGGCGATGCACGCGGTGTTCCTGTATCACGCCATCCAGGCCGGCATGGACCTGGGTATCGTCAACGCCGGGCAGCTGGCGATCTACGAACAGATCCCCGCGGAGCTGCGCGAGGCGGTCGAGGATGTGATCCTCAATCGGCGCGAGGACGCCACGGAACGGCTGCTCGCGCTCGCCGAGCGCTTCAAGTCCGGCGGTGGCGTGAAGCGCAAGGACGACCTCGAGTGGCGCTCGCTACCGGTGGCGAAGCGCCTCGAGCACGCGCTCGTCAAAGGCATCGATGATTTCATCCTCGAGGACGCCGAGGCGGCCCGCCTCGCCTTCCCGCATCCGCTGCAGGTCATCGAAGGGCCGCTGATGGACGGGATGAACACCGTCGGGGACCTGTTCGGCGCCGGCAAGATGTTTCTCCCGCAGGTGGTCAAGAGCGCGCGCGTCATGAAGCGCGCGGTGGCCCATCTCGTGCCCTATATCGAGCAGAGCAAGGCGGCCGGCGCGCGCCGCTCGAACGGCCGGGTCGTGATGGCGACCGTCAAGGGCGATGTGCACGACATCGGCAAGAACATCGTCGGGGTCGTGCTGCAGTGCAACAACTTCGAGGTCATCGACCTGGGGGTCATGGTGCCGTGTGAGCGCATCCTCGAGACCGCGCGGCGCGAGAACGCCGATTTCATTGGGCTCTCGGGGCTGATCACCCCCTCGCTCGATGAGATGGTGCACGTTGCGCGCGAGATGCAGCGACAGGATTTCAAGGTACCGCTGCTGATCGGCGGGGCGACCACCTCCCCGGCGCACACCTCGGTGAAGATCGATCCGGAGTACCGCTCGGCGGTGGTGTACGTGAAGGACGCCTCGCGCTCGGTGAGCGTCTGCCAGACGCTGAGCAATCCTGATTCGCGCGGTGCGTTCATCGCGAAGGTCGACGCCGAGCACGAACGGCGTCGCGAGCAGCATGCCGGGCGCAAAGTGAAGGCCCCGGCGCTGAAGCTCCCCGAGGCGCGTGCCAACCGGCGGCGCATCGACTGGGCGAGCTACACCGCGCCGGTGCCGCGCGTGCCGGGGGTGCACCGCTTCGCCGACTACCCGCTCACCGAGCTGCTCGCCTACATCGATTGGATGCCGTTCTTCAACGCCTGGGAGTTCTCCGGCAAGTTCCCCGATCTGCTCACCGATCCGACGGTCGGGGAGGCGGCGAGCAACCTGTACGCCGACGCACGGCGCATGCTCGATCGGGTCGTGAGCGAGCGCTGGTTGAAGTGTCAGGCGGTGATCGGGTTGTTCCCGGCCAACGCACTCGGCGATGACGTCGAGCTGTACGCCGATGAGCAGCGCGGCACGCCGCTCATGACGCTCTCGTTCCTGCGTCAGCAGAAGGACAAGCCGGCCGGCCAGCCGCACGAGTCCCTCGCCGATTACATCGCCCCGAAATCAAGCGGCGTGCGCGACTATCTGGGCGCATTCGCGCTCACCGCCGGACTGGGCATCGAGCCGCACATCGAGCGCTTCGAGCGCGAGCACGATGACTATTCGGCGATCATCCTCAAGGCGCTCGCTGACCGGCTGGCTGAGGCCGCCGCCGAGCACTTCCACGAGCGGGTGCGGCGCGAGCTGTGGGGCTATGCCGGGGTCGAGGAGCTGACCCACGAGCAGCTGATCGGCGAGAAATACCGCGGGATCCGGCCGGCGCCGGGCTACCCGGCCTGCCCGGATCACACCGAGAAGGGCAAGCTCTGGCAGCTGCTCGACGTCGAGCGTGCCACGGGCATGCAGCTCACCGAGAGCTTCGCGATGACCCCGACCGCGGCGGTGAGCGGTTGGTACTTCGCGCACCCCGAAGCACACTACTTCGCGCTCGGCAAGATCGACCGCGACCAGGTCGAGGACTATGCGCAGCGCAAAGGCCTCACGCCCGAGCAGGCCGAGCGCTGGCTCGCACCGAACCTCGGCTACAGCGGCTGAGCCGCTGCGGCTCAGCCGGGCTTGCCGCTCTGGCGCAGCTCGAGGTCGCTGAAGGTGTTCAGCACGATGGCGGTGAAGAAAATTCCGCCCATCGCGAGCAGCGCCAGCATCACCGCCGCGATCAGCGCTCGCGCGGCCGGCTGATGAGTCGCGCCCGGCACGATCAGTGCCGCCATGACTTCGGCGAAGAACAACACGGTGATGATGATCGAGGCGGCGATGGCGTAGAGCGCCAGAGTCCGCCACCAGTTGCCGCGGACCAGCCGCACACTGTACGCGAGGCTCTGCAGCACACTCTTGTGGGTGAGCATGCGCGCCGGCAGAGCGAGCGAGAGCGCAACCAGCGCGTAGATCGAGGCGAGTAACATCACGCCGAACAGCGCCGAGCGATACGGTTCGATCAGCGAGAGCGGCCAGCTGAGCAGTGCCAGAATCAGCAGGTTGCCGAGCAGGATGATCGCCACGATGGCCGGCGTTTGCTTGAGCGCCTCGAGCAGGTCGGCAGGTCCGGCTGCGCGCCCGGCGGCCACGGTCGCCTGGCGCAGCAGCGTCGCCATCCAGAGGATGCAGAAGAGCAGATACCCGACCGTGTACAGCGTGATCCACACCGGATCGTTCATCTGCGCGGCCGAGGGAATGAGCGGAGGCATCCGCCCGCGCGACAGTTCGTACAGCGTCGGCAGCTGCAGCAGTAAGATGGCCAACGAGCCGTACGGCATGCACTTCGGCAGCGTGGCGCGGAAGATCTTCAGGCTCGAGTCGAGCAGTTCCGCGAGCGTACGCGGGCGTGTGGGAGGATAAAGTGTAATGGCCATCCGCCAATCATAACTGTGCCATGACGCGAACCGCCATTGAGCCGAGCACCCCCACGCTCGCAGCGCTGCTCGCCGCGGCCCGCCGGCGTCTTGCCGCGGCGCTGCGCGCCGATGTGAACCGCACCCCGGAACTGGATTCCGAGCTGCTGCTCGCCGAGGTGCTCGGCCAGTCGCGAGCCTACCTCGCCGCGCACCCCGAAGCGCGGCCCGGCGCCGATGCGCTGCGGCGCTTCCAGGAGCTGATCGAACGGCGTGCAGCCGGGGAGCCGGTGGCCTATCTGCTCGGGCGCAAAGGGTTCTGGACCTTCGAGCTCGAGGTGAGCCCGGCGGTCCTCGTGCCTCGCCCCGAGACCGAGCTGCTGATCGAGCGGGCCCTGGCGCTGCGGCCCGACGTGCACGGCCGGCTCGCCGATCTCGGCACCGGCTCAGGCGCGATCGCCATCGCGCTTGCGCTCGAGCGGCCCGGGTGGGCGGTGGTGGCGAGCGACCTGTCCGCCGAGGCGCTCGCGCTCGCTCGGCGCAACGCCGAGCGGCTCGTGCCGGGGCGAATCGAGCTGCGCCCGGGCCGCTGGTGTGCGGCACTGCCCGCAGGCGCGTTCGATCTGCTGGTGAGCAATCCCCCGTACATCGGGGCTGCGGATCCGGCGCTCGGCACGCTGAGCTTCGAGCCGGCGTTGGCGCTGGTGAGCGGGCCGGACGGGCTCGGGGCGCTGCGCGAGATCATCGCCGCCGCCCCCGCGCACCTGGCCCCCGGCGGCTGGCTGCTGCTCGAGCACGGCGCGCAGCAGGGCGCGGCCGTCGCGGACGAGCTTGCGGCGCGAGGCTTTGTTACAGTGCGCACCCACCGCGATCTGGCGGGGCGCGAGCGCATGACGGAGGGCCAATGGCCGGCAATTCGCTGATTCGATTCGAAACGTCGCACGGGGATTTCACGGTGGAGCTGTACGCTGAGGAGGCGCCCGAGACCGTGGCGAACTTCCTCGCCTACGTCGATGCGGAGTTCTTCGACGGGACGATCTTTCACCGCATCGTGCCGGGCTTCGTCATCCAGGGCGGCGGACTCGATGCGGAATTCGCCAACCGGCAGACGCGCGATCCGATCCGCAACGAGGCGAAGAACGGTCTGAAGAACCTGCGGGGCACGCTCTCGATGGCCCGCACCAGCGCCATCGACAGCGCCACCTCGCAGTTCTTCGTCAATCTCGCCGACAACGCGTTTCTCGATCACAGCGGGCGGGATTTCGGTTACGCCGTGTTCGGCCGGGTGAGCGACGGCATGGCGGTGATCGATGCGATCGCCAGCGTGCCGACCGGGCGGCGCAAGGGTTATCAGGACGCGCCGCTCGAAGACGTCGTGATCAAGTCGGCGCGGCGCCTCGGCGCCTGAGCGCACGCCCCGTTCGGTGCCGCAGGATGCGCCTGCGGCGCACCCTGCGGGCCCAGAGGGGAATACCGGCATGCGTCAGCGGGGATTCGGGCCGTGGCTGCGGCGGGCGTTACTGAAGGCGCTGCTCGCCTGGCTTGCCCTCACCGTGCTGCCGGTGCTGGCGCTGCGCTGGGTGCATCCATTCACCAGCGCCTTCATGCTCGAGGCGAAGTGGCGGGCGCTGCATGCCGGGCAGCGGCACTACCGCACCGACTATCGCTGGGTGGCCTACCGGCAGATCTCCCCCGAGGTCGGGCTGGCCGCGGTGGCCTCGGAAGATCAGACCTTCCCGTACAACCACGGCTTCGATTTCCAGGAAATCGACGACGCCATCCACACCGCCGAGCGCGGCGGGCGGTTGCGCGGGGCGAGCACGATCACGCAGCAGGTGGCTAAGAACCTATTCCTCTGGGGCGGGCGCAGCTGGGTGCGCAAGGGAGTCGAGGCGTACCTGACGGTGCTCATCGATGTGCTCTGGCCGAAGCAGCGTGTGCTTCAGACGTACCTGAACATCGCGCAGTTCGGCCACGGGATCTTCGGCGTCGAGGCCGCTTCCGAGCGTTTCTTCCACGAACCGGCGGCGCATTTGACGCGTGCCCAGGCGGCGCTGCTCGCCGCCGTGCTGCCCGACCCGGTGCACTGGCACGTTGCCCATCCCTCGCCGTTCGTCCGCTGGCGCCAACAGTGGCTGCTGCACCAGATGAGCGATCTGGGCGGCCCGGCGTACCTGCATTCACACCGGCCGCCGCACGGGGTGCGCTGAGCGCGCCGCGCCGTCCTCAGGACTCCATCTCGGCGAGCAGTTCCGCCTGGTGCTCGTGCGCGAGCGCATCGAGCAGCTCCTCGAGCTCCCCGTTCATGATCTGTGCGAGCTTGTAGAGCGTCAGGTTGATGCGGTGGTCCGTGACTCTGCCCTGCGGGAAGTTGTAGGTGCGGATCCGCTCGGAGCGATCACCACTGCCGACCTGCAGGCGGCGCGAGTGCGCCTGGGCGCTCGCCTGCTTCTCCTGCTCGGAGGCGAGCAGCCGCGCGCGCAGCAGCGCCATCGCGCGCGAGCGGTTCTTGTGCTGCGAGCGCTCGTCCTGACATTCGACCACGATGCCGCTCGGCAGGTGCGTGATGCGCACCGCCGAGTCGGTCTTGTTCACGTGCTGACCGCCGGCCCCGGAGGAGCGGTACGTGTCGATGCGCAGCTCCGCCGGATTGATCTCGATGGAGGAGATCTCATCGAGTTCGGGCAGGATCGCGACCGTGCAGGCCGAGGTGTGGATGCGGCCCTGGGCCTCGGTCGCCGGCACCCGTTGCACGCGGTGGGTGCCGGATTCGAACTTCAGCCGCGAGAACGCACCACGCCCGACGATGCGGCTGATGATCTCCTTGTGGCCACCGTGCTCCCCGGCGCTCTCGCTCAGCACCTCGACCGTGAAGCCTTTCGACTCCGCGTAGCGTGCATACATGCGAAACAGATCCCCGGCGAACAGCGCCGCTTCGTCCCCACCGGTGCCGGCGCGCACTTCGAGGAAGATGTTCTTCTCATCGCGCGGGTCCTGCGGCAGCAGCAGCGCATTGAGGTCCGCCTCGGCGATGCTCAGGGCGGCAACGACGCGGCTCTGTTCCTCCTCGCCGAGCTCGCGCATGCCGGGGTCGGTATCGGCGAGCATGCCGCGCGCGTCCGCGAGGTCGCGCTCGAGGGCACGATAGGCGAGCATCTGCACGGCGAGCGGTTGCAGCCGGGCATATTCGACCGATAGCTCGCGGAACTGCGCCGAGCCGCCGTCGAGCTCAGGCGAGGCCAGCAGGCGGCCCACCTCCTCGAATCGGTCGGAGAGCTTCTCGAGCCGCTGGCGGATGGAGTCCTTCATGAGCCTGGATCGAACGGGGGGCGGCATTCTCCGGGATCATCGCCGCCGCGACAAGACATCGTGCCGACAGTGGGCCGGGTCGCCTGAGCTATAGTGCCGTCCCATGTCACTCGAAGCTTCCCCCCGCGCCGGGCGGGCGCGCACGCTGGCGGCCCTCGGCGCACTCCTCGCCGTGGCGCTGAGCGCCTGTCAGACCGTGCCGGTGCCGCCGGCGCCCATCACCGCCTGGCACGTCAGGCGGCCGCTGCTGCAGGCGCAGCAGCGCTTCACGCTCACCGGGCGCGTCGCGGTCGCGGTCGGTACGCAGGGCTTCAATGCCGATTTGCGCTGGGTGCAGCGCGGTACGGGTACGCGCATCGTCCTCAGCGGCCCGTTCGGGGCCGGCGCGACGCAGGTGAGCGATCGCGCGGGTGAGCTCGGCGTGATTACCTCGCACGGCCGGCACCTCGGCAACGCCGCTGCGCGCGCTGCGCTCGAGCGGGAACTCGGATTCGACCCACCGCTGCGCACGCTGCGCTACTGGATCCTCGGCGTGCCCGATCCGTCCACGCCCGCCCGGATCACCCTCGACGCGACCCAGCGCCTGACGCATCTGCAGCAGGCCGGCTGGTCTGTCGATTATCTCGCCTACCGTTCGGTCGGCGCCGAGTGGCTGCCGCGGTTGCTGACGGTGCGCCGGGGGGCGGTGCGCCTGCGCATGGTGGTGGACGCATGGCATCTGCAATGAGGGCGGGCGAGACGCTCTGGCCGGCGCCGGCGAAGCTGAATCTCTTCCTGCACGTGACCGGCCGGCGGCCGGACGGATACCACGAGTTGCAGACACTGTTCCAGATCGTGGATCTGTGCGACACCCTTGCCATCGAGGTGCGCGAGGACGGGGGCATCGAGCGGCGCGGGGGACTCCCGGACGTCCCGGCCGAGCAGGACCTGGCGGTGCGGGCCGCGCGAGCGCTGCAGGCGGCCACAGGCACGCGCCTCGGGGCCTCGCTGCGGGTCATCAAGCGCATCCCGGTCGGGGGCGGACTCGGCGGGGGCAGTAGCGATGCGGCCACGGCACTGCTGGCGCTGAATCATCTGTGGGGCTGCGGGCTGTCCCGGGACGCTCTGGCCGAGCTGGGGCTCCCCCTCGGCGCCGATGTGCCTGTATTCGTTAGAGGTTTTTCGGCCTGGGCGGAAGGCATCGGGGAGCGGCTCGAGCCGGTGATGGTGCCGGAGCGTTGGTACGTCATCGTGCGCCCGGGGGTCAGCGTGCCGACCCGGGAGGTGTTCCAGAGCCCTGAATTGACACGAAATTCACCCATCATCACAATACGCGCCTTCTTCGAGTCCGGCGGACGCAACGACTGCGAGCCGGTGGTGCGAGCGCGCTGGCCGGAAGTGGCCGAGGCGCTCGACTGGCTGGGGCGATACGCGCCGGCGCGCCTCACCGGAACCGGTTCGTGCATTTTCGCGTCCGTGGCCAGTCCCAGCGAGGCAGAGCGCATCGCGGCACGTGTTCCGGACACGTGGCGCAGCTTCGTGGCGCGGGGCCTGAACGTGTCCCCGCTGAACGCGCTTCTGATCTAGGCGCGTCCGCGCGACGCGCGGCCGGTGCAGTGGAAGGCTTTTGCAGTGCTGGGGTGTCGCCAAGTGGTAAGGCAGCGGGTTTTGATCCCGCCATTCGGAGGTTCGAATCCTTCCACCCCAGCCAACTCCTCAATCGAGGCGCTGCTGCGGGCGGCGCCGTGGTGTTTGGCTGAAGTGACGTACTCATGAGCACGAGCGATGTTTTGGCCCTGTTTGCCGGCAACGCCAACCCGGGTTTGGCGACCGAAATCGCGCGCCACCTGCAGACGCGGCTCGGCCGGGCCTATGTCGGGCGTTTCAGCGACGGGGAAATCAACGTCGAGCTGATGGAGAACGTGCGCGGGCGCGACGTGTTCATCGTGCAGCCGACCTGCCCGCCGACCAACGACAACCTGATGGAACTGCTGGTCATGGTCGACGCGTGTCGGCGCGCCTCGGCGGCCCGCATCACCGCGGTGGTACCGTACTTCGGCTACTCGCGCCAGGATCGCCGGCCGCGCGCGACGCGCTCGGCGATCACCGCGCGGCTGGTGGCCAACATGATGTCGATCGCGGGGATCAACCGGCTGCTCACCATCGATCTGCACGCCGATCAGATCCAGGGATTCTTCGACATCCCGGTCGATAACCTGTACGCCTCGCCGGTGCTGCTCGGGGATGCCTGGAAGCAGGCGTACCAAAACATCGTGATCGTCTCGCCCGACGTGGGCGGCGTGGTGCGCGCCCGGGCGTTCGCCAAGCGGCTCGACGATGCGGATCTGGCCATCATCGACAAGCGCCGGCCGCGGCCGAACGAATCGAAGGTGATGAACATCATCGGCGACATTCGCGGCAAAGTCTGCGTGCTGGTCGATGACATGATCGATACTGCCGGCACGCTCTGCCATGCGGCCAAGGCACTGAAGGATGAAGGGGCGGTCAAAGTGGTCGCCTACATCACGCACGCGATACTCTCCGGCGAGGCGATCAAGCGCATCTCGGACTCCGTGCTCGATGAGCTCGTCGTGACCGATACGATCCCGCTCAGCGAGGCGGCGCGTGCCTGTAAGCGTATCCGGCAGTTGTCGGTCTCGGCGCTGCTCGCGGAGTCGATCCGCCGCATCCGCGACGAGGAGTCGGTCAGCTCGCTGTACGTCGACTGAGCCGCGCCTGCGCGCGGCTTGAGATTTTCAAAGGTGTGTCGTGGCCTGGTCGCGGGTCATGGCACGGTGTCATCGTAGAATCGGAGAATATCATGCGAATTTCATTCACTTTCAGCGCGGACGCGCGCGGGATGCAAGGCAAAGGTGCGAGCCGCCGCCTGCGTCGCGCCGGTAAAGTCCCCGCGATTCTCTACGGCGGTAAAGCCGAGCCGGAGACGCTCGCGCTCGAGCACCACAAGCTGCTCGTCGTCATCGAGGACGAGCGCTTCTACTCCTCCATCGTGCAGCTGGAGGTCGACGGCCGCACCCAGGCTGCGATCGTCAAGGATCTGCAGATGCACCCGGCGAAGCACCAGGTGGTGCACGTGGATCTGCAGCGCGTGACCGAGGACGAGCCGATCCGTCTGCACCTGCCCATTCACTTCAAGGGCGAGGCCGGCAGTCCGGGCGTGAAGACCCAGGGTGGCGTCGTGTCGCACATGATGACCGACGTCGAGATCGTCTGCCTGCCGAAGGACCTGCCGGAGTACCTGGAGCTCGACCTGTCCGAGATGAGCATCAACGACACGAAGTTCCTCGCCGACATCCCGCTGCCTCCCGGCGTGACGATTCCGCATCTGGCGCACCGCAATGCGGCGGTGGTGTCGATCCACAGCCCGCGCGTGGCGGAGCCGGAGCCGACTGCCGAGGCGGCGGCCACCCCGGCCGAAGGTGCGGCACCGGCCGCAGCTGCGCCGGCGGCCGAGGCCGGCAAGGGCGAGCAGAAGAAGTAAGCCCCGAGGAGGGCGCAGCGGCGCATGTCAGGTCTGCCGCTCAGGCTGGTGGTGGGGCTCGGGAATCCGGGCCCCACCTATGCCCGTACTCGACACAATGCGGGGTTCGAGTTCATCGAGGAACTGGCGCGGCGCACGGGCACGGGCCTGCGCGCCGAGCCTCGCCATCAGGGCGAACTCGGGCGGGCACGAATCGGCGCGCACGAGGTGTGGCTGCTCAAGCCCATGACCTTCATGAACTTGAGCGGGGCTGCGGTGCAGAGCGTGGCCGGCTTCTACAAGATCCCGCTCGAGGCGGTGCTGGTGGCGCACGATGAGCTCGATTTCCCGCCCGGCGTGGTGCGGCTGAAGCACGGCGGTGGCGCCGGCGGTCACAACGGGTTGCGGGACATCATGGCGCGCTTCGGCCCGGCGTTCTGGCGGCTGCGCATCGGCATCGGTCACCCCGGCGCGCGCGATGCGGTGTTGAATTACGTGCTCGGCCGGCCGGCCGCGGCCGATGCCGAGGCGATCGGCGCGGCACTGCGGGATGCGGCCGACGCCCTGCCGGTGATGCTGGAGGAGGGCGCGCAGAAGGCAATGAACCAATTGCATTCGCGTTCCGAGGCCGCATCATCAGATCGCCCGGCGTAAGCCCGGGCTCGAAGGAGTTTCAGACATGTCTATCCGCTGCGGCATCGTGGGGCTGCCGAATGTCGGTAAGTCGACGCTGTTCAATGCGCTGACGCAGGCGCAGAACGCGGCGGCGGCCAATTATCCGTTCTGCACCATCGACCCCAACGTCGGCATGGTGCCGGTGCCGGATGCGCGCCTGGATGCGCTGGCCGAAATCGTTCATCCGGAACGCCTCGTTCCGGCCACCGTGGAATTCGTCGATATCGCCGGTCTTGTGGCCGGTGCGTCCAAGGGCGAGGGGCTCGGTAACCAGTTTCTCTCGCATATCCGCGAGGTCGATGCGATTGCGCACGTGGTGCGCTGCTTCGAGAGCTCGGACATCGTGCATGTCGCCGGCAAGGTTGATCCGTTGAGTGACATCGAGGTCATCGACACCGAGCTCGCGCTGGCGGACCTCTCGACCGTGGAGAAGGGGCTGGAGCGCGCCGCCAAGGCTGCCAAGAGCGGCGACAAGGATGCGCTGCGCAAGAAGCAGCTCCTCGAGCGGGTCAAGGAGCATTTGGACGAGGTGAAGCCGGTCCGGGCCATGAGCCTCTCGGCGGAGGAAGCGCGCGACGTGCGTGAGTTGCAGCTGATCACCGCCAAGCCGGTCATGTACGTCGCGAACGTTGCCGAGGGCGGGTTCAAGGGCAATCCGCTGCTCGAGCGGGTCGCGCAACGCGCGGCAGCCGAGGGTGCCGTCACGGTCGCGGTCTGTGCAGCCATCGAGGCGGAGATCGCTCAACTGGAGGCCGCTGACCGTGCGGGCTTTCTGGCCGAACTCGGCCTCGAGGAGCCGGGTCTTGACCGGGTCATCCGGGCGGGCTACCAGCTGCTCGGGCTGCAGACGTATTTCACGGCCGGGGAGAAAGAGGTGCGCGCCTGGACTGTGCACGTCGGCGCCACAGCGCCGCAGGCTGCGGCGGTGATTCATACGGATTTCGAGCGCGGATTCATCAGGGCCGAGGTGATCGGCTATGCGGATTACATCGCCTGTCGGGGAGAGACGGGAGCCCGGGAGGTGGGCAAGCTGCGTCTTGAAGGCAAGGAATATGTGATGAAGGAGGGGGACGTCGTCCACTTCCGGTTCAATGTCTAGGCGGTTGACACTCCCGGTACTCCCCGCCGACAATGCGCCCCCCTCTTGGGGAGGCTACCGTCGGCCTGCACCGGCGGCTCCGGCGTTGTGGAAAGGTAGCTCAGCTGGTTAGAGCACGGCACTCATAATGCCGGGGTCGAGGGTTCGAGTCCCTCCCTTTCCACCAGAAATTCAAATAAAACCAATAAATTACGCCTCGCACGAGGCGGCAC
>JAJZDW010000068.1 GCA_021851405.1 Pseudomonadota bacterium
GAGCGATCTCCACCTGCGTCTTGCCTTGCTCGCGCAGCATCAACATCTGTCGGCGCAACTCCAGGCGAACATCCGTACTTGCGCTTCGACGATCAGGTTTGTTCGGCATTGCCCCATCATCGCATCACGCCGTCGTAGTGTTCAGTAGTTATGCGCCTGGTTAATAGCGGTTACGGCGCGGACGCACCAGGAACGGGGCATCGCGCAGCACGAACAGGCCAAAGGCGCCGATCCACAGCAGCGCTGCGACGATCAGCAGATCCTCCTCGGCGCGCCCGAGGAGGGCTGCGGCAATCCGCGCCGTCGCGGCGAGCACCACCAGGAGGTACATCACGGCAGTGGCCCGGTCGGCGGTCAGAGCGCGCCCCGTGTGTCCTCGGCTGACGCGCGTCATGACGGCGAGGATCATCGTGCCGATGGCCCCGGCGGTGAGCGCATGAATCGCTGCCGCCAACGGAAACGTCGGCGTCAGGGTGGCGATGCCGAGGGCCGCGACGCCCACGACCAGCCAGGCGTAGCCGACGTGCAGCACGAGCAACAATGGCTCGTCGCGCGTCGCCACGCCACGCCCCGCCAGCGCAGCAGGCGCCACAGATTGAGCACCGCGCCGCCGAGGAGGAGAACCCCGACCCCACGCGCCTGCGGAAAGAAGACCCAGGCCATCAGCGCCGTATGCAGCAGCGCAGAGGCGATCGGTCCGATCCGCTCACTCGCCGGCGGCGGTTCGCGGCGGCGCGACAGCAGCCAGTTGCGGGTGAAGCCCGGCACGATCCGCGCCCCGAGCACCGAGACGAGAATCAGTGTCGCGGCGAGCCCGAGCCGCCAACCGTAGCCGGCGAGCGCGGCGACGCCGCCCTCGGTGGCGAGGTCCATCAACAGCTGCGCGCCGGTGAGCACGACGAGCGGCACGATCATGATGTAGTTGCGCCGGTTGCGAGCGGCGATCAGTTCGTGCGCCACGGTGCCGGTGAGCGCGATCGGAAAGGCCAGATCGACTCCGATGACCAGCCCGATCGGAAGCCAGGCACCGATGAGCTGCACGAGACGGCCGAGCGCCCACAAGGCCACGAGCAGCGTGAGCGGCCCGCCGTTCACCGGTTCGCGTCCCGTCCAGTTCGCCTCGGCCGTCAGCAAGAAGCCGGCGATCGCCGCCGGCACGAAGCCGAACAGCATCTCGTGGATGTGCCAATCGAGCGGATCGAGCCGGCTGGGCAGCGACAGACCCGTCGTCAGCATGGCGATCCACAGCCCGATGGCGAGGGCCGCCCACAGGGCCGCGGCGAGGAAGAACGGCCGGAAGCCGTAGGAGAACAGCGGGTGAGCGGCCCGGGTGGCCGGCCGCGCGCCGTTCACTGCGCCGCCCGCCGTGACCGATGCGAGCGCACCGATGCGCCGTGCGGGGGCGCGACGCGGTGGCCGAAGCGCGCGCGCTGGTCGGTACGGGGAAGGATCTGCTCTGCCATGGGGAAACTCCTCGCGCGGATACGACGTCCGCAACATGCGTTTTCAGCGTTGATGGGTCGTCATGCGATATTTAAATCCGGGACGGTCCCGAGGGGTCAATAGGTACAAACGCGCATCGCCTCGAGTCCAGGAAATGGGCCTGATCGCCAGGCAGCGCCTCGTGCGCCACGATTGCCTCGGCGGGGCACTCCTCCACGCACCGTGTGCCGTCGATGCACTCCTCGGGATCGATGACCCGCATGTTCGGTCCGGCATGACAGCAGTCCAGCGGACAGACCTGCGCGCCATCGGTGTACGGGCACTTGATGCAGTTTTCGGTCACGACAGCGGTCACGGCGCTCTGCGTGTCGCTGCGGGCGACTTGATGCGCACACGCTAACGCGCCGCGGTACGGCGGTGCCTTGATGAGGATCAAGGGCGCCCGGCGATCTGCGGCGGTTGAAGCGGTGGGCCGGCGCGGTATAGGGTAGTGAGGCGCATGGGCGGGACACGCCAGCGCAGGGTCACCGGGGAGAGTGCATGCAGGCCGACGGCGCGCTGAGGCGCGAGCTGCACCGCCATTATCTGTTCGCCGCATTGAGCGAGACTCAGCAGCAGCGGTTGCTGGCGAGCGCCTCACGGTACGAGGTGGCGGCAGGGAAGCCGTTGTTCACGCACGGCGAGTCGGCACCGCAGTTCTTTCTACTGCGCCGCGGCTGCGTGAAACTGTATCGGCTCTCGGCGCAAGGCGATGAGAAGATCATGCGCCTGATCCGCCCCCCGCAGACCTTTGCCGAGAGCATCCTGTTCATGGACCTGCCGCGCTACCCTGTGTCAGGAGCCGCGGTCGATGCTGCCGAGCTGATCGCCTTCGACCGCGAGACGTTCCTCGGCATCCTGCAGGAGTCGTTCGCCACCTGCCGGGCGGTCATGGCGCAGATGACCCGCCGCATCCAGGTCCACTGGGATGAAATCGAGACGCTCGCGCTGCAGAACAGCCGTTACCGTGTCGTGCATTATGTGCTCGGCCTGGTCCGCCCGGACGCGCGCGGTCCGGTCACGGTGAGACTGCCCGCGCGCAAAGTCGTCATCGCGGCACACCTTGCGGTGACGCCCGAAACACTCTCGCGGACATTGCGCACTTTGAGCGACGAAGGGTTGATCGAAGTCCGTGGGGACGCACTGACGCTCATCGACATAGACCGACTTCGTCAGCGAATGCAGTGATCACTCGGGCCTCGGGCGGCTGAACGGCGGCGCTGACGGATCCGGCGCCTTGCGCGGCGGGTTCGTCCGCCGGTGAGCGAAATGAGCGCGCCCGAACGTGGCGGAACGGCAACGCCTGCGGATATCCACGATGTCCGCGGCTGCGAACATTGCCGAAGATCGGCTCCGTCCCAACAGGCGAGGGCGGCTGAGCCTCGCGCGCCGCCGGGCCCGGGACGGGCGTGTGCACGAGGCGGCCCGAAAGCGGGATGTGGTCACATGCGGAGCACTTGCGAATGAACCTCGACGCAGGTTTCGCCTCCAGCGCGGCATCGGCCGCCGCACCGGCGGTCCGCGGTGCGGCGCGTCCGGCCGAAGTGCGGCACACGTCAGCGTACGCCGCAGCAGTACGGGAGATCTGGCGTCCCATCGAAGGACCGGCCGATTCGGTGACGGCGCTGCATCACGAGGTGATGCGCTATGCGACGTTGGCGCCGAGTCACCGCAACGCACAGCCCTGGATGCTGCACGTTCTTGAGGGCGAACTGTTCATTCATCCGGATTTTACGCGCCGGGTCCCATATGCGGATGCGGATGACGAGAGTCTGTTCATCAGCTTGGGCTGTGCCGCGGAGAACGCAGGGATCGCGGCGCGGGCATTGGGTCTGCGCGGGACCGTGGCGTTTCATCCGGCCGGACGGGGCGGTCTGAAGATCGATCTGGGGGCAGCTCGGCGCATCGAGCCCTCGGCACTGTTTCACGCGATCCCCAGACGGCACAACGCGCCCGGGGCTTACGATGAGCGAACGCCGAGCGCCGCGGAGCTCGAAGCGCTGCAACACTGCGGCGCCGACCTGGGGGTCGATGTGGTGCTCGTGACTCATCGCCCGAAGATCGAGCGATTGGCTGCGCTGCTCGAGGCGGCCCATCAGATCCGGGGCGCGGATCCGGCGCTCCGGGCGGAACTCAGAGCATGGACCCGCGTCACCGAACACGCTGCGCTGCAGCGGCGCGATGGTTTGTTCACGGGCTGCGGTGGCGGGCACTCGGCCGCACGCTGGCTCGCTCCGCTGCTCTGCGATTGGCTGAGCCGTGCGCCTGCAAGCGGCGCACGGGCGGCCGATCGGGCGCGCAAATCCGGTGGATTTGCGGTGCTGATTGGCGCGAGCGGCGAGCCGCACCATTGGGTTCAGGTCGGCCGTGCCTGCGAACGCCTCCTGCTGCACGCTGCCGCCATGAACATACGTGCGGCCGTGATCAATGAGCCGATGGAGGTCCGTGCGACGCGACTGGCGCTCGCCGCGGAGCTCGGCAATCGTTGCCGCCTGCCGGGTGTTCTCATCCGCTTCGGCTACGGCGCCGCGGGACTCCCGTCGCTGCGCCGACCGCTCGGGCAGGTGATGCGATGAGCGTCAGATGCCCGAACTTTTTGTCGAGGCCACCTTCGGTCTGCGCGCGCTGAGCCATGAAAGTCCGCCTCCGACATGTCCTGGTCGTGGTGATCATTGCGGTGATCCTGCTCGCGATCACGGTGGTGGCGGCGCACAGCGGAACGTGAGGCCGCGCGGGGGGCACGCAGCGCCGGGCGGGCGTTGGAGCCTCTTGATCGGTAAACGCCCGGAGATTCAACATCGAGGCCGGCCGGGAAAACCGCGGGGTTCAGGGGGGTCATGTGCGCGCTCGCGCTCCGTGGCACCAACGCAAAGGAGGTACGTGCGCGATGGCGATCTTTCGAACGACCGTTGGGGCGAGCCTGTTCGGGTTCCTGGCGCTTTGCGGGTGTGCAGCGGTTCGACCCCATCCGTCCCCGTTGGCGCAATACGTGCGCGGGCTGCGTCTTTTGCGGGAACGGCCCGCGGGGTCGGGTGTTCCGGCCGGCATTCGATTGATTCGACAGGCCGCCGGGGAAAATTTCGCCATGGCGCAGGATCGAATCGGCCTGATGTATCGGTATGGGTTGGATGTTCCGGCCAACACCGCGCGCGCGATCCGGTGGATCCACCGAGCGGCCGAGCGCGGCGCACCGGCGGCGCAGCTGCAGTTGGGCAATCTGTATCGCTCGGGCCGGCAGGTTCCGCAGAGTTGGTCCCGAGCCTATTACTGGTACTCGATCGCGGCTAAGCCCGTGCTGAGCGATGTGCGCATCCAAAACAGCGCCCAGGTGCATGCGTTTGCAGGGCGGCTGCGGCGGCAGGTGGCCCACCGGCTGAGCGCGTCTGCGCGCGCTCGGATCGAGCACCGGGTTGCACGGTGGCAGCCGCTGCCGAGTGTTCCATATAGCGGTTGGATCACCAACGTCGGTGAGCGCGCCCGCTGACTCTGGGGTTCTGCGCCGCGTCGCCCGGTGACGCAGGGCGCAGCTCGCGGTGCGCGCACGAGGATTCGCCGCTATCTGAAGGGCACGGCCGCCAAGGCCTTCCACCGGGCCGCGGCATGCGGGTATGCGGTCAGGTACATCTGCGCGGCGATCGTATCGAACAGCGCCAGAGGATCGCCGTGGCGCGAATACAGGTTGAAATGCGTGCGACCTTTGCGGAAGGTGAACTGTGCATCCGCTCCAAGGGCGCTCAACACCGCATCGAACCTGCGCGCCGCACCGTTGAGATAAAACGTATCGGCCGTGCCCACGTAGACGTGGATTTTGCCCCGCAGGTATGCCCCGCGCTGCGCCCAGGTGTGCTTGACGATATGGGCCAGATCGAAGTGTGTGCGCCAGTAAGCAATGACCGTGGGGTTCACCTGGCCGGTGGTCCGGTCGAACATCGGCTCGGGCCGTCCGTCGGGCCCGCGCGGGGAGAACACCCAGTCGAAGGAGGCCATCTGTCCGCCGTATGACCCGATGACGTTCTCGAGTTTGGCGAACTGTTCGAACGTCTCGATCACCTTGCCGTGCATGCGCACCAGCGGGTAGGGCTTCCCGTCCGGCCGCCGGTAGACGTTGGCATCCGGGGCATACAGGTCGATGCCGGTGAAGTCGTGAAAGTCGCTCGGGTCGGGGGAGGTGGACCACGTACCGCCGAAGAGGCGCGGATAATCGACCTGCAGCTGCAGACTCGCCCAGCCGCCTGAGGAGTGCCCCTGCAAGAAGCGGTCGCGCGCGTGATCGAGCGTGCGCAAATGCGCCTCGATCCAGGGAATGTATTCCTGCGTGAGCGCCGAGCCCCAGGGACCGTCGTTGACTGAATTGGCGAACTCGTGCGTGCCGGTCGGCAGGTGCTCATCGAGCATCACCCAGATCATCGGCGGCATCTTGCCGGCGGCCATGCGCCCGTAGAGCGTGATGCCCATGAAGCGGCAGTAGGACATCGTGCCACCGAAACCGTGCGTCCAATAGACGGTGGGGTAGCGACGCGAGGGGTGCTTGCGGTAGCCGGGCGGCAGCACGACCCAGGCGCGGATGAAGGTCGGGCGACCCCAGAACGCGCTGAGCAGTGCGCTGCGCTGCTCGGCGAGCTGCAGGTGGGTCGCCGCCAGTTGCTCGGGCGCCGTGAGCTCGCGCGCCGGGCGCGGGGGGATCACCTTGTCGAGCGTCAGTTGGGGCTCGCGCCCGCGGCCCGGTGTCCATTGGTGCAGCGTCAGCACCGGACTGATCAGATCGCCGGGCGTCACGCCGCTGTAGTTGTACGTGTGGTTGACGTCGAGGACGGCCTGGACCTGGTAATCCCCGGCGGGGAGGTCGGACAACGGCTTCGGATACGCGGTCCGGTCGGCATCGATGTCGAGCGCAGCGCCGGGCGCGAGGTCATGGACGTTGCGGGCGGCAACCCAGGTGGCGTCGGGTTTGAATTCGTTGATCGAGACCTGCCGGGCACCGGTTCCTCGGGCCACGAACAACAGCAGGCGGCCCGAAAGCGGCGCGCGCAGTGCGGAGCCGGCCCGGACGCGAAAGAACAGATGCGCGTGCGGCGGCACGGCAGGGTGGCTGCAGGCGGCGAGCGAGGCGAGCAGTAAGCCCACCCCGCTGATCAGCGCGGCGCGCCGACCTGAGCCCGTCACGCGAGGATGCTTCGATGACATCGTTCGTCCCCCTGCGCTCAGAGGAGGGAGAGTGTACACGCCCGCGTCCACCCCGGGGCCGCCGCGGCCTCGGGGTGGACGCTAG
>JAJZDW010000069.1 GCA_021851405.1 Pseudomonadota bacterium
GCTCAACAGGTCGGACTCGACGAGCTGGGCATCACCGTCACTTCTGTCCCACGAACCGCTCTGGGTGGTGCATGGCGCAGCGTTCGTGAACCCAGAGCGCCGAGTGACGCATCCGAGAATCCCTCCCAGGCCGACTCGCTGACGCCTTCAAGACGCGCAAGGAATCCGCCCCGGTCCTGGCGTACGATCGGTCGCGTCCGGAGAAATTCCGACCGCTCCATCGAAGGAAGTCTGCCAGTACGTCACAAAGCCCGCCGACCTGCTGGCTGCTGGCAAGGAAGCCAGTCCCGGGAGTTGTGTTGTTTGGCTCAACCACAGCGCCGCACCAAGCTCTTCGATCCGATGGATTTCTTCCGCGCCGCTCGCCGCAATTGGGAGGAGCGCCATGTCAAGATCGAGCGGGTGACGGTCGCGACCGGCAAGACCGAGCTCCGCGAGGTATTCCAGGTCCGCTCGGTGGGCCTACGTCGCGCCACCGCCCCCCTGGCTCAGGGCCCACCTGATAGCCTGCAACGACCACCTTGAGGGCACCTTGAGGCCACTGCCGCCCTGATCTCAGGTCCCGAATTGATCCCCGTGAGCCGCCGGGCGGGCGAGTATTCCCGCCCGGGCGCGACCCCCAAAGATGCAATCTGACCTCGCTCCCTCGGCGCACCGCCCCGAGGTCAGTGTCCCCAACCGCGAGGACTTTACCTGCCGCGCGCGTCGTCGTCCGCTCGTGGAACCCGACAGCACAAAACAGTCGGTTCCGGTGACCGATCGAAGACTCCGAGAAGCGGACAGACGAGGTTTTCCAAATCCGCCCAAGCGCCAACACAAATTGCGCATGCCCCCAATTCTGCTTCAGACTATTTACTTGCATTGGCCCGGAGAGTACCTTTCGCGCCGTCGTTCATGGCCCAGAGGTTTTCCCCAGTTGGACAGTAGTTGTACGAGTGGTGAGCAGTGTCGCGCGAGTCGCGACAGCACGCGCTCTGCAGGGCTGTCCTTCGGGGAAAAGACCGGGGTAGCGCGCTGAGGCGCGGGCGGTCCGGCGCCGGTCCTGCGGTGTCGGTGCGCTGATTCACCACCCGTTTCCTTCCCTAAACCGATCGCTTCGGCGTGCCAAGCGCGCTGGGCTGCGCCGCGCGCTCATTGCGCGGTGCCGTCCGCCGTGTCGGTGCGCCTGCGATCTTGCGTGCGGGCGCCAGGAGCACCCGCAGGTGGTGAATGATGCGTATGACAGACATCGAACACGTGCACTTCGATCCCGTCAACAGCCGATCAGAGGCGGGAAGCTCGGCCATCGCCCCGATCAGTCGTCCTTCCTCCCCGAGCGACCGATGGGCACTGCTGATCCTGCTTGCGATGGCCGGCGCGAAGGCGCACGCCGCCGCGCTAGCCGTCCCGGCAGCGCCTTGCACGGGACCGTCCGCGATGCTCGCGCTCCTCGATCGGCCGACGGTGAGCGATTCGAGTTGCGTCGTCCCGGACGGCATGGGGGTGCTCGAAGCCGGCATTACCCTCGGGCTGCTGAGCGGCTCGCCGGGGGGCAGCACCGACACGGGTCCGAATGCGGAGTTGCGCTGGGGCCTGCCCGACCACTCGGAACTCGTCTGGCTGCCACCGAACTTTCAGTACCAGCGCAGTAGCGCTGCGCCCGGAGTGCCCGCCGCTATGGCGCGGGGATTCGGGCCGACCACCCTCGGCCTCAAGCATGAATTCGGCTATACCGCGCACTGGCAGTGGACCGCCGAGACGCTCGCGACCATCCCTTCCGGGGATCGTGCGTATGGCAGTCCGGGGCTCGGCGTCGCTGCAAACGCGATCGTCAGCTACAGCAGCGACGGTCCGTTCGGCGCCTCCTTGATGCTCGGGGTGACGTCCGAAACAGCGCCATCCGCAACGGGTGGCCAGCGTTACCTCAGCATCAATCCGGACTGCACGGTGACTTGGCAATCCAGCCCACGGCTGCAGTTCTACGCCGAGGTGTACGGGCAATCACACACGGGTCATGGCCAGGGATGGGGATCGGACGCGGATGGTGGCGTGCAATACCTCATCACGCGACGCTTCGAGGTGGATCTCGAGGAAGGGGTCCGCCTCCAAGGGAATCTCGGCGGCTTCTCGCACTATACCGGCGCGGGGATGGGGTTGCTCTTCTGATCGGATAAGACTGGCATGCACGGCCACTGCTCGAACGTAGAGACCGTGCATGCCGCCCTCGATCAGCGGTTCACCCGGCCGCGCCGTGCAGGAACGCCCACACCACCACCACCGTCATCACCAGTACATAAACCCGCAGTCCCCAGAATACCGCCTGCTGGCCCGGACTCAGGCGGGTTCGCTGCACCTGCGCAAGGGGCTTGTCCCAGCACTCCTGCTCGATCAGCCGGCGAATCTCCTCGGCATGAAAATCACTCAGCTCCTTCATGGGTCATCCTCCAAATATCTGCGGAAAGAGCGTAGCGAGACCGTACAGAACGTTGCAGACGATCAACCCGATCATGATGGAAATCGAGGCGGCATTGCGCCGCGAGGAGTTGATGTGCTCGCCCATCAGTTCCGGGTCATTGAGCAGCATCAGCAGGAAGAGCATCGCCGCCGGCATGAAAACGGTCGCGATGACCTGCACGCTGAGGTTTAAGAAGCCGAGATTGAGCCCCGGGATCATGACGAGAACGGCGGCCACGGCGGTACCGGCGACAGCCGGTAGGTAGAACCCGAGCGCCTGGCGCGGCGCCGCATTCAGCGAGCGGTCGATTTCGAAGGCCTCGCCCACTGCCCAAGCGCTGCTCGCGGTGATGACGATGGCAGCGATCAGCCCAGCCTCCATCAGGCCAAGGGCGAAGAGGGCCATCATGTCCTGCCCGAGCTTGGCACGGATCGCCCCCAAGATCGCGCCAGCATCAAGCTGCTGCGCGTTCGGAGCGCCTTTGAGGGTTTGCGCCGCGAGCACGATCAACGCCATGGCCACGAGCACCATGCCGATGACACCGAGCAGCAGATCGCGTCGCCCGGCGCGGATGTCCTGGACGAGCAACCCCTTGTCCACCACGCAGGACTGTTGGAAGAACAGCTGCCAGGGCGCGATCGTGGTGCCGATATTGGCCGAGATCAGCACGAGAAAGGTGACCGAAAGGAACCCTCCGGGGACCATCCATCCGTGGCCCGCGAAGGCGAGCGCCACGGCATGCCAATGCGGATGTGCGAGCAGCGCCAGCGGGACGAAGACCAAATTGAACGCTGCGACGAAGAGGGAAATGCGCTCCCAGGTCCAGTAGCGCAGGAACACCAGCACGACGGTGACGAAGACCAGCGACGCCGGCACCGTCAGCCATGCCGACAAGCCGAGCGCTTCACCCCCTAAGCGGATCCCGATGAACTCCGTCATCAGGGTGAGCACATTGGCCACGATCAGATCGATGAGCGAAAACCATCCCCAGAAGGGACCGTACCGCTTCCAGATCAGCTCGGCGTGACCGCGGCGTGTGACCGCCCCCAGGCGCACGGTCATCTCCTGCACCACATAGGCCACGACCCCGAGCAGGATCATCAGAGGCAGAAACAGCCCGAGCCCGTAGGCGGCGCCGGTCTGCATGTAGGTGATGACGCCGCCGGCGTCGTTGTCGCCCAGCATCACCAGCACCCCGGGCCCGAGCAGGGCGAGCGCGAGCACGAGGCGACCGCGCCAGTTCGTCGCGTCGCGGTGCAGTTCGGCCAGGTGCAGCCGGTCGCGCAAGCGGTGCCGCAGCCCCTCCGGAATCGGGGGACAGTCCGCACACGGGCGAAATTCCCGAAGTCCGACCTCACCATTCATGCGCATGCTCCGCGCATCGTGCGACGGCTCACCGCCCTGGAAAGGCCCCGCGTCACGGCATTGCACGTTTGGCTCGCGCGGTGGCGCAGCCTGGGAGGCTCCGTGGCGTCTGCTAAGGCGCGGCACGCCGAGGCGGCATGCCAGCACAGCTCAATGCAGCCGGAAACCCGATTGCGGTGCCATTGCCCGGCGACGGCATGCGGGCCGCAGCGGACCCGTGGCGCGACTGACGCCTTGCTGACGGCCCGCAGCTCACCATCATGAGCCGGAAATCCAAAGATGCGCGTTGCGATCATGATCCACCACCGTCGAGCACTGGGTTTGCTCGAGCAAAAACCCGTTCCACGAACGGGAGCACAGCCCGCCGCTCCGCTCATGATGAATGGAGACGGCCGAGCAATACGCGCGCTCCGCCCACCGGAGCACGTTGCCTCATTGAGAGAGTCGGAGGGTGACTGGGAAGTCTGCGCCGAGGGACCTCGGCGCACGGCAATCAGCTCTTCAGCGGACTGCCGCGGTCTAGGTCCCCGTGGGCCAGCCTTGCCGAGCGCAGCGCGTCGCGTCGCGCGCGACCCCTGTCACCACTCGTACAGCTACTGTCCAACTGGGGAAAGCCTCGTGATATCAAGTCAAGTCGGCGCGGAAGGTACCGCCCGCGCCGATCAAAGTAAATAGGGCACCGCACGAAAATTGGGATCGCTCGGACTTCGCAGTTTCGAAGGCCCAGAGCGAGACAAGAGCCGGTTCCACAGGAATCCCTCGGATGCGCCGACTCCGCGCGCAACGGTAGCGGAATGCCGGCATACGAGGCTTCGTGTCACGGCCCCTTCAACCACGTCGCGCATCCGGTGATCAGAGGTCGCGCAGCTTCGCGCCGTCCCCGCTGAGAGGACAGGCCGATTTTCGCGGTGAATCCATGGTCCGATGAGCCCTATCGGTCCCGATCCACCCGCTGAATCTGATCGCGGCGCAGGGCTGGACGAGCGGGTTTCGGCCCGGCGGTGGGATGGGATGCGTGCATGGCACGGGAGAGTGTGATCGCCCTCCCCGCAGAGATCGCCGCGGAGCAGCGTCACGCCCTCGCCCTCGCCCTCGCCGTCGGCTTCGCCCGCACGCTGCCCACAGAGACCGGCTGTGCGGTGGAGGGATGCATCCATGCGCCCAGCAAGGATGGTGATGAGCGCAATCACCACGCGCACGTCTTGATGACGACCCGCACGGTGCGACGGCTCGAGTCCGGCGCGATCGTCCTTGGGGGCAAAATGTGAGCAGGAGCGGGCCGGGCGTGGCCGAAAAGCCGCCCTGGCGGCGATCCGCGAGTGGTGGGCGGCGACATGCACTGCGGCTCCGCAGTACGTCGGGCACGAAGCCCGCGTCGATGCTCGCACGCTCAAGGCACAGAGCATCGACCGCGAGCCGACGCGGCCTATGGGCCCTACCGCCACCGCACTCGAGCGCCGCGGGGAACCCTCGCGCAAGCGACAGGATGCGCAAGCCGAGACGTCCGCTGACCTCGCTCAGGCCCGCGCGGTGCCACGTTTACGAGCGTGGCACATGCGCGGACGGCGGAGCGCTGTCGCGAATCTGATGAATGAACAGAGCAACCTGTTGGGCGAGTAGCCTTGGACGAAAGAATTGGATGGCATGACCGCTGCCTCTTACGATGATTCTCCGGCTGCGCGTCGACAGCTTGAGCAGCTCCGGTTGCATAGCGTCGGCCTTCAGCATGATGCGCCTCAGTTCGGGCCTGTCGTGCAGGTCCAATGCCGGATCGTGAGATAGAATCAGGATCGGCAGGGAGCCGAAGGAGCGGGTACGTTCCACCTCCGCGCTGCTGCGATCGAAGTTCGCGAGTTCCGCGGCCGCCGTGTTCAAATTCGTGAAGCAGGTGTCCTCGATCGCGACTGCCGGCGCTCGAGGATATTCGAGGCGGAGCGCCCAATACGCGATCCCAGTGCTAAGCGCCGTTTGCAACAGCCATTGTGGCGCGGTGGGTAATGGTACGCCGTGCCTATCCATGAAAGGGACCGAGCTGTCCACGAAGACTAACCCGGATATCATGGTTGGATAGCGCGCTGCAAAATCGCGGATGTAGATCCCGCCGAGCGATTGCCCCATGAGTACAATAGGTCCGCTGATGTGCGCGGCAGCAAGGAGGGCATGGAGCCTGCTGGCTATGTGGTCCGCATCGTTTGGCGTCGGCTGAGGCACACTCCAGCCGTAGCCCGCACGGTCATACGAGCACACCCGGGTGGTTCGTGCGAGCATCGGCTGTACGCCAGCCCACCCCAGGCCCCCGTAACCCAGTCCGGACTCGAGCACCAGAGTAGGTGAAGTGGTCCCTACGCGGCGGACCTCTTAGACGGGGTTTGATCGACGTGTTGCATTCTGCTCGCATACTCGTTCGGCGACAAGTATCCGAGTGATGAGTGCAGACGAACCGGGTTGTAAAATCCGTGGATGTACTGTGCAATCGCGCGGTAGGCGTCCTGTTTGGTTGCATAGGGCTCGGTCGCTTCCTCGCTCTTCAGTGTTGCGAAGAAGCTCTCTGAGACTGCATTATCCCAACAATTTCCCTTGCGACTCATGCTGGCGACCATGCCGAGCGCGCCGATGGCGTCACGGAAGTCATCACTAGCGTACTGACTGCCGCGATCGGAGTGGAACAATGTTCCCGGAGCCGGTGCCGCGAGCTGGCAGGCATTGCGTAGTGCGTTGAGCACCAGCTCATCGGGCATCCGGTCCGAGAGGCTGTAGCCGAGTACCTGACGGGTCTGCAGGGCGATGATCACCGCCAAGTACAGCCAGCCTTCGCGAGTGGCCACGTAGGTGATGTCGCTCACCCAGGC
>JAJZDW010000070.1 GCA_021851405.1 Pseudomonadota bacterium
GTCGGCAAGGAATTCAACACCATCGCGGTGGACGATGGCATCGCCATGGGACATGACGGCATGCTCTACAGCCTGCCCTCGCGCGACATCATTGCCGACAGTGTCGAGTACATGTGCAACGCGCACACCGCCGATGCGCTGGTGTGCATCTCGAACTGCGACAAGATCACCCCGGGCATGCTCATGGCGGCGCTGCGGCTGAACATCCCGACGGTATTCGTCTCCGGCGGGCCGATGGAAGCCGGTAAGGCGCAGCTCGCCGGCAAGTCCGCCTCGCTCGATCTGATCGATGCCATCGTCGCGGCCGCCGATGAGCGGGTCTCCGACGCCGATGTGCAGACCATCGAGCGCTCGGCGTGCCCGACCTGCGGGTCATGCTCGGGGATGTTCACGGCCAACTCGATGAACTGCCTCACCGAGGCGCTCGGGTTGTCCCTGCCCGGCAACGGCACGCTGGTGGCCACGCACGCCGACCGCGAACAGCTGTTTCGCACCGCGGGCCGTGTGATCGTCGAGCTGACCCGGCGCTACTACGAGCAGGACGACAGCCGCGCCCTGCCGCGCAACATCGCCTGCAAGGCGGCGTTCGAGAATGCGATGTCGCTCGACATCGCCATGGGCGGCTCGACCAATACCGTGCTGCATCTGCTCGCGGCCGCCGAGGAGGCCGAGGTCGACTTTCGCATCCGCGACATCGACCGGCTCTCGCGCCGGGTACCCAATCTGTGCAAGGTGGCGCCCTCGAGTCACTTTCACCTGGAGGACGTGCACCGCGCCGGCGGCGTCATGGCCATCCTCGGGGAGCTCGCGCGCGCCGAACTGCTCGATACGTCCGTACCCATGGTGCACGCCGAGTCGCTCGCCACGGCGCTCGAACGCTGGGACATCGCCCGCTCGGCTGCGCCGGACGTGCATGAGCTCTTCCGGGCCGCCCCCGGCGGCGTGCGCACCCAGGTAGCGTTCTCGCAAAGCCGCCGCTACGACGAGCTCGACACCGATCGTTCCGCCGGCTGCATCCGCAGCCGCGAGGCGGCCTACAGCCAGGACGGAGGTCTCGCGGTGCTCTACGGCAATCTCGCCGAACGCGGCTGCATCGTGAAGACCGCGGGGGTGGATGCGAGCATCCTGCGCTTTCGGGGGCCCGCGGTCGTGGTCGAAAGCCAGGAAGAGGCGGTCGAGCGCATCCTCAGCGGTCGCGTGAAGGCCGGGGATGTCGTACTGATCCGCTACGAAGGACCTCGGGGCGGCCCCGGGATGCAGGAGATGCTCTACCCCACGAGTTATCTCAAGTCCAGGGGCTTGGGTAAGGCCTGCGCGCTGATCACCGACGGGCGCTTCTCCGGTGGCACCGCCGGGTTGTCCATCGGCCACGTCTCCCCCGAAGCCGCCGAGGGCGGCACCATCGGCCTGGTGCACAGCGGGGATACCATCGTCATCGACATCCCGGCCCGCACGGTGCACGTCGAGGTGAGCGATGAGGTGCTCGCGCAGCGACGAGCAGCCCAGAGCGCGCGGGGCTGGAAGCCCCAACAGCCTCGTGCGCGCAAGGTCAGCGCGGCGCTGAAGGCGTACGCCAAGCTGGTAACCAGCGCCGACCGGGGCGCGGTGCGCGATTTGGATCTCCTGGACGACTGACCTCGCCTGACGTGACCGGAATGCCTGCGGCGCCGGGCCGCTGAAGGCGTCGCGGGCGCTTCGAGTGTGATCGCGCGCACTCGGATCGCCGGCCCGACGTCCCGGCCCGGGCGCATCGGCCGCCGTCCCGTCAACCCGGTACGAGCTGCCGCGCTATGGGGAGCATGAAGACGCCCGACGCAGCGCGGGACTCCGCCGACAGAGTCGCGACCGCTCAGCCGCCTCCCAGGACCCCGGAACCATGGCCTGCCGAGGCCCTCGCGCGGCCCCGACGGGACCGCCTCGCCACACCGGACCCCCGTCGGGCGCGGGCGGCGGTTCGCGACCACCACGCCTGCGGCTCGCTCATGCGCGCCGGCGCACTGGCGTCCCTGGCGCTGCTCGGCGGTTGCGTCGCCGCCGCTCAGCGCCCGTCGCCCCTCCGCGCCAGTCCGGTTCCGATGCCACGTGCCGCGGCTCTGGATGCCGCGGCCCGTGCCCATCCCACGGCGTTTCTGGATCGAATCGGGTGGGGTGCGAACGCTGCGCAACTGCGTCAGTTGCGCCGTCTCGGTGCGACGCGCTTCCTCGAGACACAGTTGGATCCGCACGCGCCCTCCGGGCTGCCCCCGGCGATGGCTCGAACCCTCGGCACACTGCCGGCCCGCGCGCCCCTCGAGACCTGGGTGCCTCCGCTCGTCGCCGAGCTGCGCCATCTGCAGCGTCATCGCCGCGGGAGCGGGGCAGCGGCAACCGAAAGCACGCTGAAGGCACTGCACCAGCACATGAACGCGCTGACGCGCCAAGCCATGGCGGATCAGCTGCTGCAGGCGATCTACGCGCGTGATCAACTCCGAGAGCGTCTCATCTGGTTCTGGACGAACCATTTCAACGTATTCGCCGGCGGAAACCTCGGCCCGATGATGGATGATTACGTGCGCCGAGTGATCGCGCCGCACGCACTCGGACATTTCCGCAGCCTGCTGCAAGCGACGATGTTCTCCCCGCAGATGCTGCTGTACCTCAACAATGCCGAGAATCACCGCGGCCACATCAACGAAAACTATGCGCGCGAGGTCATGGAGCTGCATACCGTCGGTCTCGGCGCGGATTACTCGCAGAGTGACGTGACCGACCTCGCGCACGTGCTCACCGGATTCGAAGTCGACCTGCTCGACCGGCCGGTCCGGGTGCGGCCGGCGCTGCGGGAGTGGGTCTGGAAGCGTGGACTCGTGGTGTTCAACCCGATGCGGCACGATCCCGCGCCCGAACGTGTCATGGGCCACACGTTCTCAGATCGAGGTATCGGGGAGATCGAGCAGGTCATCACCCTGCTCGCCAATGATCCGGACACAGCACGGCACATCAGCGCAGAGCTCGCGCAGTACTTCGGTGCAGGCCACGCCTCCCCCGCTCTGCTCGCCGCCATGGTGCACACCTGGCAGCGCACCGGCGGGGACATCCGCGCGGTCATGCGCACGCTGCTGACGAGCCCTCAATTCGCAGCGAGCCTGACGCGACCGCAATTCAAGGACCCGATGCGCTATCTGGTCTCGGCCGTGCGCGCGAGTAATGGCGGGCGGATCATCACCAATCCCCAGCCGCTCATCGGCGTGCTCTACCGCCTGGGCGAGCCACTCTACGGCCGCCAGACGCCCGATGGCTATCCACTCGATGCCGCCGCCTGGAGCAGCCCGGGCCAACTCACGGTCCGCTTTGCCGTAGCGCAGCAACTGGCCGCAGGGGCCCCGGCACTGTATTGGCGATCTGCATGGATGAGCGGTGGGGGCGTCACCGCTGCGCGAGTGCGGCGCACACCACCCCCCGATCTCGAGCACGGTGCCGTCTTTGAATCGAGCGCAGCGGCGCTGAGTCGCGCCACTCGCACCGCGCTCGCACAGACCCATCGTCGCGTGCGCTGGAACGCACTGTGGCTCTCCTCCCCAGAGTTCATGACCGAATGAGACCCACGCATTCACCACCCGGGAGAACGCAGTGATGCATCGTCGGCAATTTCTGCAATCTGCGGCGGCAACCTGTCTTTTGCCGAGCGCAAGGGCCTGGGCCGCCACGCAGGCGAACCGGCCGAAGTTCGTCCTGGTGTTTCTGCGTGGCGCCTATGACGCGACCAACATGTTGGTGCCGTACGGGAGCGACTTCTACTACGAAGCGCGCCCGCATATCGCCGTGCCCAGACCGGGCAGCGGATCCGACGGGGCGATCATCCTCGATGACCAATGGGCACTGCATCCGGCGCTGCGCTCGAGCATGCTGCCGCTGTGGGAGCGCAAGCAACTGGCATTCGTGCCGTTCGTCGGCACTCGCGACCTGACGCGCAGTCACTTCGAGACCCAGGATCACATTGAACTCGGGCTGGGACCGCGCACGCGTGAATTCAACGACGGCTTCCTGAACCGTCTCGTGCAGCAGCTCGAGGGGCGCGCCCGCCCGATTGCATTTACCGCCGAGGTGCCGTTGTCACTGCGCGGACCGCAGCGCATCCCCAATATTTCCCTCGGCCATTCCGCACGCAACGCGATCGCACCGCAGCAGAAGGCGCGACTTCAGCAGATGTGGATGGGTACCGCGCAGGCCGATACGGTGGCGGAAGGTTTCGCCGTCCAAGGTGAAGTTCGTCGGGACATGGCGATGGCCGGTTGGGCTGCCGAGATGCGCGCGGCGAGCCGCGGCGCAATCGATCCCGGTGGGTTCGTGGGAGTGGCCGCCCGCGTCGGTGCACTCATGCGTGACAGCTTCGACATCGGATTCATTGACGTGGGCGGCTGGGACACGCATGTCTATGAGGCCACGACCAGTGGCGCGCACGGTCAACTCGCGACCAAGCTCTCGGCGCTGGGTGACGGACTGGCGGCGCTCGCGCGCGCCGCCGGTCCGTCATGGCGGAACCTGACGGTGGTCGTCATCAGTGAATTCGGCCGCACCTTCCGTGAAAACGGAAATCGCGGCACCGACCACGGTCACGGCACGGTCTACTGGGTTCTCGGCGGCTCGGTGCGAGGCGGTCGCATCGCCGGTGAGCAGGTGGCACTCTCGGCTGCGACTCTGGATCAAAACCGCGACTATCCGGTGCTCAGCGATTATCGCGACGTGCTCGGCGGGCTGTTCAGGCAATTTTGGGGTCTGAATGCTCGCCAAGTCGCGACGGTGTTCCCGGGCGCCCATGCCCGCGACCTCGGACTCGTCTGAGAGCCTCCGCGAATCGCCGAACGGCCCGCGGAATGAGTGAGCGGCATCATGGAGTTCGAGACTGTCACTCGCGCCCCCCATCTGCGCGCCATCGTCGCCATCAGGAGCCCGAGGCTCCGATCTTCGGGGACGCCACCCTCGCACTCATCGGTGATTTCTTGCGGATCGTGCCGGCTATCGCGCGGCCCGCGCTGCTCAGGGACTGGAAAAATCCCAAGCAATCGGCTGCTCGCACCAGCGGCCTCACGATGCATACGAGAATTGACGGTAAATCGACCGATCGATATGCGTATTTAACATGAATATCCAGAGGGTCCATCCGAGCAAGTCTCCAAACGTTGGAGCCGTGCGACCCCCTGCTCGAATCTGCGTGTGGCCTCCTTGCCATATCCCTGGATGAGTCTACGCAGCAGTTCTACATCGAAGTTCGGGTTGACCTTCAGAGCCTCGTCAACATCCAGAAGATCCTTTGGGCCACCCGCGGAAAGCTTCATCGCGAGAAAGTCCTCGTATCCGACGACCCGAAGTGTTGAGCCGCAATAAGCGATCTCGATCGCGCGTGAGAACGCATCGTCCGGAAGCCCCTTGATGCCCACCAGAATCTCGACGCAGTTCTGATGGACGTCCTTCAATTCAATGACCGCAGCAATCGGATCATCGAAACCTCCCCGCCTCAGCGTGGTGGCAAATCCGGCTTCTTTGAGCCGGGATGCCAGTAGAGGCAGCTCGGGCAGCGCGATCTGCAGGATCACATCCATATCTTTCGTACCGCGATCCACACCATGGACGGCAGCGGCGAAACCGCCGACCACCGCGTATGGGATGCCGTCTGCGTTGAAAATATCAACAGCATCGAGCAGCAGCAGGTCGGATTGCCGCTTGCCAGTGGTTCTCATTTCTTGGCGCGCTGCGCCCGGAACTGCGTCCCGGCTTCAAGGAACCTCGCGAGCATACGCTGGTGAGCGCGAAACTCCTCCGCACGCTCAGCAGGACTCATACGACGGGTCTCTTCTCGACGCCGCTCATGGAGCCAGTCGCTGACTGCGCTGGGTTGACGCACAGCGGAGCCAATCTCCTCCGGAGTGAAAAGCCTGGGGGTCGAGTTTCTCTCGCTGCGCATATCCACATGCTACCCAAAGTGGACACAACCTTCCCACGCTCACGTAAGTGATTGATTTTATGACAACCTCGATGAGGTTGCTCGGCTCACCCTGAGCCGAGCCATGACAAGCGAGGGGGTGGGGGAGCCAGACGGGATCGAACCGCCGACCTCTTGCCTGCCATAGAAACTCCGCCTGAAACCAGATGAACGACTCCGATGCCGACTGAAGTCCTATGCTTTTTATTCAAAAAGCGCATTCGCCTTCAATCCATTTCATCCCGTATCCAGAGTATTTCAGGGCAACCTGTACAAAGGCCGTACAAAATCGCTGCGGATAATGACGGTTCCGCCGCAGTGGCCCGAACGACCCGCGGGGTGAGTGAGCGACATCATGGAGTTCGAGACTGTCACCCCTGTGTGCCAATGTGACGTGGAACACCTGCCTTCTGGAATTTACACTCCAAGGTAGTATCACTCATGGCAGCAGTACTGGATTCTTCGATGAACCCCGATCCGTCGACTCCGAGCCCGGGCATC
>JAJZDW010000028.1 GCA_021851405.1 Pseudomonadota bacterium
ATCGTCTTGCGGTCCACCCCGGTGAGCCGCTCGATCTCCCGCTGCCCGCGCCCCTGGCGCAGCAGCGTTTCCACCGTAATTCGCAGATGCTGCTTCAAGACGTTCAACTCCCCGCCCCCGTTCAAAAGGGGGGCAGCGTAACGTCTCGCCGCCTGCAGACCCTCGGCGCCAACCGGCGCCCCTTCACCTCAGGGGTGGGGGATTTTCAAGCGGCCACAGGTGGGGGATTTTGGGTGGCCGCCAGGGCTGAGCGCGCAGCGGCAGAGGGAAAAAGCGCGACCGCGGTCACGGCTGCCAGCGCACGGATTTGACGCCCCGTTGGGCGTGCGCCTATACATTTTGGCGACGGACTAGGAGAGCACGATGCGCGTTCTGGTCGTCGAAGACGACAACAATCTGCGCTCGGTCCTGCGGGACGCCATGGAGCGCAGGGGCTGCGACGTCGAGGAGGCCGGTGACGGCGCCGAGGCGCTGCGGTGCATGGCTGCGCAGCAATACGACGCCGCGATCGTCGATTACCAGCTGCCGCCGCCCGATGGACTCGAGATCCTACGCCGGTTGCGCGCCGTCCAGCCACGCTGCGTACGCGTGCTGATGTCCGGCGCACTGGACCTGCCGGTGGTGATGGGCGCGGTGAACCGCGGCGAAGTTTCCCGGCTGATCGCCAAGCCGTTTCATCTCGATGCGCTATTCAGCGTGCTCGAGGAGGCGCTCGCCGAACGCGGCCGGCTTGAGCAGATCTACGGACGCGCCCAGCAGGATGGCGTGGATCAGCAGCGCCGCGAACTCGACGCCTGCCTCGGCGGCGGCATGCTGCAGCTCGCCGTGCAGCCGCTCATCGAGGCCGGGACCGGCGAGCTGCAGGGCTACGAGGCGCTGCTGCGCAGCCGCCACCCGACGCTCAACACCCCGCTGCGGGTACTTGGGGCGGCCGAGCAGCACGACATGCTCGGTCCGCTCGCCGACTGGATCGCGCAGGCCGCCGCAGACTGGCTGCTGAAGCTGCCGACCGGACTGCTGTTGTTCATCAACGCCCACCCGCGTGAGCTGGCAGACCTGCCCGCCGTGCAGCGACGCTTCGAGCCGCTGCGTACGGCCGCAGATCGGTTGGTCATTGAGATCACCGAGCGCAGCAACTTGCTGGAGGAAACCGACTGGCGGGCCGCCATCCTCTGGCTCTCGCAGGCCGGCTTTCGCATCGCGATCGACGACCTGGGCTCCGGATACAACTCGCTCGCGGTACTGGCGGAGCTGCAGCCGGACTTCCTGAAAGTCGACATGAGCATCGTGCGCAACATCGACCGCGAGGAGCGCAAGCAGCGGCTGGTCGAGTTGCTCACCCGCTTCGCCCAGGCCACCGGCAGCCGCGTGGTGCTTGAGGGCATCGAGACCGAGGCCGAAGCGGGCACCGCGCGGCGGCTCGGAGTCGATCTGCTGCAGGGCTATCTGTTCGGGCGGCCGGCCCTGAGCCTGTAGTCGTTCAGGCCGCCGGCGCATCCCCCGGCGGCACCAATGCCGCACGCAGCTCGTGCAGCCGTGGCGGCTTGGTGAGCACCCGATCGACGTACGGGGGAATCTCCCCCTCCTCCACGAGCCGGCGCCCCCAGCCGGTCAACAGCACAACGAGCGTCTGCGGGCGAGCGCTCTTGACGGCTGCGGCGACCTGACCGCCGTCGACCTGCGGCATGCCGAGGTCCGTAATCACCACCTCATACGGTTCACCTGCACTCAGTGCGCGGCGAAACGCTTCGATCCCCGCCTGTCCGCCGTCGGCGGCGCTGACGACATGGCCGTCGGCACTGAGCGTCTCGCGCGTCGACTGGATTACGATCGGATCGTCATCGACGAGCAAGATGCGCCGGGGCGGCACCACCTCGACGGGGCGGACCCCGGTCACGCTGCCGGCATCGTCGCGCATCACCGGGAAGCTCAGCGTCACGCAGGTACCTTCACCCGCAGTGCTCGCGACCTCGATCTCCCCGCCGTGCCGCTGCACGGTGCCGTAGACCATGGGCAGCCCGAGACCCGTGCCGCGCTCACCCTTGGTGGTGTAGAAAGGCTCGAGGCAGCGGCTGCGCGTCTCCTCGTCCATGCCGACCCCGGAGTCGGCCACCGCCAGCTGCACGCACCCGCGCGCCCCGCCATCCGCCGCGGCCGGCACGAGCAGGCGCGTCCGCAACGACAGGCGCCCGCCCTGCGGCATGGCATCGACGGCGTTGAACACCAGATTGGTGAGCGCATCGCGCAGCTCGCTGGCGACGCCCGGCACGGGCGGCAGCTGCGACTGCAACTCGGTCTGCAGCTCGATCACCACGCCGCGCTGCTGCGGCATATCGCTCCAGCGCGCACGGGTCAGATCGATCACGTCCTCGATCAGCTGATTCAGATCGACCGGCGCGAGCCGCTGCTGCGGTTCGCGCGCTCGATAGAATTCGCGCATGCGCGCCACCGTGTGCGCCACTTGCTCGATCGCACGCTGGATCACCTGCAGCGACTTGTGGACCCGGGGCGGCACCTCGCCGTCCTCGAGCAGCATGTCCGTATACAACATGATGGGCGAGATCGCGTTGTTGATGTCGTGCGCGATACCACTTGCCATCGTGCCCAGGGCGAGCAGCCGCTCCTGCTGCAGCACCGCCTGCTGGGTCTGGCGCAGATCGTCGTACGCGCGCTGCAGCGCCTCGTGCAGTTGCGCCTGTTGGGCGGCCAGCGCGACGTGCTCGGCAAGCTGACGCAGAAACTCGCACTCTCCGCTCGAGAAGCTGCCCGGCGCACGCCGCGCCGCGAGCAGCACGCCAAATACCTGGCTCTCAAAGCGCAGCGGCGCGGCCACCAGCGATCCGAGGCCGGCGGCGGCCAAGCGGCGCGGGAACACCGCACCGAGCATCGCCAGATCCGGCTCATATACCAGCTCGCCGTGCACGCACCGCGACAGACCGTTCTGACCGATGTCGATGCTAGTGGTCTCCCCGAGCGCCAATTGGAGCGCAAGCGCTGCACTCTGCGTGCCGACACGGGCAACGATCAGGCGGTGCGCGGCACCGTCGTACCGGTTGATCGAACAGAAATCGAGGGCGAGGTGCGCCTCCAGAGTAGCGATGACGACCTCGAAGATGCTGTGCACGTCCTGGCGTTCACCCATGGCGCGCGTGATGCTGCCGAGCAGGCTGAGCCGCGCGAGCTGTGCTTCGAGCTTCAGGCGCGCCTCCTTGCGCTCGGTCACGTCGCTGGCGGCGCCGAACCACTCGATGACTCGATCCGCGTCGTCCTTCAGCGACACGGCACGGGAGACCACCCAACCGACGCTGCCGTCGCTGCGCCGGACACGGTGCTCGAGCTCCAGCAGCCCGCCCGTGCGCAGCGCTTCGGCCACCGCAACGCGCACCCGCTCGCGGTCCTCGGCGTGCACGAACCGCTCGAGCCAGTCGGTGGTCGCCACCGACGCCGCTGCACCGCCACCGTCCGGGCGCTGTGCACGCAGCTCGCTCCAATCCGGTGCGATCTGGTACACGACATCCGAGGTCGTACTGACGAACGCACGCAACCGCCGCTCACTGGCGCGCAGCGAGGCGTTGGCACGAGCCAGTTCGTCGGTGCGCTGGATGACGCGATTTTCGAGGTCTGCATTCAACTGGCGCACTGCGGTTTCGGCGCGGCGGCGCCCGGCAAAGTCCCGCCGCAGCGCCCAGAGCGCCAGCGCGGTAATGATGAACGCCAGTGCGCCGCCGCCCGCAACGGTCTGTTCGGTCAGATGTGCTCGCTGAGCGGCGGCCGCTTCGCGACCGGAGAGCAGGGTTCGCTCGGTCGTGCGCATCCGGCCGATGATCTGGTCGATCTGCTGGGTGGCCGTGCGATGCGCTCGGGCCAGCACCTGCTGGCGCTGTGCGGCCCGAAAGCCCTGTTCGCGCCGCAGCGTGATGAGCGCACTCAACCCGGCGATGCGGGCCGCGAGCAGCGGCGCGAGCCGCACCAGGCGATGCTGTTCGCGCAGGTTATCGGTGGTCTGGCGCTGCAGCCGACCGTAGCCGTCCTCGATGGCGCGCGCGGCGTGGCGGTAACCGCGCAGGTCAGCCGTACTCTGGGTGATCAGGAAGTCCCGCTCGTCGGACTCGGCCGTCTCGAGGCCATCCTGCAGCGTGCGCAGATTCGCGAGCACCGTGACGGTGTGCGTGACCCAGGCCGCATCGCGCCGCAGGCGCTGCAGGCTGAGCATCGAGACGACTCCGATCAGCACCACGCAGGCCAACGCACAAGCGAAGGCCAGCTGCGTCTTGCGTTCCGTCGTCCAACGCATCGGCGCTTGCACTCCGCTCAGTCGTGCAGATCACGCGCGCGTCCCCGCGGGGAACGCCGTCGAGGGCCGCAGCCGAGCGCCACGGTGCGAGTCCTGCGCTCAGAGTGGGCAGCGCAGCCGCGCTGCACACCGCGACCGAGCGCCGCGCGGACCCGCGCGCACGTTGTCGATGCCCCCTCACTCATGTGCGCCTACCTTACGCCGCCGTTCGGCGGCGCGCCAGCGCTGCCGCGGGAGGCCGGCGCTCCGGTGAACGCCGCGATGCTCAGGCGAGATGCGGGCGATCGGCGGCCGTGAGGTGTGCCTCGCGCTCGATTTCGGCGAACGCGGAGTGGTTGTGGATCGACTCGAAGTTCTCGGCCGTCACGCGGTAGCGAGTGATCCGCTCCTCGCCGTTCAGACGCACCGCGATGTCGCGCACGAGGTCCTCGGCAAACTTTGGATTCTCGTAAGCGCGCTCGGTGACGAACTTCTCATCAGGCCGCTTCAGCAGACCGAACACCTCGCAGGAGGCTTCCTCCTCGGCGATGCGGATGAGTTCCTCGATGTTCATCGGCGCATTCAGCTGTGCCTCGATGGTCACGTGTGAGCGCTGATTGTGCGCGCCGTAGTCGGAGATCTCCTTTGAGCAGGGACACAGACTCGTCACCGGGACGCACACCTGCAATGTCGCGCGCGTTCCGCCGTGCGGGTCGTGCGCCGCGCGCATCAGGATTTCATGGTCGAGCAGGCTCTCGACGCCTGAGACGGGCGCGGATTTGCGAATGAAATACGTGCAGGCCACGGCGATCTCGCCGCGGTCGGCACCGAGCCGCGCGAGCATCCGTTGCAGCAGCGCCAGCAGCGCCGGCAGATCGAGCGCCGTCGGGTTGGCCTCGATGATCTCGACGAAGCGGGACATGTGCGTCCCCTTCACCTCGCCCGGGAGCCCCACGGACATGTCCAGCCGGGCCACCGTGGGCTGCTCGCCGCCGTCGGCCTGACGCACCCGCAGCAGGGTTCGCAGGCCCTTCACACCCACTCGGTTGATGCGCAGGTTGCGGCTATCGGGACTGGCTTGAACATCGGCGAGTACAGGACGGGCAGCAGCATTCATGGGGCGTCCTCGTAGACCATTTTGTCCTAGACAAAACTCAGGCACGGGCGGACAATAGGCTCTGAACTGAGATCTGTCAATTTTTGTCCAGGACAAACGTGCCCACACCTCAGTTGCCCGATGCCTCGATCAGCGCCGTGGAGCGCGAGACCGGGCTGTCCAAGGACACGCTGCGGATCTGGGAGCGACGCTATGGGTTCCCGCTGCCGCTGCGCGACGCGCACGGCGAGCGCCTCTACCCGCAGGAGCAGGTGCACAAGCTGCGGCTGATCAGCCGGCTGCTCGATCGCGGGCTGCGCCCGAGCCAGCTGGTCGCAGCACCGCTCGAGGCGCTGATCGCTCGGGCATCGAGCGACAGTGGCGGGTCCGCCCGCGCGCCCGAGGATGGTGAGCTGCTCGACACGACGCTGCGGCTCCTGGCAGCCTACGACGAGGCCGGCCTGCGCTCGCATCTGTCCGTCGCGCTGCAGCGGCTTGGACTGCAGCGCTTCGTCATCGATTTCGCCGCTCGGATGAATCTGCGGGTCGGGGAAGCCTGGTCGCTCGGTCAGCTCTCGATCAGCCAGGAACACCTCTACACCGAGCAGATGCAGCACCAGCTGCGCCAGGGCATAGGGGCCACCTATCCGGGCGCGCGCCACCCCGGCGTGATGCTGACGACGCTACCGGGAGAAGAGCACCAGTTGGGGCTGCTGATGGCCCAGGCCTGCCTGGCGGTCGAAGGCATCCGCTGCGTCTCTCTGGGCGTGCAGACGCCCGCCTGGGAAATCAGCGAGGCGGCGCAGCGGCAGGGCGTCGAGGTAGTGGGTCTGTCCTTCAGCGAAGCTCTGCGGCAAAAGGTCGCGCTCCAGATGCTCAAGGACCTGCGCGCCCGGCTGCCGGAGCAGATCGAAATCTGGGCCGGCGGCGCGCTCTGGGCGCGGTTGCGCCGCCGCCTCCCCGGCGTGCGTTTCATCACCCGCCTCGACCAATTGCCGCGGGTGATCGCCGACTACCGGGCCCAGTACGACACCTGGAGCGAGCACACCGGGTGAGCCGAGGGGGGAGCCTCTCGCCGTCGGCCGGCGGTGGCTTCGCGAGTGCCTTCGCGCTCCCCGAGAGGGCCTAGACTCGCCCGCCCCACAGGGAAGCTCCCCGTCCAGTCCCCAACCGCGCATGAGGGGCTGCGCGGCGAGCAGCAGGGGTGCGCGCGCGCTCGACGCTAGCGCTTCAGCGCGCGCGCCAACGCCTCGGCCATCACTCCATTGCCGCCGGGCTCGGCGGCCCGGGAGTTCTGGGCCCGCGGAGCGGGACGCGGATGACGTCGGTTTCGATCCGCTTCCGCACTCTGGCGAGGCGCCCCGCCCGTACGCTCGCGTGACGGCGCCTCATCGAGCCTCATGGTGAGTGCGACGCGCCGGCGCTGCAGGTCTACCTCGAGTACTTTGATCTTGACCACGTCACCCGCCTTGACGAGCTCGCGCGGGTCCTTCACGAATCGGTGCGACATCATGGAGATGTGCACCAGACCGTCCTGATGCACGCCGATGTCGACGAACGCGCCGAAGTTGGTGACGTTGGTCACCACGCCTTCGAGCAGCATCCCCGGCTGCAAATCCTTCAGATCCTCCACGCCCTCGTGGAACACCGCGGTCTTGAACTCCGGGCGCGGGTCACGGCCGGGCTTCTCGAGCTCGCGCAGGATGTCACGCACCGTCGGCAGACCGAAGCGCTCATCGGTATACCGGTGGGCATCGAGCTGCTTCAGGGCACCGGCGTCGCCCATCACCTGAGCGAGCGGCTTGTCGAGATCCTCGAGGATGCGCTCGACGAGCGGATAGGCCTCCGGGTGGACCGCGGAGCGGTCGAGCGGGTTCGCGCCGTCGTTGACGCGCAGGAATCCGGCAGCCTGCTCGAACGTCTTCGCGCCCAGGCGCGGCACGGCGAGCAGTGCGTCGCGACTGGCGAACGCCCCGTGCTCGTTGCGGTGGCGCACGATGGACTCGGCCAGCGCCGCCGACAGGCCCGAGATGCGCGCCAGCAGCGCCGGGGAGGCGGTGTTCACGTCGACACCGACGGCGTTGACGCAGTCCTCGACCACCGCATCGAGCGAGCGGGCGAGCTTGCTCTGGTTGACGTCGTGCTGGTACTGACCAACGCCGATCGATTTCGGATCGATTTTCACCAACTCGGCGAGCGGATCCTGCAAGCGGCGCGCAATGGACACCGCGCCGCGCAGACTGACGTCGAGCTCGGGCAGCTCCCGCGAGGCCAGTTCGGATGCCGAGTACACCGAGGCGCCTGCCTCCGATACCACGATCTTGGTGAGCTTCAAGTCCGGGAAACGCTTGATCAGGTCGGCGGCCAGGCGGTCCGTCTCGCGGGACGCGGTGCCGTTGCCGATGCTGATCAGATCGACCGAGTGCTTGCGGCACAGCGCCGCGAGCACCTGCAGCGCGGTCTCCCAATCATTGCGCGGCACGTGCGGGTAAACCGTCGCGGTATCGAGCACCTTGCCCGTGCGATCCGCCACCGCCACCTTCACGCCCGTGCGCAGTCCCGGATCGAGCCCCAGGGTCGCCCGCGGACCTGCCGGCGCGGCGAGCAGCAGATCGTGCAGGTTACGTGCAAAGACCGAAATCGCCTCGGTTTCAGCACTCTCGCGCAGCTCGGCGAACAGCTCGCCCTCGAGCTGCCAGGCGAGCTTCACCTGCCAGCACCAACGCACGGTCTGGGCGAGCCACGCATCGGCCGGGCGACCCTGATCGGCAATGGCGAAGCGTGCGGCAATCTTGCGCTCGCAGGCAGTCACTTCGGTGACGGCCGGCGCTGGCGCACCGTCGGTCTCGAGCTGCTCGGGCAGCTTCAGGACGATCTGCAGCACCTGCTCCTTGCGGCCGCGAAACAGCGCGAGCGCCCGATGCGACGGAATCGACTTCAGCGGCTCGCGATAGTCGAAGTAGTCGCGGAACTTCGCGCCGGCCTCTTCCTTGCCCGGCTCGATTTTCGCGACCACCCAGCCCGTCTCGCGCAGATGCTCGCGCAGCGCGCCGACCAGCGCCGCATCCTCCGCGAATCGCTCCATCAACACCTGGCGGGCGCCTTCGAGCGCCGCCTTGGCGTCCGGGACGCCCGGGTTCTCGCCCTGCTCGGTGCTGAACGGCTCGCGCAGATACTGTGCGGCTTCGTGCTCCGGATCGAGCCGCGGATCCGCGAGCAGCGCCGCAGCGAGCCCATCGAGGCCCGCCTCGCGCGCGATCTGCGCCTTGGTGCGCCGTTTGGGCTTGTAGGGCAGATACAAATCCTCGAGGCGCTGCTTGGTCTCGGCGGCCTCGAGGCTCGCGCGCAGCTCCGGCGTCAGCTTCCCCTGCTCCTCGATGCTCTTCAGCACCACCGCGCGCCGCTCCTCGAGTTCGCGCAGATAGACCAGGCGCTCCTGCAGCGTGCGCAGCTGGGCATCATCGAGGCCGCCGGTGGCCTCCTTGCGGTAGCGGGCGACGAACGGGACGGTGGCGCCGCCGTCGAGCAGCGCTACGGCCGCGAGGACCTGCGGCGGACGGACCGCGAGCTCCGCGGCGATACGGGATTCGATGGACAGCATCAGCGGTGGGGAGGAATCGGCCGAAGGAGGCCGCACTATGCGCAATCGGCCGCCCCACAACAAGTCTTGCGCCGGCGGCCGCAAATGTCCTAGTCAGACCGGCGCGCACAGGCCCACGCAGGCAGCGGGGACTGGGATTTGTACGTATGCGGACCGCCCCCATCTGTGACAAATCGCAAAAAATCTTCAGTGAATGAACGAGTTAGGCCGCCACGCGGACGCCGCGGCAGCGCCACGCTGCCTGCGCACAGCTGCGACGCGAGTCACGTCGCACCGGCAGGCCGTCGTTAGGATGCGCGCATGAAATCGGTTGCCATGCACCCCACGTTCGACGGCTGGCTGGTCGCGCTGTCGATCGCGATCGCCGTTTTCGTCTCGTATACCGCGTTTCGACTCGCCGCGCGCGTGGCGGATGAGGGGCGGCCGCTGCGCCGATTCTGGACGTTCGGCGGCGCCATCGTGCTCGGCATCGGCATCTGGTCGATGCACTTCATCGGCATGCTCGCCATCGCGATGCCGATTCAGCTGCACTACAGCGTCGCCGTGACGCTGCTGTCGCTGCTGGTGGCCATCCTGACCTCCTGGGGCGCGATCCGCATCACGGCCACCGGGCAGCTGAATCCCCGCCGGCTCAGCTTCGGCGCTCTGGTGATGGGCGGTGGCATCGGCGCGATGCACTACCTCGGCATGGCCGCCATCGACATCACCCCGGCGATTCACTACCGGCCCGTGCTCGTCGTCGCGTCGATCGTCTTCGGTGTTCTTGCCTCGGGTCTCGCGCTGCGCCTGACATTCCCGCTGCGGCGGGAGCAGAGCGCACATCCACTGGCGCGCCTCGGCGGGGCCGTGTTGATGGGTCTGGGCATCAGCGGTACACATTACCTCGGCATGGCCGCCGCCCACTTCGCCCCCGGTGCCATCAGCCACGGTGGACTGGTCCTCAATAGCTTCTGGTGCGCCGCCACGATCGCGCTGGCCGCCGGCAGCGTCCTCGCCTGCACGCTGATCAGCGACCTGTACACCACGGAGCTGGCGTCGCGGGCTCGGGCGCACGCGGGTCGGCTGCGCCAGATCAATGCGCAACTGCGCCACCAGGCACTGCACGATGCGCTGACCGGGCTGCCGAACCGCACCGCCTTCCTCGAGCGCCTCGGCGCGGCCTTGACGGATGCGCGCGCCGGCTTCGGGCCGTTCGCCGTTCTCGCCCTCGACCTCGACCGCTTCAAACTGATCAACGATTCGCTCGGCCACAGCGTCGGCGACGAACTGCTGCGCGAGGTGGCCCGCCGGCTGCGCGCTGCGGTTCGCTCGGATGACACGGTCGCCCGTATGAGCGGGGATGAATTTCTGGTCCTCGCCCGCCACGTTCGCAGCCCCGCCGAGGCCGGCCAGGTCGCCGAGAGCATCATCGCGGCGCTCAGCAAGCCGCTGCGCCTCGAGACGCTCGAAGTCCTGGTCTCCACCAGCATCGGCATCAGTCTGCACCCCGGCGACGCCGATGCGCAGGAGACGTTGCTGGCGCATGCGGACGAGGCGATGTACAGCGCGAAACGGCGAGGCGGGCGGACCTGGCAGTGCTTCGCCGCGGACATGAACGGTTTCACGCAGGAGCGTCTGCGCCTGGAGAGCGACCTGCACCGTGCGCTCGAGCGCGGCCAGTTCGAGCTGCACTACCAGCCGCGCGTCGACGTCGCCAGCGGGCGCGTGAGCAGCGTCGAGGCGCTGCTGCGCTGGCGGCACCCGGAACGCGGTTACATCCCGCCCCTCACCTTCATTCCGATCGCCGAGGAAACCGGCCTCATTCTGCCCATCGGCGCCTGGGTCCTGCAGGAGGCCTGCCGGCAGGCTCGCCGGTGGCAGAACGACGGGCTGACGGTGTGCGTGGCGGTGAATCTCTCGGCGCTGCAGTTTCGAGAGAGCGGTCTGCAGCAAACCATCGCCGCAGCGCTCGATGCACACCACCTGGCGCCGAGGCTGCTCGAGCTGGAAATCACCGAGAGCGCGGTCATGACCGACGCGCAGTCCTCCGTGGCGATCCTCGAGCAGCTGAGCCACATGGGGGTGCTGGTGTCGGTGGATGACTTCGGCACCGGCTACTCGAACATGAGTTATTTGCGCCGCTTCCCGATCGACCGGCTCAAGATCGATGCCAGCTTCGTGCGCGAGATGAACGACGACCCGCAAACCGGACTGATTGTGCACGCCATCATCTCCCTCTCGCACAGCCTGCACATGAAGGTCATTGCCGAAGGGGTCGAGACACCGCTGCAGCTGGCCCGTCTCGCCGCGCTCGGCTGCGATCAATATCAAGGCTATCTGTTCGCCCGGCCGGCGAGTGCTGCCGAGATCGAGCCGAAGCTTCGTGCCCACGCCGCCCTCAGCGCCGTCGACTGCACCGCCACCAGCGCCCGACTGCGCCGCCCGGCCTGGGGCGGGCTGCTGCTCGCCTCGAACGACGACTGACCGTAGTCCGAAAGGGGTGGCTCGCCACCGCGGTCGAACCCGACGGGCGGGCGGGTGGTCTAACCGCTGGGCACCGGTCACTGCTCCAGTCGTCGGTCTGCGGCAACACTGTCGTGCATGCCGGTGCCTTTGCTGGCATCCTGCGAGTGTCTGGCACGAGGATTCCTCCCATGCGCGAATCGGCCACGGTGAGATGAAGAGCGCGGCGGTTCCGGACAACGAGGTCGAGCGTCTCAAGTCGCTGCGATTCCTGGAAATTCTCGACTCCGTCCCCGAGCAGGCGTTCGACGATCTGACGCTGCTCGCGGCGACTCTGTGCGATGCGCCGCTGTCGTTCATCAGCCTGATCGACGCCGACCGGCAGTGGTTCAAGTCGCACTTCGGTACGGTGCTCGAGCAGACGGCGCGCGGGCTGGCGTTCTGTGCGCATGCCATTCTCGTCCCTGACCAGATCATGGAAGTGCCGGACACGGCCGCGGATGAACGCTTTGCCGACAACCCCCTCGTGCTCGAGGGGCCGCGGATCCGCTTCTATGCCGGCGCCCCGCTCGTCACCGACGAGGGCCATGCGCTCGGCACACTGTGCGTTCTGGATCAGCGACCGCGGCAGCTCGAGCCGCGCCAGCGCGCGGCTCTGCAGGCCCTCGCCCGCCAGACCGCCGTCCAGCTGAAGCTGCGCTCGATGCACCGGGCGCTGCAGGAGGCACTGGAGTCCGCCCGGACCTATCAGCACGAGCTCGAGGAGCACCAGAGCCGGCTGCGCCACCTGAACATGCAATTGCACACCCAGGCCATCACCGATCCGCTCACCGGCCTCTACAACCGTCTCGCCCTCTCCCAGCAGCTGAACCAGGCGGTCGCCCGCAGCCAGCGCACACAGGAAGGGTTGTCACTGCTGCTCATCGATGCCGATCACTTCAAATCGTTCAACGACAATTTCGGGCACCAGGTGGGTGATGATGCACTGCGCCAGCTGGCGCAGATCATCCGGGCTGCGGTCCGGGAGTCGGACATCGTCGCGCGCTATGGCGGGGAGGAGTTCGTGGTCATCCTGCCCGCGACGGACGGTGAGGGCGCGCATGCACTTGCGGAGCGTGTGCGCGCAGAGGTTCAAGCCGCCCGCTGGGGCCGTCGCGACCTGACGATCAGCATCGGCATCGCCACCCGCTCGGCATCGCATCCGCGCTGCACGGCGGAACTGCTCATCCAGGACGCCGACTTCGCCCTGTATCGCGCCAAGGACGCCGGCCGCAACCGGGTCATCGCGGCGGAACCGGCGGCGCGCTGAGCCCCCCGAGGGCCGCCCACAGCGCAAACGCGGCGCCGGAACGGCCCTGCTGTGCGCCGCTCGCACCCGGGCACTGCGGCGTGCGCACCCCAAAAAAACGGCCCCTTTCGGGGCTGTATTCAGGGGTTGCGGCGCAACCGCCTCGGTCGCGCCGCAACCGCTTCGAGGTCATGCCCCGAGTATTTTTGTCAGTCGCTATAGGTCGCACCCAACGTGAAGGAGCGCCCCATGTTGACGGGGATCGAAATCCGCCTCTTTCTGGTGATCGACGCGTTTTCGCGATTTTCTGGCATAGCACTTGCTTGTTCCGCGGACCTGTCTCTTGCACTCGCCAAACAACTTCTTGATTCCACTGTCGCTGGGTCTAGCTGCGGTCGTGGGCCCACAGGGCCGACCTCACGGCCGGCTCCTGGCGCTCCTTCAGGAACCCGCCTCTCACCCCCAGAATTACGCGGTTCCTCATCCCCGCCAACACCCCACGGCGCCACCCTGGTCGTAGGCCGGGTCGTACGGGTAGAAGTACGTTCCGCCGCCGTAGGTCTGCATGTCGACCGGCGGGACCTTGTTGAACAGGTTGGTCACCGCCGCATGCACGTGCAGGTGCGAGCTGATCTGGTAGGCCCCGTCGATATCCGTCTGCAGGTAGTACCCGACCGAGCAGAACTGCGAGTTCAGCGGGGTCACCCCGTTCAGGAAGCGGGCGTCGGATCCGATCGCGGTATTGCAGGTCGGGATGCCCGACGACGGGTCGGTGAGGTCGAAGTGACCGACGAAGTTCACGCTCGGGGAGATGGTGAGCGCGCCGCGCTGCCGACTCCACTGCAGGCTCGACCGATCCTTCGGACTGCCGGCGTCACCTGAGACACCCGACGGGCCGTGCGTATCGGCCAGCTCGTAGGTCTGACCATTGGCGGTCCGCTGATAGGTCAGCAGGTGCGCCCAGGTCGCATCCATCGTGAAGCGGCCGTAGTAGCCCGCGTCGTAGTGCGCACGGATATCAATGTCAAAGCCGGTGGTACGCGTAGCGCCCGCATTCACATACGGCTACGAGAGCGCCAGACTCGTTCCGACCGGTGTCACCTGTTTGACCCGCTCACCGGAGGTGCAGCCTGCCGCATAAGTCGCCGGACAGTACGGTTGGATGATCGGAGCGCCGCGCAGGATACTGCTGTAGTTGCCCAGACCGCCAGCCTCGAACGCCGGGATGATGTCGTTGGTCGCCTTGATGTTGTAGTAATCACCCGTCAGGCTCACATCACGCAGCGGCTGCAGCACGAGGCCGGCCGTCCAGTTGGTCAACTTGACGTTCTGCAGATGGGGGTTCGCGGCTTGGAATCCGGTCATCTGGAGACTGCACTGCGTCGAGTAGTCGCCCGGTCCGGTGACGATGCTCGAGCTGCTGTGGGCATTCGGGTTCGGGCAGAGGGTCGGATCGGTGCAGGCGCCAGCGCCGAACAGCTCACCCGAGGAGCCGCCCTCGGCGGCCGACGGTGCACGGAAGTCCTTACCCCACGTGCCGCGAAGCGCGATCCAGTGCCACGGGTCGTATTTCACGCCAAACTCGGCGTGAACGCCGAGCCCACTCCCTGGTAGTGATCGAAGCGACCCGCCGCGTCCACCTCGAAGTGCTTGATCGGCTTGCCATCCAACTCCAGAAATGCCGCGGCATCCTTCTCGGTGCCAATCACGTAGATCGGACCGCCGCTTTCGGACTGTGCACCGGAGAGGGCGGCCGGCGGCGCATGTTCGTCCTGCACCTTCTTGTACCACTGCACGCCGACGGACAGCTGCAGCGGCCCACCGGGCAGATCGAACCGCTTGTGCTACCCGTGGATATCGCTGAGGTCCAGCTCGCTCCAGGGCGTCGACTCTCTCGTCGGCGCAAACAGTTGCGCGGCACCGGAACTGCCGAAGACGTACCTGTTGTTCAGCGCCGAATAAGACGAGCAGGCTTCCGCACCAACTCGGGTCTCCGGCTCGAAACGCCCCCGTGGCCGTTGGGCACATCGAGTTCGGGTACATCGGGTTGGTGCTCGGCACCGTGATGATGTTCGGCGTCACCAGTGCCGAGGCCGGAACCACGGCCAGGGGAGCTCCGGGCCCGAACACCAGGGTGCTGACTCCGGCGACGTTGCCGAGGCCGCCAGAATACCCAGTGGTCTCCTGCGAGGAACTCTCAAACCAGAACGCCTGGATGCCAAGGGTCCAGTGGTCGCTCAGCGGCCTGGCGAACTCACCGAGCAGGTCGACGCGGGTCGTCGATGGCTGCAGCGGGACATTCGGATCGAAGGTCAGACATTTATTGAGCGCCTGCGGCTGCGCATCACAGCCCGGCAGGTAGTTGACGATGGCACCGTTCGCCGGATTGATGAAATGGCCCGTGTCTGACTGCGGATAGGCGAAGATCGGATCGAGCGCTGCCGCCTGTCCGACGTTGTTGGCACCTCCGAACGTTCCACCGAACGGCGTGTAATCAATGTTGCCCCAGAGTCCGTGCCGATGGCGCGCCAGGATCTGGTCCTGATGGCGGAAATCGCCCGAGACGTACCAGTTGTAGCCGTCTTCCGCGAGACTGCCGTGTCCGCCGATGAAGCCAATGTGCTCCATCGTGCCGTCGCCGCGCGCGGACGTACCGGACTCAGCGCTCACCTTGAAGCCCTGGTACTCCTTTGCGCAGGATGCCGTTCACGGCGCCCGCGATGGCGTCCGAGCCGTACAACACGACTGCGCTCCGGACGGGTCGCGCGACGCGACGCTGCGAATGCTTTCCCGGCGCGTTGCGGACGCTCCAGCGGTTCCGCCGTAGCGGAGCGACGCTCAAACACCATCCAATCGTTGAAGACAAACAAATGAAGACTGAAGCGCCCGCATGCCTTCTATCATGGTGCAGAGCGGCCCAAATCCTTCCCGGGCCTGGGCGGGCCGCGACGGAACGAAGGAGCGTTCAGGTACGGCTGCCGGCGGCGGCAGACCTCGTCTGCCTCACGGGTGAACTCAATCGAGGCTGAACAGGCTCTCGAGGTCGTGGCGCGAGAAGGCGCGAAAGGCGATGAGCGTCTCGGTCCGGGTCACGCCGGAGAGGGTGCGGATGCGCTGCGCCACCAGGTCGGCCAGCATTTCGTTTTCCCGGACGCGAACGATGGCGACCAGATCGAAATGCCCCGCCACCGAGTAGACCTCGGACACCCCGTTCATCTCGCTCAGCGCCTGCGCCACCTCGACGGTGCGGGACGGTTCGACATTCATCAGTATGATCGCGGTGACCATCGTGTGCCCGGATGCCGAGATCCGCCTCCTGTGACGCTTGCCGCGCCGTGGGCTCGTTGACCCGTTGATGCTGGCGCGGCGTGCCGTGCTCGATTGTAAGCGGCACCCGCCCCGCCCGACAACATTGCTGCGCCGACGGTAGTGTCTCAGTTTGAATTTCTGCGGTGGGCGGAAAGCGGGCCAACCGCGCCTGTCTCTCGACGTCTGGCCGCGGCTCTCAGCTGTGTTCGGAAGGTCCGTTCCGCCTTGTGGCCAGCGATTCAATCGCCGAGGACGTGATCAGGTTGACGTACGTTCCTGCCTGACCACGCAACTCGCCCGGCGGATTGCGCCGACACGTTCGGTCTGCTTTGGGGTCGAGTAGCGACAGTCCGGAGCGCCCGGTCAATAGGTCCAGAAGTGGCACGGCACGGACGCTCAATTGGCGGCGCATGCGGTTCCGATGACAAGGACACTTGACTCCGCCTCTAGGAGATGTCAAGCTTGCTTGACATGTTCACCAGGAGGTTCCCACACCATGCCCAGCCGACGCCAGGTCGTGATCATCGGGTCCGTCGCAGTCGCCGTTGTCGGCGCGATCGTCATATGGTTCGGTGCAGCCGCGATCATCCTGGCCATCTACGGTCGCCATGTGCCGGCGGCGGCGCCCTGGCTGGCGCTGGCCAAGTTCGCAAGCCTGGCCTGGGCGGCAGCGGTCGGCTGGATATTCACCTGGCGCCGGCTCGATGAGAGGGAGCGAAAAGTGCGCGCGTTCTCCTGGTTCATCGGGTCGACCGCGGCGATCTTGCTGACCGCGCCGATCATGATGCTCTGGCTGCTGAACGGCGGCGCGTTTCTCGCCCATTTGCTCCATCGTCCCGGCACGCCGGGCATTTACTTCGCGCTGGGATGGGTCGGTCTTGTCTTCGCTCAGTTACTCTGCACGTTGATCGCGCGCGTCGCGTGGTGGGCGTCGAAACGCTAGCGGCCCCGGTCCATGAAGAACCGCCTCAAAGCTCTCCGCGCCGAACGCGGCTGGAACCAGGCCGAGTTGGCCGAGCGACTCGAAGTCTCCCGCCAGAGCGTCAACGCGATCGAGACCGGCAAGTACGACCCCAGCCTACCGCTCGCCTTCAAGATCGCGCGCCTGTTCGGACAACCAATCGAGGCGATTTTTCAGGACCAATAGCATCCGCAGGTCTTTGAGTTCTGCCAGGAGCCTCTGGATTCTGGACCGGTGCGAAGGTCCGGAAGTGGCGCTCAACCGATTGCGAAGCGAAATCCAACTTGAGTCCGCTTAGAGTCGAAAATCGAAATTCAAACTGAGACACTGCCGCGCCGACGGACGCCCCGGTCAGCGCGCCCGGGACGACGCCCGGCGGACGCAGCGCGCAAGCCGTTCCTGTCGGGAAATAGCACGGGCAATACCGTGCGAGCGCCGTACCGGCGTGCTCGGTGTCCGCTGGCGAATGGCAGGAGGTCAGGCGGGCGCGGACGGCATTGCTGCCGCGCTGCCCTCGAGCAGCCGCTCTGCAGACCGGACCACGGCGTCGCGCGATGGAAGGGCGCCCATCGAGCCGCCCCGTGCACAGCCGCGTCGAGGCCCGGCGTGCCCCCCGCGGGACGGGTTACCGTGTCTCATCCGTGCACCGCCACGCGCAGCCGCTCGAGATCGCCGTGGCGCGTGGCGATCTCGCTCCGGTCGGCCGCACAGCGCAGATCGCGCAGCACCTCAAGTGCCCGCAGCAGCACCGGCAGCGGCGGACCGCTGGCGGTGAGGTCCGCGAGCCCCTGCGGACCGAGCTGCGCGGCGGGCTCGGTAATAAATCGCCTGACCAGACCGTCGTGATGCTGCGTGGCATAACGGGCGAAGAGGTCGCACAGCTCGAGGTACGCACGCGCGTTGTCCTGGAACCAGTCGGCATGCCGGTGCCCGGGCAGCAGCTCGAGCAGCTCATCGAGCAGGCTCCGGTACGTCATGCACCCGCGCAGTCGCGCTTGGTCCTCCGGCGGCATGAACAGCATCTTGTCCACCAGCAACTGCGCGTAATACGGATCGTTGGCGCGGCACACCCCGAGCAGCAGATCGAGCTCGTTGATGCCCGAGAAGTCACCGGCGTTGGCGCCGCGGTACTCCTGCCGCCCGACCCGATAGGGCTTGTAGTAAGGCCGCACAGAGTAAAAGAATCGCTCGACGTCAAGGTGCGTCATCAGCCGCTCGTTGATCACCAGCACGTCCTCGAGACAGCGGCGCGCCGCGGCGAACATCCCGTCGGCCACGGGACTGGAAACCCCGAGGTGCACGATGTTCGTCAGCGCATCGGCGGCGAGCTGCAGAGCGAGGATGCCGCGGGTGTTCTCGTCGATGAACAAAAATTCATCGCGTAACCGAGTGAAGCTCTTGCGTACCCCGGCGCGGGCGCGATTGCGGGTGGCCAAGTGACTGGTGGCAAAGCGCGGGGCCATGCCGAGCGATGCCCCGACGTGCAGCGCGAGCGCGGAAGCCTCGGGAAACGGGGAGCGCTCCTCGCGGGCAGGGTGGGTCAATTCGTGGCGACGCAGCGCGGCAAGGTACATCCCCACATTGCCGAGGACCGCAAAGGCACTCTCGAAACCCTCCCCGGTGTTGCCCTCCTGCAGCAGCGCCCGGACGAAGACGAGCCCTTCATCCCGCAGCGTCGCCTTGAGCGCCTCGCCCGTCCCGGCCACCCGACCGCGCTCGGCCTGCGCGAAATAGCGCTCCTCGAGTTCGGTATTCAGGTCCACGAACGCCGTGCGGATCCAGTGCTCGAATGCCTCCGCCCTGATGCTCATCGGCACATGCCCCCGGGGTGCGCAGCTTTAGATCGGCCATTGTGCGGCCGGCGCGGCGGAACATTGTCCCGATTACCGCTCCCCCGGGCACGGCGCCCCGAACAGCGATCTGTTTCCCGGCGCCGCTGCAGTCCACTGACCGGCGCACCACGTGGTCTCCGGCTCACCGCGCCTCGACGCGAACCCTGCAAGGCCGCGCCACCCATCCGAGCGAGGCCCGTCCGGGCAGAGACGTTCGCTGCGGATGGAGAGTCTCGCGCGACCGAGATCGCGCCGGTGCCGTGAGACGCGGCTCACCGCAGGATGAGGTAGTCTTGCTCCGATCGTGCTCAGGCTCGTCGCGGCTCCGCGTGGCCGGCACGGCCCTCCCCTTCAGCGAGAGCGCGACCCCGGGGCAGCGCGGGCAATCGCGACGGCGCGCAGAGCGGTCGGCAGCGCCCCGGTCAATGACCGACCACCACCTCGCTGATCTGGATGACCGGCGCCAGATCGGTGTAGTTGGCAATGTCCGCGAGGATCTCCTCGGCATGCGGACCGAAACCGGCCTCGAAGTCCTCCACCGAATCGCAAAAGATGTGGCACAGCGCCACATAAACCGCCGGGGCATCGGCGCCGCCGCCGGAGAGCCCTTTGTCGACCGTGTAGTAGCGGCAGCGCGATCCCATCAGTCGCTGCACCAGCGGCATGTGCCGCTCGCGGTAGTACTCATGATCGAAGCGGGCGCCAGGCTGATTCGGATACATCACGCTAACTTTGATCACGGGCGTCTCCTCGGACAACAGCGGCCGGTTCGGGCGTGCCCGGCATACTGCGGCACGGACCGACACACAACAACCGCCGCGTCGCTGCGCCGCCCTCGGAGCGCACGGCCGGGCGCGGGCTGTACCGGAACCAGAACACCGCTGGCGCCCGGCTCAGGGAATCGGGAAGAATTCGTGGGTGATGCGCACCGACGAGGGCGGCGTCGCCAGCAGGCACACCCGGGCTCGGGGGTCATCGAGGATCCGCGCGCGGGCGGTGCCGAGCACATTCATGCCGATCAGCAGCGCCGGCCGGTGCTGCAGGTGCCACACCTTGAAAATCGGGATATCGCTGTAGACGACGGCCAGATTGCGGATGGCGGCCGGCCCGAGATAGATCGGCGGCGGCGCGCAACGGCGCCGATCGCCACCTGCCGAGTCACGCCGTAGACCGCCGCGCGCGCAGGGATGACGAGCAACCCGCCGGTGGTGCGCCGGGCGGAGATCTTCAGGAAACTGCCGAGGATGCGCCGGCACGAGCGCTCGATGAGCACGACGTGGCGATGGAAATCAACCACCAGGCGTACCGGACCGAAGCCGGCCATACCGAGAATCCCATCGAGGCCGATCATCACCGGTCTGATGCTCACCGGCATGCGCAAATCGCGCTTGACGATGGCCCCGACGCGCAGACGCCGGATCAACACCCAGGGCAGCCGCTCGACACCCGTCGTGCCCTGTACCCGCTCGCTGCCACTACGGTACAGCGCGAGCGCGCGTTCGCGCACCCGCCCTGGGGAGAGCATCGAGCTCTCCGCGCCGGTGTCGACGAGAAAATGAAACGGTCCCTTGCCATCGATGTGCACGGCCACGACGATCCGCTCGGCGGCTCCGGGCCGCACCGGCGCCGCGAACGGCCGCGGTGCGGACGGCGGGGCCTGCGCCATCCCCGCTGCGGCCGGTAGCGCAAGCACAACCCATGAAGCCACGACGCGGAACACGCCGGACCGAGCGCTCACCACAGACCTCGCGGTCGACACAGGAGCACCCTGGAGTCGGTGAGTATACGCCCGGGATCCGCCTGGCGATGTGCACCGCCGAAGGCGCCGCCGAGCCGCACCTGCGCGTCCGCCGTCCCGAACGATGCATCGGTTCACCGCGGGAAGGACTCTAATCGTCGCGGCCCGCCGCAACGGGGGCCGAAAAATTCTCGCTGCGGGCGACCAACCCCGTCCCGGCCGCTTCATTGCGGGCCCCTGAGCAGTCCGCTAAGCTGGCTCGATTCGCGTCGCTCGCGTTCCATACACCCATTCCCAAAAGGTGATCGCGCATGCTTCACGTCGATGCCGACTCGCGGCTCGTCCGCGGCAAATCCCTGATCGTCGCGGTCGCGACGCTGTTGTGTCTGCCGCTCGTGGCGCACGCCGCTGCGCTGCAGAATTTTCTCAACGGCAAGCTCACCTGGCGGAACATCGGACCTGACATCGGCGGTCGCGTCGTGGCGGTCGCGGGCGTTGCCGGCAAGCGCAACCTGTTCTACATGGGCGCCGTCGACGGCGGCGTCTGGAAGAGCACGGACTACGGGGTCCGGTGGCACAACATCACCGACGGCAAGTGGACATCTGCGAGCGGCAGTGTCGGAGCGATCGCCGTGGCCGCCTCGAACCCCAAGGTGATCTACGTCGGCACCGGCGAGGCGGACATCCGCAATGACATGGTCACCGGCGATGGCCTTTTCAAATCGATCGACGGCGGCAAGACGTGGAAGTACGCCGGTCTGGCCGGCACGCGCACCACCAGCGCGATCGTCGTCGATCCGCGCAATCCCGACATCCTCTACGTCGCCTCGATGGGCCACGTCTTCAAGCCGAACGCCGAGCGCGGCATCTTCAAATCGACCGATGGCGGCAAGACGTGGCACAAGGTGCTCTACGTCAACGCCAAGACCGGCGCGATCGACTTGGTGATGGATCCGCACGACCCGAACGTGCTCTACGCGACGATGTGGCAGGCCCAGCGCACGCCCTGGACGCTGATCGACGGCGGCCCGGGCAGCGGACTGTACAAGAGCACCGACGGCGGCGCGCACTGGACGAACCTCTCGCACAACCCGGGCATGCCGCATGGACTGCTCGGACGTATGGGCGTGTCGATCGCCGCCAGCCATCCCAATGTCGTCTACGCCATCATCCAGGCGAAACACGGCGGAGTGTTCCGCTCGGCCAACGGCGGAGCGAGCTGGAAGCGCGTCAACCGCAGCTGGAGCCTGCGCCAGAGAGCCTTCTACTACATGACGATCTACGTCGATCCCAGCAATCCGAATACGATGTATGCGCCGAACGTCGACGGCGTCTGGGTCTCGCGCAACGGCGGCAAGGCGTTCTCGCTGCTGCACATGCGTCACGGCGACAACCACATCGTTTGGATCAACCCGCACCACCCCAAGATCCTGCTGGTCGGCAATGACGGCGGCGCCACGGTCTCGACCGATGGCGGCAAAACCTGGAGCACCGAGCACAACCAGCCGACGGGTCAGTTCTACCACGTCGCGCTCGATGACGCGTTCCCGTTCAACGTCTACGGTGCGCAGCAGGACGAAGGCTCCTTCGAAGGACCCAGCGCTTCGATCGACGGGGCGATTCCGGTGTCTGCCTGGCACTCGGTCGCACTCGGCGAGAGCTCGTTCGTCGCCCCGAAGCCCGACAGCCGTTACGTCACCTACGGCAGCGATTACTACACCATCATGCAGAGCTACAACCGGCTGACCGGGGTGCGCCGCTCGGTGAGCCCCTCGCCGATCTACATGGACGGGGGAGACGCCGCGCGGATGCAATACCGCTTTGGCTGGACCCATCCGATCTTCTTCTCCCCCGACGATCCGCACGAGCTGTTCCTGGCCTCGCAGTACGTGATGGTCAGCCACGATCACGGCCGCACCTGGAAGGTGATCAGCCCGGACCTGACGCGCAACGACCCGGCCACCGAGGGACCGCCGGGCGGCCCGATCAACCTCGACCAGACCGGCGCCGAAGTATTTCCGGACATCTCAGCCCTCGCGGTATCGCGGCTGAACGCCCAGGTGATCTGGGCCGGCTCGCAGGACGGGCTGGTACACGTCACCGTCGATGGCGGCAAGCATTGGCAGCTCGTCACCCCACCGCAGCTCACCCATTGGGCCGAGATCACCTCGATCGAGCCTTCACACGTCGCCGCGGGCACCGCCTATCTCACCGCGTCGCGTTACATGTGGGATGACTATCGCCCGTATGTCTTCAAGACGACAGATTACGGACGCCACTGGACGACCCTCACCCAGGGACTGCCGAGCGATCAGTACGTGTTCGTAGTGAAGCAGGATCCCGCGGACGCCCGGCTCCTGGTCCTCGGCACGGGCAACACGGTGTATGCGAGCCTCGATGGCGGTGCGCACTGGACGGCGCTCGGAGTCAACCTGCCGCACGTGCAGGTGCGTGATCTGGCCTTCGACCGCCGCGAAGGCGAGCTCGTCGCCGCGACCCACGGCCGCTCATTCTGGATTCTCGATGACGTGCCGCTGCTCGAGCAAATGACACACTCGGCGCAGCCCCCGGGCGGCGCCGCGTACCTGTATGCGCCCGAGACCGCGTGGCTGACGCATGCCTACGGAGAGAACGTTGGCGCGGAACACCGCGAGTCGGTGGGCAAGAACCCGCCGTTCGGTGCGACCGTGTTCTTCCACCTCCCAGCCGGCTACCACGGCCAGACCCCGGTGAGCCTGAGGTTTCTCGATGCCCACGGGCAGCCGATCGCGCACTACACGCTGCATCTGAAGCCCGCGCACGTACGCAAGCTGCCCGCCACGGTACGCGATAACCTGCAGCCCTCGCAGGCGAAGCATCGGGCGCTGGAGAAGATGACCGCCGTGACGGCGGGCTTGAACCGCTTCCAGTGGAATCTGCGCTATGCGAACGCCACGGATGTGATCGGCTGGGAGCCCCCGGAGGTCACGGATGGCCTCTCGGCGAGTGCGCGCGGACCATTGGTCAATCCCGGCCGCTACACCGTGGTACTGCGCTACGGGAAGCATGCGTACCGGCAGTCGTTCGAGGTGAATCTCGATCCGCGCCTGCACACCACGCCGGCAATCCTCAAACAGCACCTGGCACTGCAGCTTGCGCTGCACCGCAGCGTGGGTGTACTCGATCAGGACATCAATGCGGCGATCCTGCTGCGCCGGCGGCTCGCCAAGGCCGTATCCGAGCACAAGCTCAGTGCCGCGATTGCGGCCCCGGCGATGCGGGAACTGCATGATGCGGTGCACGCCGTGGTACAGCGTCACGTGCGCTCGAGTGAAGGAGACGTGATGCACAACATGCGTCTGCGCAGCTTCCTCGCCTACCTGCAATCGAGCATTGGCCTCGACTACCGGGCGCCGGATCCGGCGCAGATCGCGGCATTCAACGCCCTGGAACAGCAGGCCCGCCAGGGCGAGCAGCGGCTGCAAGCCGCGAGCGCCGCGGGTCGACGCCTGCTCTGAGGCGCCCCTACCCGGGAAGAGCCGGTCCGTCGCGCTCCATAGGGCGCGACGGACCGCTCGGCGGCGCGGCACGCAGCGGCGCACCGCCATGCGTTCACGGGCGCTCGACGCGCACGCTCAACGATTGCGCAGCACCCGCCACGTCACGGTAAGTCCGTACACCAGGATCAAGGCCACGAGAAGCATCAGGCCGAGCCCGACGGCCTCGCGCAGCGGCGTTCCGCTCGCCGTCGAGAGGTAGGTCCAGGACGCCGAGACGATCAAGCCGTCATAAGCCAAGTGCGTCAAGATGCTCCAGCGCAGGCCGAAGGCGATGCGGATGTAGGCGAGCCCGACGCCGACGAGAAACTGCGGCAGTACCAGCACGAGCGCCCACCAGGTGAGCGAGCGCGAGTACACCTCGGCGTGCTCCACGCCGAACAGCACACAGGACACCCAGAACACCCAGATGCCGTGGCGGCGGAAGAATCCGATCACCCTCTCTCGCGCATAGACGTACAGACCGAGGCTCACCAGACTCGCAGGCACGAGCGCCCAGAACGGCGCGAAATAGTGGCGAATGGTATTGATCGCGCGCGGGTGCTCGAGATTGATGCGGATGCCGAGGTAGGTGTAGCAGAGAAAGAACGCCAGGCCGATGAACACCGCGGGCGGTGCCGTGGAGAGAAACGCGCGGTAGGCGAGTTCCTCGAGCAGCGGGGCGACCAGCACGATGCTGGCGGCGGCGAGGGACGGATGCGTGACCAGATAGGCCTGGAACGTGTCGGGCGCGATGCGCCAGCCGAACCAGTGCACCAGCAGGTCGTCCAGCCGGCCGCCGAGGAAGCCGAGCACCAGCAGCAGGCTCAGCCAGCCGAACCAGGTCCACGCCGTGAGCCGCCGCCGCGGCCGCTCGCGCAGGACCGGGTGCGCCAGAAACGGCAGCAGCCGTCCGTAGGCGCCCGGCGGCGCCTCGTTCATGACCTCGGATCGTGGATTCGGTGATTCCTGCACGGCACGACTCGGGCCACGCTCACAATGTTAGGCCCGCTCCCTCGATACCAAAATGATGTACCACGGCGCGGCGAACGCCGCAACCGCGGAGCGGCACTCAGGGAGCGATCGCCCACCGCGCCCCGCGCCGATGGCGGGGTCGGAAGCGCGCAGGTCATGGGACCGCGGCACGGCTTGCTTCGGTTCGGGTGCCTAGATAGATTTACAGCCTCGCGCAGTCACCCGACCGGGCGCAGTCCGTGCGGCATCGCGCGTGATCACGCCGCACCGTCCGCCGATCGGACCGCCTGTACCCTGGACATCCCAGACGCCGATGCATGCTCGAACCGCTGATACCACCTCTGCGCAGGCCCCTGGAACCACAGCCGGCCGAGCCGCCGGGGCGCATCCGGCACTCAGCGTCGCGCAGCTGCGCAAGACCTACGCCGCGCTGGTCGCGGTCGAGGGCATCTCGTTCGAGGTGGCCCGCGGCGAAGTGGTGGGTCTGTTGGGCCCGAACGGCGCCGGCAAGACCACGACGATCAACATGATTCTCGGCGTGCTCAGCCCGAGCGCCGGTGACATCCGGATCGCGGGGATCGACCTGGCGCAGCAGCGCTCGCGCGCCCTGGCCCAGGCAAACTTCGCGGCCGTGTATGCCGCGCTGCCCGGCAATCTCACGGTCGAGCAGAACCTGCGGTTCTTTGCGCTCATCTACGGCATCCCGCGCCTCACCGTGCGCATCGAGACGCTGCTGCATCAGTTCGACCTCCAGCACCTGCGCAACACCAAGTGCGGCGTACTCTCCTCCGGGGAGCAGACACGGGTTGCATTGGCCAAGGCGGTACTGAACCGGCCGCAGTTGCTGCTGCTCGATGAGCCGACGGCGTCCCTCGATCCCTCCGCGGCACAGACGATCCGCGAACGGATCCGGCGACTCGCAGCCGATGATGACTGCGGCATTCTCTGGACCTCGCACAACATGTACGAGGTTGAAGCGGTCTGCGACCGAGTGCTGTTCCTCTCGCACGGCCGGATCCTGCTCGAGGGCGATCCGCGTCGGCTGCCGGCCGAGCACGGCGCCGGGACCCTCGAGGCGCTGTTCATCCGTCTGGCGCGCGAGCCGCTGAGCGCCGCGGAGCACCCGCAGTGAAGCTCCGCCCGATCGCAGGGATCCTGCTGCGCCAGTTCTACCTGATCCGCGGCAGCCCGGTCCGGGCTCTGCCGATGTTCGCCTGGGTGGCGATCGACATCGTGGTGTGGGGCTTCATCACGCGCTACCTGAACACGATGAGCGCGGGCCGATTCAACTACGTTCCGAGCCTGCTCGGGGCCGTGCTGCTGTGGGATTTTTTCACCCGTATCATGCAAGGGGTGAGCACCGCGTTCCTCGAGGACGTGTGGTCGCGGAATTTCCTCAATTTGTTTGCAACACCGCTCACCACGCCGGAGTACATCACCGGGCTGGTCATCACCAGCATCGGCACCAGCGCGATCGGGCTCGCGGTGATGCTGGTGCTGGCGACTGCGGTGTTCGGACTGTCGTTCTTCTCCCTCGGCGCGATGCTGTTGCCCTTCCTGCTCGTGCTGTTCTGCTTCGGCATCGCCCTCGGCATCCTCGCCAGCGCGCTGGTGCTGCGCCTGGGCCCGGCATCGGAGTGGCTGGTGTGGCCGCTACCGGCACTCCTCTCGCCGTTCGTCGGGGTGTTCTATCCGCTCGCGACGCTCCCGCACTGGATGCAGCTCATCGCCCGAGGGCTGCCACCCGCGTACGTCTTCCAGGGCATGCGCTTGATCCTCGCCGGACATGCGCTTCCGGCGTCGGCGCTGCTGCCGGGCGCCGCGCTCGCAGTGCTCGACGTCGCTCTGGCCGGGTATTTCTTCGTGCGGGTGTTCCGCTACGCGCTGCGCACCGGGCTGCTCGCCCGCTACAGCGCCGAGAGCGTGTCCTGACCGGTGCGCCGCGCGCTCAGCGCAGCGCCTGATCGAGCCAGCGCGAGAGCGTGGCCGCGTCCACCGCGCCGGACTGGCGCGCCAGCTCCTGACCGCCGCGGAAGAGAATCAGCGTCGGGATGCTGCGGATGGCGAAACGGCCGGCCAGCGGCTGCTGCTCGTCGGTATTGACCTTGCCGATGCGCAGCGAGGTGGCGCGCTGCGCGGCCACGCGGTCCAGCACCGGGGCCATCATGCGGCACGGACCGCACCATGGCGCCCAGAAGTCCACCAACACCGGCAGCGATGCGCGCTCGACATGTGCGGCGAACGCGCCGGTATCGAGGGCGACCAGCTCCCCGCTGAGCACCGGGGCTTTGCAGCGCGGACACTTCGGGTGCTCCCCGGCACGCGCCTCGGGCACCCGCACGAGCGAGTGGCAGTGGGGACAGGCGACCAGCAGAGCATCGGCCCGGGAGGTTTCGGCGTTCATGAACCGGACATGGGGCCGGAACCGGCGGGGTTCAAGCGCCCCCGACCCTTGGCTTCGCCGCCATCGTCCCCATCTCTGCGTTCAGCGTTTCCTCTATTGATTGCGCGAGGGCTGCGTCGCACATGGAATACCGGGATTATTATCAGCTGCTGGGCGTGGCCCGAACGGCTACCGCCGAGGAGATCAAGAAATCCTATCGGCGGCTCGCCCGCAAATACCACCCCGATGTGAGCAAGGAAACGGACGCCGAGCGTAAGTTCAAGGAGGTGCAGGAAGCCTACGAGGTGCTGAAGGACCCGCAGAAGCGTGCCGCCTACGATCAGCTCGGCAGCGAGTGGAAGTCCGGCCAGCAGTTCCGCCCGCCGCCGGACTGGGCGAGCGGCTTCGAGTTCAGCGGCGGCGCACGGCCCGGCACCGCTGGGACGCACGGCTTTGACGGCGAGGGCTTCAGCGATTTCTTCTCCTCGCTGTTCGGCGGCACGAGTCCATTCGGCGGCAGCGCTCGGCGAGCGTCGCGCCAGGGACGCGATCACCATGCCCGCATCGACCTCGAGCTCGAGGAGGCCTTCGGCGGCGGCACGCGCACGCTGGAACTGAAGCGCCCCGACATGAAGTCCGATGGCTCGCTCGACGTGCGCGCCCACACCGTGCGGGTGAGCATTCCGGCGGGCGTCACCGACGGCCAGCTGATTCGCCTCGCCGGCCAGGGCGAGCGCAGCAGCGGCGGGGCGCGGGCGGGCGATCTGTATCTCGAGGTGCACGTCCGGCCGCATCGGCTCTACCAGCTGGAGGGTCGTGACGTCACGTTGACGTTGCCGATCACGCCCTGGGAAGCGGCGCTTGGCGCAACGATCACCGTCCCGACGCTCGGCGGCGCGGTCGACATGCAGGTGCCGACCGGCGCGCAGTCCGGCCAAAAGCTGCGTCTGCGCGGCCGCGGTCTGCCCGGACAGCCGCCGGGGGACGCCTATGTGCAGCTGAAGATCGTCGTGCCCCCGGCGAAATCCCCGGAGGCGCGTGCGCTGTACGAAGAGATGCGCACGAAGCTCGGGACGTTCGACCCACGCGCTGAACTCAAGAGGTGACGCCGTGACCGAAGCCGTCGAACGATACGAGGTGCGTCTGGTGAGCGAGGCCGACTGGATCGGCGCCGGCGAGATCTGCGCCCTGTGCCGAGTCGACCTCGCGGTGATTGCCGAACTGGCCGAACTCGGCCTGGTGGCGCCGCGCGGCACCGCCCCGGCCGAGTGGCAGCTGCCAGCCGCGGCGCTGCCGCGATTGGCGCTCGCCGGGCGATTGATGCACGATCTCGGCGTGAACGTAAGCGGTGCAGCGCTGGCCATCGAGCTGCTGGAGGCGCAGCAAACCCTGGAGCGTCAGCTCCAGCGCCTCGAGCACCTGCTCACGCCTTGAACGTCGGCGCACGGGCACGCCGGAGGCGGATACTCACTTGTACCGACTTCTGCGCCGCGCGGCCGCGACGAATAATCCGGCCCTGCGATGCGACCGCCCGCTCACTTGGACTGCGCACTGCCGGACCCGCAGGCCGCTGCGCTCATCGTCGATGAGTCGGGAACGATCGTGTTCGTCAGCGACCCGGTGCAGCGTCTGCTCGGCCACGCCCCGCAAACCTTGTGTGGCCAGAGCGTCGAGGTCCTGCTGCCGGAGCGGCTGCGCCTGGCGCACATCGGTCAGCGGCTGCGGTTCACCGATCAGCGCGGGCACCGGCCCATGGCACCGGCCTGCCGTTGGTGGCGCTGAGCCCCTGCGGCACCGAGATCCCCGTCGACATCAGCCTCAGCCCGATGCAGCGCGGACGGCTGACCCTCACCGTGGTGATCCTCGAGCCCCGCGAGCCTGCGGCGCACCGGCATTCGGCCTCACGGCGTGCCCGCGGCGATGCTGCCGGGGTCGGTGACATCGAGTGCGAGCATGCGCAACCGCTCGCTGCGCGGCAACAGATCCTCCCCGCGGCGTGCGCAGCGCCCCGCCCGCGAAGTGATCCTGAACCGACTGCTTGACGTGCGGCCGATCAAGGCGCTGCGATCGGCCGCCTCGACCGCGGCATCACCGGGACTGCTGCGCGTCCTGGACGATCGCGCAGCTCGCTGCGGCGGCAGCATTGTCGCGATCGGCATTTTTCGAGCGCTTCACGCCGACGGTCGGGACCGCGCCGGTGGACTACCTACTCAGCTGGCGGATGGCAAAGGCCCCGCAGCTGCTGCGCCGGCGCGATCTCGGTCTCGCCGAAATCGCCCCACCGGTCGGCTATCGCTGCGCACGCACCTTCAGCGTGGCATTCGCGCGGCAGGTCGGCATGTGCCCCGGCCGCTACGCCCGAGCCGAAGACCCCGCGGACGCGAGCTGACGCACCGATCGCGGAGCGGTGTGCTTCAGCGACGGCGCGCGCGGGCGCGCCATGCCAGCCCCAGCATGGCGAGGCCGAACACGAGCATCACCATGCCCCACCACAGGTCGATGTTGATGCCGAGCGAGCGCTGCGCGAGCGCGGCCCCGCCGTGCAGACCATAGCCGGCGAGCAGGAGGCCGAGTACGCTGAACAGCGCGCCGACCGGAATGCGGATATCAAGTCCCATGAGTGATCACCAGAACAGGAGGTTGAGCACCACGGCGGCGCCGAGGACGCACGCGCCGAGCACTGCCGGGCGGCGATACCAGCGCGCCGCGCTGGAGTCCTGGCGCGGCGTGAGCGAATACACCAGCCCGACGAGCTCTCGCTCGGGCCGTGGCCGGGTGGCGAGACTGACACCGACCGTCACCAGAAAGCACACGCCGAACGCGTAGATCGCGGTCCAGAAATTCTGCGCCATCGGACTCGGGTACAGATGCATCACGGCGATCCAGCCGCCCTTGATGCCCGGCGTTGCGCGCGCCGGCAGCGTCAGGCCGTGATGCACGGCCGCCGCTGCGGTGCCGGCCAGCAGCCCCGCGAATGCGCCGTGCCCGCTGGTGCGCTTCCAGAACATGCCGAGCAGGAACGTGGCGAACAGCGGCGCATTCACGAATGCGAACAGCAGCTGCAGCAGATCCATGATGTTGTTGAAGCGATGAGTGACGTAGGCGGCTGCGACCGAGAGCGCGATGCCGACCACGGTGGCCATGCGTCCGACCGTCAGATAGTGCGCATCGGAGGCCTCGCGACGGATGTACGCCTGGTAGATGTCGTAGGTCCACACGGTATTGAAGGCCGTGACGTTGCCCGCCATGCCGGTCATGAAGCTCGCCATCAGCGCCGTCAGGCCGAGTCCGAGCATGCCGTTCGGGAAGTACCGGCCCAGCATCAGCGGCACGACCATGTTGTAGTTGAGGTGCCCGTCGGCCTGACGCGGCAGCGTCAGCCCGCTCGCCCCGCCGTGCACCGTGGCGGCAATGGCGATCATGCCCGGCAGGATCACCAGAAACGGGAAGAGCATCTTCGGGATCGCGGCGATCAGCGGCGTGCGTCGCGCCGAGTCCATCGACTCGGCCGAGAGCGCCCGCTGCACGACCAGGAAGTCGGTGCACCAGTAGCCGAAGGACAGCACGAACCCGAGTCCCATGGCCATGCTGAACCAGTCGATGCCCATGGGGTTCTCATGCGGGCTGCCCATCACACTCCAGGTGCTCAGCCACGCGTCGGGCGCAAAACCACGCGAGCGGGCCACCGTGTGCAGACCGGCGACCAATCCCTGCCACCCGCCGACATCCTTCAGGCCAATCAGCACCAGGGGCGCGAAGCCGAACACGATGAGAAAGAACTGCAGCACCTCGTTGTAAATCGCCGAGGTCAGTCCGCCGAGGAAGATGTACACCAGCACGATGAGCGCCGAGAGTGACACGCTGGTGTTGAAGTCCCAGCCGAGCAGCAGGCGCAGCAGCAGCGCAAGGGCGTACAGTGAGATCCCGGAGGAGAACACCGTCATCACCGCGAAGGTGATGGCGTTCAGACCCCGGGTCTTCTCATCGAAGCGCAGCTTGAGGTATTCCGGTACCGAGCGGGCGCGCGAGCCGTAGTAGAACGGCATCATGAACACCCCGAGAAATACCATCGCGGGGATCGCGCCCACCCAGTAGAACTGACTCGTGGCCATGCCGTACTTGGCGCCCGAGGCCGCCATGCCGATGACCTCCTGTGCACCGAGGTTCGCGGAGATGAACGCAAGCCCGGCGATCCAGGCGGGGATGGCGCGCCCGGAGAGGAAGAAGTCCGTGCTGGTGCGCATGGAGCGCTTCAAGGTCGCGCCGATCCCCAGCACGACCGCGAAGTACGTCCCCATGATGATCCAATCGATCGCCTTCGGATGCATGTGGGGCCCCTCAGGCGCGCCGGCTCGCGAGGTGGCGCGCCCAGGCGGCATGCAGCGCCTGGGCGCGCTCGCGCACGAGGGACGCGGCATCCCCCGCTTTATAGAGTGATCCGCCGACACCGATGCCCGCAGCGCCGGCCTCGAGCCAGCTGGCGAGGTCGTGGGCACCGGTCCCGCCCACGGCCCAGACCCCGGCGCTGCGGGGCAACACCTCGCGCAAGGCCTTGAGGTAGACCGTCCCCACGGTGAGGGCCGGGAAGAGCTTCAGCTGCGTGGCGCCGGCGCGCAACGCGCAGAACGCTTCGCTCGCGGAGAAGAACCCCGGGAAGCTGTCGAGCCCGAGGTCCAGAGTCCGCCGGATGACGTCCGGATCGGTGTGGGGCGAGACCACGAGCCGTGCCCCGGCTGCGGCAGCCTCCTCGACGTCCTGCACCGTGAGCACGGTGCCGGCGCCGATCAGCGCCTGCTCGCCGAACGTGCGGGTCAGCCGCGCGATGCTCTCGAAGGGCTGAGGGGAGTTCAGCGGCACCTCCATCATGCGGATGCCGCCGTCGATCAGCGCGCGGCCGATATCGATCGCTTCCGCCGGCGTCACGCCGCGGAGGATGGCCATCACGGGCGGGGTTGCCGCACCGACCACGTGTCTCATCGTCATGTCATGCCCCCTGCAATGTCTGCAACGCCACGCGCGCAGGTCTCCTGGCGCCCGCGGCGCGCGCGCCGAGCACACTGCGCGCGGGCGTCGGTCGACACGGCGTCGACATGCGCGCCGGACCGGGTGCGCCGTCGGCCTGCCCCGCTTCATTCATAAGATTAATATGCTTGAAGTCAAAAGTCTGCCCCCCGCATACCGGCACCCTCCCCCGAAGGCATCACCGCCTCGCCGCGCCGGCGGTCGTCGTCGAGAAGGTATATACGATGGTGTTGCGGTAGACCTGGCCGGGATTCAGCCGCGCCGAGCCGAAGTTCGGATGATTTGGCGTGTCCGGGAAAATCTGCGGCTCGAGCACGAACGCATCGCCCTGGCGATAAATGTGCCCGGACGTGCCGACAATGGTGCCGTTGAGAAAATTGCCGCTGTAGAACTGCAGGCCGGGCTGATTCGACTGCAGCGTAAGCACCCGACCCGAGGCCGGATCGACGATCCGCGCCATCAGGCGCAACCCGGCAATCGGCCCGCGGCCGAACACCCAGTTCATGTCGTAGCCGCGGCCAAAGACCAGCTGGCGCGAGTGGCCGTCGAGGATGTCGCGTCCGATGGCCTTCGCAGTGCGGAAGTCAAACGGCGTGCCCGCCACGGGCCGGATCACGCCCGTCGGGATCTGGGTCGCGTCCGTCGGCGTGAAGTCTGCCGCCGGGATCATGAGGCGCTCATGGAGAATGCTGCCGGAGCCCTCGCCCGAGAGGTTCCAGTAGGTGTGGTTGCTCAGATTCACGATCGTCGGGGCATTGGTCGTGGCCCGATAGCGGATGAAGAGCTGATTGCGGTTCGAGAGCGCGTAGGTCACCGTCACGGTGAGCGTCCCCGGATAGCCTTCCTGACCGTTCGGACTGACGTAGCGCAGAGTGACGCTGCCCAGAGCAGGGCCGCGGCGGACGCTGAGCACCGTCCATAAGCGCCGATCGAATCCCTTCGTGCCGCCATGCAGTGAGTTCGGACCGTCGTTGATCGGCAGCTGGTAGAGATGGCCGTTCAACGTGAAGCGACCCTTGGCGATCCGGTTGGCGAACCGCCCGACGGTAGCCCCGAAGTACGGATCGGATTTGCTGAGATAGCCGCGCAACGTGCGGTACCCGAGCGCGACGTCCGCGAAGTGTCCGTTGCGATCCGGGGTGAGAATCTCCTGCACCCGTGCACCGTAGGTCAGCAGCCGGACCGTGATCCTCTGCCGATTGCGCAGCGTCAGCGCATACACGGCTCTGCCATCCGGCAGGTGCCCGAATACCGACTGAGTCACCGTCACGGCATAACTCATCGGCGTCCCCGCAGCCCCCAGCAGAGCCGTGGCCGCAACGGCGTAGTACATGTGTCGCATCTCGCCATCCTCTATGAAGGTGGCCGCGAGCGCAGCGATGCCGCCCGAGCAACCGAACGCCCGCGCACCGCCTCGCTGCACACCGCTGCCAGAAGCTCTCCCCGTGGCTATTGTAATGACCTCGGCAGCACAATGCAGAGCGCCGCCGACGCCCCCCCCTAGGGCCGCGCATGTCCACTGCAGACGCAGTCACGGCCGCAACGGATGATCAGGCGAAATGAAACAGCTGACGGCAGACCGTATTGACCTGGCTCCCCGGGACGATGCAGGCATCGGCGGCCCGGCGCCACTCGGCAAAATGCGCCGCCGCACGATGCGCCTCGAGCGCCGCCTCATCGTCGTAGAGTTCGTAGAAAATGAACTGCGTCGGCTGCTTCGCGTCCTGCGTGACGTCGAAATACTTGCAGCCGTGCTCGCGCGTGAAGGTGTGCTGCGCGTTCTGGCGGATCGCGGCGAGAAAGCACTCCAGCTGCTCCGTGCGCACTTCGAGCCTGACGATGAGCGCGATCACGGAGGTCCTCGCTCCGTCGGGACGGATGCGGCATGGATCGGCGGCATCGGGACACCGGATTGCGTCGCGAGTCCCCAGAGCGTCGCCCAGGTCTGCTCCGGGATCGAGAGGCCCTGCGTGCCGCTCTTGGCGCACTGGCGCGCCTCGATCTCCCCGGGGAAGAAGATCTCATCGATTCCGGCCGCACGGGGGGCCGCTTTCACCTCATCGATGAGTCGCTCGAGCCGCTGCTCGAACTGCGCGCGCGGCATCAGCGCGTCGATCTGGATCGTGATGAACAGGTGCCCGCAGCCGCTGATGCGGTCCGGAACATACGGCCCGGTCACCGCCGCGCCGAAGGCGCTCCCGGTCAACACCCCGGCGAGCACGTCCATCATGAATGTGATGATGTAGCCCTTGTGTCCGGCCATGGGCTGGATCAGTCCCTGCAATGCCGCCTGCGCGTCGGTGGTCGGAGCACCGAGTTCGTCCGTGGCCCAACCGGCCGGAATCGCCTCCTCGCGCTGCGCGGCCGCGTAGATCTTGCCGCGGGCGACCGCGGTGTTGGCGATATCCATGACGACGATCCCACGTGCCCCGGCCGGGGCGGCAATGGACCAGGGATTGGTGCCGAGCATCTTCGTCCGACCGCCCCACGGCGCCATGGCCGGACTCGCATTCGTCGCCAGAATGCCGATACAGCCCTGCTGCGCGCACTGGCGCGTGAAATAGGCCGCAGTGCCGAAATGATTGGAATTGCGCACCGCTACGACACTTACACCGTGCGCCTGCGCGCGGGCGACTCCCACTCGGGTCGCCTCCTGCGCCAGAACCTGACCGATGCCATCATGGCCGTCGATCACCGCGACCGCACCGTTGTCGAGCACGAGTTCCGGGCGCGTCACCGCCGTCATGACACCGCTGCGCAGTCGCGCCATATACCACGACAGACGCAACATGCCGTGAGAGACGTGGCCCCACTGCTCCGCGGTGACCAGCGTGTCGGCGAGCAGCCGAGCATCCGCGGTCGGCACGTCGGCATGCATCAGCACTGCGGCCCCAAAGCGACGCAGCGCGTCGGCGTCGATCGATCGGTTCATGGGCCCTCATCGGTGCGCCGCAGCGCACTGGCATCGCACCGCGCCGCTTGCGTCTCGAGTTCCGGTGTCACCCGGCCAGTCCCCGGCAGTCTACCCGATGGGCGGCGCGCCGAGCGCGCGCGGTCCGAGCGACGGCCTGCGCTCACCGGGGCGCGAAGGGCGCCTGCAGCACACCCTCAAGAGAGACGGGGCCGGAGTCCGCCACACACAGCGCCAGGAGAGCAGCTCAGACCCGTGGCTGACCGAAGGGCGCACGGTGAGCATCGGCACGGCCGCCGCCGGGACGAAGACCCCCCGCAGGGATGAGGGTTCCGCCGATCCGCTCCACGACCATCGTTGCCCGTCCCAGTAGAGGGGGACAGGGCACACCGATGGCGTGCGGGAGTGCGATGCACCCCTGCGGACCGCGCAGGAACTCCGCTCACCCGAGCGGGATGACGCCCAACTCAAGGATGAGTCGAAGTGGGATCGCAAACCAAGGGGCGGGCAGCGGCAGAGGCTCACTCGCGAATTTCTTCGGCACCGCGGATCTCATCCAAACCTCCTGAGCACTACGCGCGCGGGCCGTCGTCGCCGCGGCGTTCACTGGCCGGCCGGTGCGAGCAGCGCCAGGACCGGCGCGGTCGCACCCTCAAGGAGCGCCTTCTCCGGACGCACGCGCGCCAGTACGCGCAGGCCCATCAGGACAGTCGTGAGGCTGCGAGCCAGATTGCGCGCGCTGAGCGCCGCATTGATGGTGCCGTCCACCTGACCTGCCCGCACGCACCTGAGAAAGAAGGATTCGATGCGCTCGAAGACCTCGGTGATCGCGGCGCGCACCTGTGCATCATGCGGTGCAAGTTCGAGCGCCGAGTTCACCACCATGCAGCCCTTGTGCTGCGCATCGCCGAGCGAGCGCTGCACCGTATCCTCGACGAATCCCTCGATCGCCTGCCGCGGCGGCAGCCTCTCGAAGTGGCGCAGACGTGCATTGATGCCAGTCTCGATGTAGTGCTCAAATGCGATGCGAAACAACGTCTGTTTGTCGCCGAACGCGTTGTAGAGGCTGGCGGCGGTAAGGCCGGTCTCCTCGAGCAGCTCCTTGATCGAGGTCGCCTCGTAGCCGCGCGTCCAGAAGCAGCGGATCGCCGCCTCGCGCACCGCTTCTGGATCGAATTCTCTCGGTCTTGCCATGTCGTCGTCCGCCAAACGATACCGCGCGAGTCGTACCCGTTCGCACGGCCATGCAATTTTATAATGATTATTCTATAATTCAAGTGCGTCGCACCGCCGGACTGCTGTCGCAGCGATGTCTCGGCTGGTCGCAGGATGCACAAAACGTCATATAGGCAAAGGCATCATTCCCGCAACGAGACGAACCGCGCTCATGCGGGAGCACGGCCCGCACCTGCGGCATGCCGCATCAGTCATTCCACAACGAGGTCATTTCATGTCGATGTCAAACGCAGCGCTTTCATCGTTCGAAATCGGACTCAACGCACTTGCCTCGATGCTCGACAAGGCGGAGGCCTATGCCGCGGCGAAGAAGTTCGATCCGGCGGTACTGCTCAACTCCCGGCTGTTTCCGGACATGTTCCCATTCACCCGTCAGGTGCAGATCGCCTGCGACGCGGCGAAGAACGGCGGTGCGCGGCTCGCCGACGTCGAGCCGCCCAAACACGAAGACACCGAACAGTCGTTTGCCGAACTGAAGGCGCGAATCGCCAAGACGATTGCCTACGTCAAGACGCTCGACAGGGCCAAGATCGACGGCTCGGCCGAGCGCGAGGTGGTCTTCCCGATGGGTCGTGAGAACAAGGCGAAGATGCGCGGGGTCGATTACTTCAACCACTTCGTGCTGCCGAACTTCTACTTCCACATCAGCACCGCCTACGGAATCCTGCGCCATTCGGGCGTGGAGCTCAGCAAGCGCGACTATCTCGCCGGTATTCCGATGACGATGGTCTGAGACTGCACAGATCGGCCGTCCGGCGGATCCACCGCCGGACGGCCGGATACGGGGATGCAGCGGCGCAGGCGGCGCCCGGGACTCTGCGAGTTCCCATCGGCCCGCCGCACGGCCGGATGCTGCGCACCAGGAGGATCCAGATCCATCACGACCTGCCTGCGCAGGACGTTCAGGGCCCGACAATTGCGGAGCGCACCCGTGAGCCGTCGCAGGACCCGCCTTCGGCCGGACGCCGCTCCTCAGTTGCGAGCGCAGATCGTCCCAGCGCGCTTCCCGTGCGGCCCACAGCGGCTGCTCGATCGGTTCATTGTTCAAACCCATGGCGGCAGGACACCTCGTGAGCTGCACCGCTCAGGGGTGAACGACGGCATCGGCTCGCTCACGGTATAACGCTCCGCGTCCCAAGTGGGGCTTCCCCCGCACGCCCTCCTCAGGCGGCAGGTGCTGCGCGCAAGCGAGCCGGAGACGGTGAGACCGTCGGCGACTGTGAGTCCGTCTGTGGCACCGCTGCGGGACTCGGCGGCGCCGGCGGCGCCGGCGGCGGACTGGGAGGACGCTTCCCCGTCGGTGCGGGACTCGGCGCCACCGTTCCGGCGGAGGTACCCGAAGGCGCGCCAGACCTCGGGGCTGGTGCATGCGCACCGTCTGCGGCTTCCGTGCCATGCACCGAGTGTGCTGCCGGGACACTGAGCGGCGGGCTTGAAGCGTCCCGCGACTGCTCGGATGCGGAATGCTCAGATCCCGACTGCTTTGTCGTGCGCTTCTGTACCACAGGCGTCTTGTCTGCCTGCGCCTTCTGCGCAGCGGTTGTCTGCCGCGCCCTCTTGCGCGCGACAGTGCGGGCCTTCCGGGCCGCAGCCGTGTGCGGGGCCGGCAATTGGTCCACCGCCACTGTCGCCACGTTCACCACCGAGGGATCGTCTCGGAGCTTCACGTAGAGCTTTCCGTTCACCGGATGGGGCACCGGCAGCGCGTACCCCGGAAAGCCGTCCGGCACCTGCACGGCATGCTGGAACGCCGAATCATTGGCGATGGCGTCGATCAGGAACAGGTCGGCGCCCGTCAACTTGCAGGCGAGTTTCGGGGTGGCCGGACAGACCAGTCGGTGCAGCTGCGGCAACCGCACCAGCGTCGCCAGCGGCTGCCAGCCGCCCTTGACGCCCTCATCGATGACCCGGAACTGCAGCGGCCCGAACGCCGAGGGTCCGAAGGCGCGGGCCGGATCGAGCGTCGCAATGGCCACCTGCTGGTTCTCGAGCGTGATGCCGCCGTTCGTCAGACTGAGGGTGGTGGAGTACAGACCGTCGGTCGTGGCCACCTGGATCGACTCGTCCTGGTCGAACACCATGGGCGCCACGGCGCGCACGGAGAACGTCAGCTGGGCTAGCTGGGGCAGCTCGTTGCCGTGGCCGAGGTGGATGTGGCTGGGCGCCGCCGAGCCCGACAGATACACGCTCTTGGCCATGAGCACGACGCTCGGCCGCGGCGCACCGACCGCCCCGCGGAGCGTAAGGACCCGACCGTCCTTCAGCTGCACGCGCACCACGCCGGCTTCGCCCGCCTTCAAACGCGCCGCGGCCTTCGGCTCCTGGGCCGTCACGGTGAGATGATCCACGCCGTGACGCGTCTTCAGCGCGCCTGGGATGAAGACCACCCGATCGATCGTCAGGCGCGCCACCTCGTCGAGACGGCTGCCCTTGAGCATCCCCTGGCTGTCCCCGGCATGGAACACGAAGCTGTCGAGGCTGGCGGGTACCGAGTAGGCATCCAGCGGCACCTGAACCGGCGCTGAGGTCCCGAACTGGTTCAGCAGCAGCGTCAGCGGACCCGGCGGCGCATTCTTCAGCGGTAACTGTACCTTCACCTGATTCGGATACACCGCCGTCCAGTGCACGGACCGTTCGGTCCCGGCCGAGTCGCGCACCGCGATGCTCTTGAGGCAGCTGAGACTCGGGGCGGTGAGGCGGATCGAGTCATCCCGGCCCACGATGACGGCGGCGTCGCCCGGTGTCGCCACCGTCCATCCCGCGGCGGAGGCATTTTCCAACCGGAGGCGCGGTCCCTGGTAGCGCGAGAACCCCCAGTCCCCGTGCAGCACGCCGTCCACCGCATTGCGGAACGGCGTCCCGCGGATGGGGCGGGTATCGACGACGAAGCCACCGACCTCGGCATCCGCCCACGCCGGCAGGTCGATGGTGTGGCCGTTCGCTTGGGTCAGCCGCAACCGCATGCGGTGCGCATAGTTCGTCGAGAACACCAGCGGAGCGCCCTCGACGGGCAGGATCAGGCGCTTGCGGCGGATGCAAAAGCTTTGCTGCGGGTTGACCGCATGCAGCGGCGGCAGCTCGGGGGCTTCGATCGCCGGCAGCGCCGTCACCAGCACCGACTTCGGGTCGTGGAAGGACGGCGGGGTATTCAGCGTCAGGGCCAGCACGTCCCCGTGCTGGGCCGCAAGCGCCGGGATGTACTCGTACTGCGCCGTGGTGAACGAACTGAAGATGCGCGCGATGTCGATGACCGAGGCGATGTACGGGCTGTAATAGCCGTAGCTCAGCTGCGGGGTATAGCTCGCCTCCATGGCCAACGCCGAGGCGGGACCCGAGGTCAGCGCATCGACGATCGACGTGCTGTGCCCGTCGTTGAGGATCAGCGACTGCCCGCCGCGCATCAGGCAGGGGGCCTGCAGCTGCGTGATGCGCTGCAGGCACTTGGCGTTGACTTTGATCGCCAGGCTGCGGGCGAGCTTCGGAGCGGCGACCTTCAGGCGCTCCGGGGCAGTGACCTCCAGGGACTGAATGGCATCCAGATAGCGGTCGAGCCGCGCGATGTCGAGCGTCGCCTGGTTCAGGTCCTGCGACGTGCGCACGAACGCCCCGGGCCGACCACGCACCGCACCGACCAGCGTTCTGAAGTCTCCACTGGTCTGCGGCGCGAGGAACACCAGCACCTGCTCGGCCCCGCGCGGCACGGTGAGCGTCAGGCCCCGTCGCGCACACTGCGGCTCCCAGGTCGAGCAGCCGTGGAACCAGCGCTCCGGCGGCGGATTGGTCGCGCCGCGCAGGAAAGCCACGATCAGCAGGTAGCGCTCCGACTGGGTCGCAGGCAGGTCCGCACGAATCCACAGGTGATCGCCCGCAGAGAGGTTGGGCACATCGGAAATCGGCAGCGTCTCGTGGTGCCGGGTGACGGTCACCTCGAGATTAGGCCCGGCGAGATCGAACGGCGCCACCCCCGCTCGAACGGCCACGCTGAGGAACAGAGAGAGGATGGCGCTGAGCGCCAGCAGACGGGAGACGCGCATGGCGACATTGTACGGGGGCGGATGGGGGCCGAAATAGCCCTTTTGGACCGGCATGTCGGTCTTCGACTGCCGGCGCGTACACCGCGCCGATGATCGCACCCCCGGTGAGCCTCACGCACGGGCCACCGTTCAGCCTTCGTTCAGTGCACCCGTCATCACTTTGCCGCGGGCGCAGCGAACCGTTGCGCAGAAAACCCCGTACACTCCCGGGCAGCGTACCGAGAACTCGGGCCCCTGGGGCCACAGATCGCCTCCGCCGACATGAACGATCACGACACGCCTTGCGAACCGCTCATCGATGCGCGCGGACTCATCGCTGCACTGCGGCGGTTCGCCGCAGAACGAGAGTGGGACCCGTTTCATGCGCCCAAGAACCTCGTCATGGCGCTGACCGGCGAAGTCGGGGAACTGTCCGAAGTGTTCCAATGGATGAGCGCCGCCGCCTCGTACGAGGCGGCCCGGGACCCGGCCACCGCGACCGCCGTCCGCCACGAGCTGGCGGACGTTCTGCTCTATGTCGTGCGCCTCGCCGATGTCCTCGGCGTGGACCTCGCGGCCGCCGCGGCCGAGAAATTGCGGGTGAACGCCGAAAAATACCCGATCGATGCGGCGCGCGGAAGCAGCAAGAAGTATACGGACCTCTGAGCAACCGGCCGGGGGGCCGAGCCTGATGATCGTCTATCGATCGGAGAAGAATGCCTTCCTGCGCGATGTGCGGCGCGGCGACATCGACGAGGTGATCCTGGAGCAATTCAAGGCCGCAACCGGGCACTCGGTCGCCAAGGCCGAACAGCGCTCCTGGGGCAATTCCCTCCAGCACGTCGCCAATGTGCTGGATGACAGCGCAGTTCCCGATGATCTCGGCATCGCCGTCGAGTTCCTGCTCCCGCTGTCCTTGAAGCGCATCGACGTCACCATCGCCGGGCATACCGATACCGGCGAGCGCCGCGCCATCATCATCGAATTGAAGCAGTGGGAAACGGCCCGCGCTTCGCCCCGAGATGCCATCGTCCTCACCCACGTCGGGGGCCGAGAACGCCCGGAAGTTCACCCCTCCTACCAGGCGTGGTCATACGCGGCATTCCTGCGTGGCTTCAACGAAGCGGTTTACGAGGAGAGTCCGGGCATCGGCCTGCAGCCCTGCGCGTTTCTGCACAATTACAAACGCGACAGCGTCATTGACTCGACGCATTACGAGGCTTACCTGCGCGAAGCGCCACTCTTCGCCAAGGGAGAAGGCGACCAGCTCCGGGACTTCATCCGCAGGCACATTCCGCGCGGCCGGGGCAACGAAGTCCTGGTGGCGCTGGAGAACGGCCGCATCAGACCCTCCCGGGCGCTCGCGGATGCCGTCACGGGAATCGTTCAGGGTCGGCCGGAGTTCATCCTGCTCGATGACCAGAAAGAAGTCTTCGAGGCCTGTCTGGAAGCCGCGCGGACCGCAAGTCTCGGTGCCCCACGCGTTGTCATCGTCGAGGGAGGGCCGGGCACGGGCAAGTCCGTGATCGCCGTGCATCTGCTCGCGGCGCTGCTGGCGAAGAAAATCTTCGCGATGTACGTATCGAAGAACGCCGCCCCGCGGCACGTCTTCGTCGAGCAGCTCGGTCGCCTCAAGCAGGACAAGATCAAACTGGCGGGCCTGTTTACCGGCCCCGACCGATTCCTGGATGCACCGGCGAACGCCGTCGGCACCCTGATCGTGGACGAGGCGCACCGGCTCACGGAAAAAGGAGGGTTCTTCGGCAACAAGGGCGAGCATTCCATCCAAGATCTCCTCCGGGCAGCGCCCTGCTCCATTTTTTTTCTGGACGAAAGCCAGCAGGTGACCTGGAAGGACATTGGCTCAAGAGCCGTCATCAGCCGATTGGCCGCCGAGCACGGCGCGCGGCTCGAAGTCCTGCAGCTGGCCTCTCAATTCCGGTGTGCCGGATCCGACGGCTACCTGGCGTGGATCGACGAGGTGCTCGAGATCCGCCCGACCGCACACCAGACGCTCGCGGGCATCCCGCTCGATTTCCGCGTATTCGACGACGTCGGCGCAATGCATGAGGCAATCGAGGCCCGGAATACCCGCAACAAGGCCCGCATGGTCGCCGGGTACTGTTGGCCCTAGACTGGAGTTATCCCTCGGCGCGCGAGAAAATCCGTTGCTGCTCAGGTAGTTGACGCATTGCAGGCTGTGGGCTGAGTGGCTACACGGTGATTTGCTGCAGCAGCTGCAGCGCGCGGTGTTGTGTGTCG
>JAJZDW010000071.1 GCA_021851405.1 Pseudomonadota bacterium
TTGAACCCCCGACCAACGGTTTACAAAACCGCTGCTCTACCACTGAGCTAAGCCGGCGTCGGATGAAATTGCAGCGTGGGGCCGGGATTGTACCGATGCGCGGGCCTAGGCGGGAAATCAGGGCGGCGGCGCCGAGCTCGACCGGTCCGTCGGCAGAGGCACCCCGGGGGCGACCGCGCCGGTGGCCTGCGCCGGCAACGGCGGGGCGACTCCGCTCGGACAGGTCTGCGGACCCAGAGTGGCCCCGAACTCGGTGCGCATTGACGCGATCGGCAGCGCACCGGTTCCACCCGTCGTCCATACGTCCAGCCAATACGCCGGCTGCGCTACCAGCCGAGCGCTGATTTCGGCGGCAAAGCCCTGGGCTCGCGCGCGGCTCCACTGTCGGTGCGCCAGCGCCGGGTCGCGAAACAGCCCGAGCGAGATCCCCGGCTGGCCGTCCGCCGTCGGCATCGGCTCGGCTCCGTTGATGCCGTCGCGGTGCAACGCGAGGAGCGCCTGGCGCACCCGCGCCGCGCCACTCACATCGGGCAGATATACCCAAGACCAACGCACGGGTTGAACCGCCGTGGTGCGCAGCTGAGGCTGCAGATGCTGTGCGCTCAGCAGCGCCTGCGCACGGCTTGCCGCATGGTCGTGGGCGAACGGACCAATCGACACGCAGGTGAGCTGCCGCGGATCTGCCGTTCCCGGCGGGACGTCCGACGCCTGGGCCGCCAAGGCAGCACCGAGGGCACCGGCAGGGGCTTGTGCCGCCGCCGCCCCTGGCGGGGGCGGCGGGAGATCCCGCGCGACAAGTTTCAGCCGCGGCACGCCCGCGAGCGGGTCAGCCGTCCGGGACGGCACGGCAATCCACTGGGTCCAGCCCCAGAAGAACAGATTGGCCAGGAGCAGGATGAAGAACGCGGTACGCACAGGCGGATTCTCAACCTTCCCGGGCCCACACCGCCAGACCCCAGAGCACCAGATCGGCCACCTCGAGGCTGGCACTGCGAATCAGCGGCCGCAGTTCGGCCGCACCGCCGCCGGTCAGCACGACCAGAGGAGCGCGGCCCACCAGCGCGTGCGCCTCGTCCACAGCCCGATCCACCGTCGCCGCGGCGGCATAGCGGGTCCCCTGCTCCAGTGCCGAGCGCGTGGAGCGGGCGAACAGCGCCACGGCCGAGCCCTTGACGCCGCCCTGCGCGCGGCGGCGGATCCCGCGGGTACCCTCCAGCAGGCTCGAGATCATCAGCGGCGGCGCTGGGATGATCGCTCCGCCGCGATGACGGCCATCGGCACCCAGCAGATCAACGGTCATCGCGGTGCCCACCCCGACGATGCACAGCGGCAGTCGCTCGAAATGAGCCCGGGCACCAATCATGCCCAGGAAACGATCGACACCGAGTCGCCACGGCTCGAGATAGGCGGCGGTGACCCCGCAGGCTTTGCGCTGGGTGGCCACGAACTGCGGCACCGGCGCGCCCCGTCGTTGCGCGGCACGGCGCAGCGACGCATTGATCGGATCGCCCGCGACGCTCGCAACCAGGATGCGCTCGGTACGAGCGCCCACGCCGATGACCGGCTCGAAATCCCGCGCCGACCAGCCGGCATGCCGAGCGGCGCGCGAGTGACCGAGACCGCCGGCCGCATCGCGCGCCCATTTCACCCGGGTGTTACCGATGTCGATCAGCAGCGTACTCACTGCACCGGCCTCACCGTGACGTCCCCGGAAATGAACCGCTGCACGCCGTGCGCAGTCTCGACCAGCAACGCACCGTGCAGGTCGATGCCGCGGGCCACGCCCTGCGCCGAACCGCTCGGTGTGTGGACGTCCACCTGAACGCCGCGCAGCGCATCGGCCGCGCGCCACCCCTCGATGAACGGCCGCAGGGCCTCACGCTCGAAGTCGCGCAGCCCCTGCAGCACGTGCGTGAGAATCGCGGCCACGATCACGTTGCGCGAGACGCTCAGCCCGACGCTCGCAAGATCCGTGGCCGGCAGCCCGAGCGAGGCAATCTGGCGCAGCAGCGGCTCCCCGAGCGCGGCATTCAGACCGAGACCGATGATCACGCAAGCCGGTCCCGCCGACTCCGCGCGCAGCTCGATCAGGATGCCGCCGAGCTTGCGTCCCTTCACCAGTAAATCGTTCGGCCACTTCAGTTCAGCCTCGAGCCCCGATTCACGCAATGCGCGCAGCACACAGACGCCGACCGCCAGACCCAGCGCGCCGAGATCCCGGGGCACTTCGCGGAACGTCCAGCTGAGCGAGAGGCAGATCGCGCCACCGGGCGGCGCCAGCCACGTCCGTCCACGCCGTCCGCGCCCGGCCGTCTGGAACTCTGCGAGCACGACCTCGCTGTGCCCGAACGGCGGGTTCGCGCGAGCGAGCAGCACGGAATTGGTCGAGTCGGTCTGCCAGAGCGTCTGCAGATCACGCACCACGGCGCGTGCGCTCGACGGCAGCCTCGCGAGAATGTGCGGCGCGTCGATGGGCTCACCGGCGGCGGGCAGCCGGTACCCTCGATTGGGGACCGCATGCACGATCGTTCCTGCGCTACGCAGCGCGCGCACCGCCTTCCACACGGCCCCGCGGCTCACGTGCAGCGCCTCGGCGAGCGCCTGCCCGGAGTGGAAGTGCCCGTCGCTCAGCCGAGCAAAGACCTGCGCCGCGAGCGGCCGCGCGCGGCCCGATCGGTTCGCTCCACCCGTCTCGCCCCGGCGCGCCATCATGTCAGGACGAGCGCGCCCGCAGCCCGAGCCGCCACAGCCGCCGAGCGCGCGGCTCGGTGCCGGCGCGCATGCGAGCGATGTTCGCGCGGTGCGTGTAAATGACGAGCACCGCCGCGAGGGTCGCAAACACCAGCAGCGGTCCGCGCGTTTGCGGCCGTAGCGCCGCAGCTAATGCGAATGCCACCGCGCCCAGCATGGAGCCGAGCCCGACGTAGCCGCTCAGGACGACGGTGAGCAGCCATGCGGCCAGCATCGGGGCGAGCAGCAGCGGCGCGCCCCCGAGCACGGCACCGATCAGGGTCGCCACCCCCTTGCCGCCGCGCCGGCCGTGCCACAGCGGGTAGACATGCCCGAGGATCACGGCCAGGCCGCAGACGGCCACCATCCACTCCGGGTCGACGGCACCCGTGCCCAGCGGCGCGATCCTCATGCGGGCGAGCACTGCGGTGGCGAGCCATCCCTTGCCGATGTCGATGGCCAGCACGCCGATGCCGAACCGCTTGCCCTGAGTACGCAGTGCGTTGGTCCCGCCGGCGTTGCCGCTGCCCAGACGGCGGATGTCCACGCCGCGCAGCCGACCGAGGAGCAGACTGCCGACGACTGAGCCGAGCAGGTATGCCAGTACACCTTTCAGCAGCAGGACGGTCACGGCCGGAACACCTCCGCGAGCATGCACCGTGCACTGCCGCCGCCCAGACGTTCAATCGTGGGCAGCGGCACGACCAGCACATCGTCCGTACAGGCCGCGAGGCGCGCAAAGGTGTCCGGTGCAAGCGCAGCGCGGGCCGCGCGGGACATCACCAGGATGCGGCAATCCCCGAGCGCCTCGTCCTGGGTGGCGAGTTCGAGGACATTCCCCGCGAAGTGCTCGAGCTCCCCGTACCCGACTTCGATCAGCTCCCGGCCACCGGCGCGCACCCGCTCGAGCACGCGCGCGCGATCGGCCGCGGCGATGGCCTCGGCGCCGATGAGCGCGAAACGCTCCCCGAGACTCATCAGCACGTTCGTGTGGTAGAACGGCATGCCGCCGCGGTCCGCCGCTTCGAACAGCACGGATTCGTAACCGAGCGCCTGGGCCCATTCCTCGAGCACCACCGCATCGGTGCGGGCGGAGCGGCACGCGTAGGCCACTCGGACGGACCGGTCGAGCACGAGGCTGCCGGTCCCCTCGAGAAAGCGGCCCTCGCGTTCGTGCCCGGTCAGATCGAGCACGCGAGTCACGCGAAACCCGAGCTGCGCGCTCACCGCCTGCAGCACATCCCCTCGCCGCTCGGCGCGGCGACTCAGCGCCTGCATGGGGTAGAGCACCACCGTACCGTCGGCGTGGAAGCTCACCCAGTTGTTGGGGAAGACCGCATCGGGCTTGGCCGGCTCGGCGCAATCCGCAACGATGCACACCTGCACGCCCTCGCCCACCAGCGCTGCCGCCAGCGCATCGAATTCCGCTTGCGCGGATACAGCGGCGTTCGCAGGTCCCTCGGCGTGCTGGAACGCGTTGTTCGGGGCGGTCTCCGGGTTGTAGCCGAAGCAGGCCGGCCGGATCATGAGCACCGCATCGGCGCACTGCCGATGCTCAGGCGCACGCAGCGGCGGGAAGCTCGCGGACGATGAGGTGCTCATGGCGGCGCATTCTCGCATGTCTGGGCGAGCCCTGATCGTGGGCGGCAGTTCCTGCCGCGCTCAGCCCCCGCCGGTGCCGTCCAGCAGCTCGGTGAACGGCTCATCTTCGGCGAGCAGATCGAGCGGTGCGCCGCCGAGAAAGCGGTGACACTGCTCGGCCGGCACGGGCTTGGCGAGCAGAAGCCCCTGCGCCCGATCGCACCCGAGTTCCCGCAGCTTCTCGAGCTGCGGCCAGCTCTCCACGCCCTCGGCGATCACTTCGATGTGCAGGTGTCCGGCCATGGCGATGATCGCCTCGACGATCGCCAGGTCACCGGCGTCCAAGGTGAGGTCGCGGATGAAGCTGCGGTCGATCTTCAGCGCATCCACCCGCCATCGTTTCAGGTAAGAGAGGCTCGAGTAGCCGGTGCCAAAATCGTCGATGACGATTCGGGTCCCGAGTTCGCGCAGCTGCACGATCGCATCCTGCGCCGGATCGGTGCGCCGGCGGTGCGGCTCGAAGAGTGCGCTCTCGGTCAGTTCGATCTGCACCAGGTTCGCGCCGATGTCCGCGCGGCGCAGGTGGCGAGCGAGCATGCCGGTGAAATCACCTCGCTGCAGCTGTACCGCCGAGACGTTCAGCGCCACCGGCACCAGCGCAGCACCCTGTGCGCGCCAGCGGCCGAGATCGGCCAGCGCCTGCTGCACCACGAACTCCCCGATCGGCACGATCAGCCCGGTCTGCTCGGCAACGCCGATGAAGCGGCTCGGGCGAATGTACCCGTGCGGTCCGCGCCAGCGCAGCAGCGCCTCGAGGGCCACGACCTTGCGCGTGCCGATGGCCACGATCGGTTGGTAATGCAGTTCGAGGAGCTGCTCGGACAGCGCCCGGCGCAATCCGTTTTCGATGGCGACCCGCTCCTTCAGTCGTCGCTCCATTGCGCGGCTGAACTGCTGGAACGTATTGCGGCCGTGATCCTTGGCCTGATACATCGCGGTGTCCGACTGGCGCAGCAGTTCCCCCATGTTCTGTCCGTCACGCGGATAGACGCTCACGCCAATGCTGGCCGTTGCCACCAGCGGCTGACCGTCGATCACGACGGGAACATTCAGCGCCTCCGCGAGCCGTGCCGCGCTCTCGCTGATCTGCTCCGGCGAGGTCACGCTGCGCAGCACAACGATGAATTCATCCCCCCCCATGCGCACCACCATGTCCTGCGCGCGTACCGCAGCGCTGATCCGCCGCGCCACCTCCTGCAGCAGTCGGTCGCCGGTGTCATGGCCGCGCGAATCATTGATGTCCTTGAAGCGATCCAGATCGAGGAACAGCACGGCCAGTGTGCCGCCGATGCGACGGGCCTCCTCGATTGCCTTCGGCAAATGCGCCGCGAGATACAGGCGATTCGGCAGACCGGTGAGCTGATCGTGGTGTGCCAGATAATCCAAATGCTGCTGCCGCTCGAGCTGCTGCGCCTGAACCTTGCGCTGTAACGTGATGTCGCGGGTGCTGAGCGCGAAGAATGAGCGGTGGGCGATTTCGAGGCGGTGGCCGCTGATCTCCACGTACAACCGGCGTCCACTGCGGCAGCACTGCGTCGTCTCCACCAGCAGTCGGGCCGGTGACTCGCGCAGCTGCGCGCTGAGCGCATCGCACTCTGCGCTGTCGGGCGCGCCGAAAATGTCACTGATGCGGCTGCCCCGCAGTTCGGTCAGGGGG
>JAJZDW010000029.1 GCA_021851405.1 Pseudomonadota bacterium
CGTTGGCGCAGATCTCCACGCTTCTACGCACCGATCCGAATCTCGATACGGAGGCCGCGGAAGCAGTCGAGGCGATCGTACGCGCCGCGTATGACCGGCTAAAGAAGGAGCGGCGCCCTTAGCTTAAGGTTTCAGCTGCTTTTGCCGCGTGTGCGCGGCAAGCAGCCGTCGCTCCTCTACCACCTTTTCGATTTCCGGAATGACATCATCGGTCATTGCACGCCGGAATTCCTCGACAGCCTGCTCGTCGATCGGTGTGAGCCCTTCTACGACCTCGAACACACTTTGGGGCGGCTTTTCGGACTGGTTCATGATCTTCCCCTATTTTGGCTGCGTGGGACGCAAGTTCTGCTCCATGCGAGTCAATGCCGTCGCCGTCATTCCGTTCAGCTTCAGTCCTCGCATTCCGCTCGCAGTGGCACCGACAACCCGCCGATCGAAAACGAGCGCGTCTGTGCGACTATGAATGAACCATAACGGCATCTGCTCCCGCAAGCTTGCGGTCGCATCCACCACGGCGCGCGCCGCAATTTGGCCGGCAGACCATTCGGTGTTGCGCGCAATCTCAACAACCCAGATGAACTGAGCATATGGCAGGGACATGATCACTTCGACGAGCTTCGAATCGAATTCCGAGGAGCGATCGCGCACGAAATTCCGAAGCGTCGATCCCGTAGTGATCAGGTAACGGGCGATGCACTCGTCCTGAGGGGGCAATCCCAGCGCGCCCCCAAGTTTAAAGAGCGTTGCTGAAAGCTGCTCGACGGCATCCGCAGGGTAAAAGATCTTCTCGGGCAGCGCAACGATGAAGGAGTCAATGTCTTGCGTTGAGTATGGAGCACCAGTCCCGTGCGCAACGGGCACCGACAGATAAGGCAAATGATTGTCGTCGACAGCAATCAGCGCCTTGAGCTCGTCCCAGGCGTGACGCAACCCGGCCGGAAGTGCGGTGCCTGGAGACTGCCACTCGCATCCGACGACGGCAATTGCGTGCTCGCGACAATGCATGGCCGCAAAGAGCGGAAAGCCTGATTCAACATATGCAATCAACTGGCGATAGAAAGCAGGATCGGGTCTGCTTGAATCGATCTTCGTCACCACATACGGGTAAGTCCCCGCAGCCTGGAATACCCGTTCCGCATTCGATATTTCCAGTCCCTTCGACGGCACGAGTCCGCCCGGATCAAACTGCTGCGCCATCATGGTGATATCGTGAGTGAGATACTCCCGATGGACGCTATAGCGCTCGCTGTAGTGCCGCAGGATTGACCAACATGTCGCGTGAGCGCATACGGAGATATCCTGGTGCTGGTCCATCGAAGGAAAACCTTCGACGGCAATCTTGTGACCGAGCAGATGCACTTTGTGCTTCGCCGCAATGATGCGTGTGCCGCCCTTGACTCCACTGCGGATGTCCGGTGACAAGACGCTCCGGCCGATCGTTCCGATTCCGGTGGGACGGAGGACCACGTACCCGAAGTAATGATCCCCGAGACGTCCGTCGGAGCAATTCAGAACGAGCCCATTCTTCTCGAAGGACACCGTCGCATCGAAGAAATGTAGACGTACACAGTCGGGCCGGTAGTATTGTCCCTTCTTCGAATAGAAGTGGTAGTAGGTGCTCCGATAATCCTTGTCGACGTAATTGTGCTCGATCAACACCGCCTTCACAGCACTCGAAATACCGTCGACGAGCCTCGCAGCGACGATCTTGGGGGCGTACTCCGTGGAGATGAACGAGTCAAGCTGAGCCAAGTCAGCACTCGATCGCAGCGCAAGCCAACTATACATGCTTCTTTTCCGGTATCTTGCGGTGCCTAGCGTTCTCGAGCTGATTATGCCTGAAATGCCACGTTCTCGCGAACCCGCCGATACATGCCGATCCTACGCACGCACGCTGAGGTAAGCCCTGATACAGATCGCCTTGTGCAGCACTACCACCCGGGCACGGTCTCGAAATAGCACGACGGGCGTTCACCTCGCTTTACCTGCACCCGGTGAGTGACTTCGACCAATTGAGTACTCAGAGTGTTTGCATGGTCTCCAATAGCGCCCCAATCGCGTTTCAACTCAGGGCGATCCGTCCGCGATACAGCAGGGGCGATGCTCGAACAAATCCGCGTGTATTGGCGGTGAAGCGCACAGAATCGCGACAAAGCAAGAGTCGGTGGGATGCGACTGACCCGTAGATCAGCTGTGATGTCGCGCAGTGCCATTCCCAATGTGGACAGATGCGCAGCGTAGGCATTCACGGCGTTGGCGTCGCAGAGCTTTTTTTCGCACAGCGTGTTCAGGATGCTGCCGACGCTCAACGTAAAACTGGTATCAGTCGTTTCGACCAGCCTTGAAGCGAGCGCAACAACGTCGTGCTCGACATTGGACTCGATTCGGCGGTCGCGAATCCACCTTTGCACCACGGGCCCCACGCCCCGCAACAGAGCCCACATCGCGTAGATGACGATCACTGCGCAGGCGATAACCGTCGCCGCCTTGAGCCACGGCCCCCATGACGCCTGAATCTGCGCTTGAAATGCGATGCCCAAAAGAGCTGCGAGGATCGGGACGACAGCCTTGAAGACCCAGTCTTTCATATCGATTCAACCTGTGCCAAAGCGTCACATTGGGGGACACACACCCGCTTCTCAGTCCGCGGTGTGTGCCAAGGTTCGGCGCACCGCATGGAGGACCATCAGGTCCGGAGCACTTCACGAAAGAGTTTGGTGACATCTGCCCCCACTGCCTTCGCAATAGTGATGAATTCCGCCACATCCACCCGTCGTTCCAGCGATTCGATCCGTTGGATCCAGTTCGGCGGCTGCTGAAGCCGCTCAGACAGCTGCCGCTGGGAGATCCCTGCAATCTCGCGTGCCTTACGAAGTGCGGCGACGACAGCCCGTTGGCGGGCGGAATACTTCATGACACCCCCAAGTTCATTGCGAGCGGTCCCGAATACCGTATCACCCCTATTGCAGTACGATTTATGTCGCTCCGCTCAACTGATACGACTATCGTATCACATTGATTGAAGGCTACGGATACTGAAATCGAGGCGCTTGAAACCCCAGCCACACGGGAAAGCATACGCCGACCCGAACCCTCGGGACGGCTGCGGAGGACGGCGTCAGGGGCGACGTCAGCTGCGAAAGTTCCGCCAGATCTGCGCGTCGTCCTCGGCGGTTTCTCCGACCCGATTTCCATGATGACAATCGTGCTCCGCTCGCTTGAAGTCCAGAAGATCGTCGCTGTGGGAGGCGAAGAGGTCAGTGGGTGCGTCGCGGTTGGGCCAATTTTTCGAAGTGGTGTTCTTCTGACCGACGATAAAGGGGTCGACGAAATCTACTGGAGCCTCATCGAGATTGACCGGCCCGCCTCCAGCCCACATCACCGCCCTTCGTTGAGTCCGTCACGAGTCCCGGCCGCCCGAGGCCGGGGGCGTCGGCTGCTGTAGCGACTTCAGTCGGCTGCGGCCAGCCCTGCCCACGCCAAGTCTGGGCCGCGCGCCACGCCCCCGCTACTCCCCTCCCTCCGGCGGTATTCAGTCCATACCGCGTCGCCACAGCGCTCCATGCCGCGCGGGTATTGCGGTGGGTATTCCACCAGCGGATAGCCTCCCCAGGGTGCGGCGCGCGATGTGCGGCCAGCGAAGCGCGCACAGTCGCGTGGTCCGGCCCACCGGGGGGTGCCCCTTGCTCCACCGCAAACGGCTTGCCTGTCGCTGCGGTCGCAGGCCACATCGCTCCGGGCGAAGGAGCTCGCGTCGGCGCCACTGATGGTCGTATCCGCTCGCGTTCTTCGCGCACGATCCCGCCCAGGGATGGGTTCGTCACGCGAACGCCGAGGCGCGCTGCGGTGCGGGCAGCGCGTCGCTGGAATTCATCGGAACCCGTGAGCAAGACTTGCCCGCCGTACTTCTCCGCAGCGATGCGCAACGCTGCCTCGAGAAACTGATCGTCTTTGCAGAGCATGTCGATGCGCGGGCCACGATCGATGAAAACCGCTTTACCATCGGCACTGCGATACGTGATGCGCGTCCCTCGGCGGTCATGATCAGCGGTAAGCGTGGCGAGCACGAGATCGTCGGGGCCTCGCCGCAGTCTCTCGTGCAGCGCTTCGAGCGGGTCCAGGGCCTCGCCCTCGATGCCATTGTCACTTTCCCGTTCGTCCTTCCTGCGCTTGCGCTGTTCGCGGTAGCGGATGCCGCGCAGCCCGGCCTGCGCCGCCTGGTCGCCGGCCGCAGCCTGCGCTTCCAGCCACGTACGCCAAACGGTGGGCCTGGCGAGACTTGCCGTCACCGCGGCACGCTCGTCGCGATGCCGTTTGGCGAGGGATTCACGCAAGCTCGCCGCCCTGAAGGCGCAGAGCGCATCCGCGGTGCGCGCGTCCATGCCCTGCTCACGCAGTTCCTCCCTCGCCGTCCACGGCTCGGTTCGCAGCTTGTCGTTGAGCGCCCGGCGCTCAGCGGCGTGGCGGGTACGCAGTTCGCCCCGCAGCTTCTGCGCACGGCGACGGCGCTCGCCTTCGCCAGCCGCGAACCGTGCGGCGAGCGCCTCGCGATCGGCCTGGCGCGCGGCGCCGATCGCGCTTACCTCCTCCCTGCTGGCCCTGCCTGCCGTAATCCTGCTGCTGCCGCCCTTGCGGGCTATTCTCGCCACAAGACTGGTGTTCGTCATCCCCGCCGCGTCGCGGCTCAGCCGCATGTGGCGGAGTCTCGCTGGCAATATCCACACGAGCGGCGGCAACCCGCTCAGCATAGGTGTGACTGGGATCGGCTGCCCGCAGCGACCCCGCCGGTGGCGCACCTCAGGTGCGGTCATTGATGGCCGTGTAGATAGCCCAGCAGTCGGCCACTGCCGCCTGAGCGGCATCCCGGCCTACCAACAGGGAGGACATGTCGCTCAGCGGGGCGGCGCGGATCTCGTCGTCGGGGATACCGGCCAGTGCCGCGATGCCGCCGTAGCGGCGCATGAGCGCATGCACGGGGTCGTAGAGCGGCGACTCGTGCATCACCGGCGCGCAGAGCCGCGCGCCGGCCTGGCGGGCGACGGTCCGCGCTGCGCGAGCAATGTCACTGTCGCGCACAGCAGAGTCATCGCGCACGCGATTCCACACCGCTCTCACCGAGGGGCGGAGCGCCTCGGGGAGCTGCGCGAGCAGCCAGCGCAGCCCGGCGACCGATTTCCCGTCGACGAGCAACGGGACCACGATGCGCAAGCGGTCGGCCAGCGAGGAGTCCTGCCGTGACACGAGCGCGAGTGCCGCGAGCGCGTCCACGGCGTCACCGACACCGATATCGAGCACGAGACCATCGGCCGGCGGCGCGTATAGCCGTGCGGCGAGACCGTCGCGATCGGTCGCGTCCATCTCCTCCCCGCTCGCGCTGCGCGTCTCAAGGGTAGCGATGGGACCGCCGTCGGAAGCAAGGACATGCCGGGCAATGGTAGTCTTGCCGCAGTTACCTACCGCGGCCAGGGTCATACGGATAGATGCAGAGACGGTGGTCATGGTCATTTCCTCGAGGGCCGGATGGGCGGGGAGAAATCGGTCGCGGCGAGCAGCGTCTCGGCCGCCGCGTCATCGGCTTCGTCCGCGCCCGGCGCGGTCGGGGTCACGGCGGATGCAGGCTCGCCCGCAAGACGGGCGGCGGCTGCGCGTCGAAGCCAGCGATGCAGCGTCGATCGGCTCACGCGCAGGTCGAGTCGGTCGATGATCTGACGGAGCGAGTAGCCCTCGGCGGCCAGCGCTCGGATCTCCGCCTCGCGGTCGTACAGATGGGAGCGTCGGTGCCATGGCCGCTCGGTGTGTTGTGCTGGTGTTGCGGATGTCTGCATGCCTGTTCTCCGCCGGGCGGGCCCTCAACTTTCCCCAATGAACTTGCTGCGATCATGCGGCGGCCCCGCGACACGCTTGCGAGTGGCGTATCGCTCGAGCGTCTCGCCGGCACGCAGGTCGGAGCCGTCCGCCCAGTCCGGGATCCGGTACTGGGCGCGCTGCTCGGAGGTCAAACTGGTGCTCGGGGGAGACGCGCCAGTCGGCGCCGCAGGCACTGCGGCGGGACTTGGACCGACGTCACCCTGGGCAGTAGGAGGCACCTCTGGCGGGCGCCGCACCGGGACGCTCACGGGATCGGCATGGGCACTCGACGCCGGTGCTGCGGTGGGCACGGTGGATGTCGCAGGTGCTGCAGCTACGCCGGTAGCGTTAAGTCGGCGCTGCCTCTTGGTTGCTTTCGCCGCGCGAGGTGATGGCGCGGCATCGTCCCGCATCGCGACCCGCACGGTCTTGGCGGCGAGCGAGCCACCGAACACTTCGCGGAGCGCGTCGACCAATTGCGGGACCGTGTACTCGGCCTGCAGCGCACCGCGGAGCTGCTCGCGCACGGCCCGCAGCACCGCCGCCTTGCCGCCCCGGCCCGTCTGCGCGCCAGGCCGCACTGTGGCATGCATCCGCTCGATCGCGGCCTTCGCTCGTGCAGCGCACTCCGCAATGTCGTACTTCTCCACTGTTCACCTCCGATAGATCACGGGCCCATCGCCCGCCATTATTCGTGCTCCGCACGGTGGGCCCCTGCGCCACCCCGCCGCCGCCCGCCAGGATGTGAGAAGCGCAGCGCCGAACATCCAGCCACGCGAGAAGGCGCAGCCGCCGAGCGTTCCTCCTCTTTGCAGTTGCCACACACGGGGAGGCGGTAGCCGGACCCCGTTTGTGTGACAACTGCCATCTTGTAATGCCCTCTCAACAGGCTGCGGAATCCAACGGAAACCGCAAGCGGGCTGAATTTGGATAGCAGAGGGACCGCTCAGAGGGCCCGCGCGGGGGAGTACAGGTATGGACACCGACCGCAAACGGCTCTCCGCCGTCCTGAATATCCGCGTTGCCAAAGGTGAACGCGCGGAGGTGGTAGAACAGGCTGCCCTCACCGGTCTCACCGTGTCGGCGTACTGTCGGCGGCTGATCCTGGGCCGAGTGGTGACTGCGCGCGTCGATATCACCGTCATCGGCGAGCTGCGGCGGCTCGGCGGGTTGCTGAAGCACGTACACGCCGAGTCCGGCGGGGCCTACTCGCAGGCGACGGCGGACGCCCTTGCGGCCGTGCGCGCCGCAATCGAGCGAGTCGCACCGTGATCGGCAAAAAGATCAAGAACCCGAAAAAAAACGCCCCCAAGGCCGAGCGCATCACCGCCCTGCTGGAGTATGTCCGGACCCCAGAGCACGAAGACAAGACCGAGAAGTGCGTCTACTCCGGGGCACGCGGCTTCCTCAGCGACACCGACGCTGGGCAAATGGCGGAGATGCTCGCGCTCGCGCACGATGCTGCGCGTTCACGCGATCCCATCAACCACTATGTCCTGTCGTGGCGCGAGGACGAGCACCCAACGGAACTGCAGATCGAGCAAGCCGTAGATATCACGCTCGCCGAACTCGGCCTGACGGGACACCAGGTCGTCTACGCTTTGCACCGGGACACCGACCACGACCACCTGCATCTCGTGGTCTCCAGGGTGCACCCGGAGACCGGCAAGGTCGTCAAACAGGGCCTCGATATCGAGGCACTTCACCGCGCGGTGGCGCGCATCGAGCGCGAACAGGCATGGCAACGCTGTGACAACGCCCGGTACGCCGTCCGCGAGGACGGCACGCTCGAGAAGCGCCAGCGCAGGCCCGAGCCGTCTGGGCCTTCGAGGAGCGACGGTGCGCGCGAGTACGAGCGCTATACGGGCAGTCAGAGCGCCGAGCGCCTCGCGCAGGAGCGCGCAGCACCCGTCATCGCCCGGGCACGGTCATGGGCGGAGCTGCACCAGGGACTCACGGAGATCGGGATGCGGTACGAGCGCAAAGGCTCGGGCGCAATCGTTTGGGTGGGAGAACACCCGGTGAAGGCGTCCAAGGTGGCGCGCGGCGCGAGCCTGTCGGCCCTGACGAAACGGCTCGGCCCATTTCAGCCGGCGACCGTTGAGCAGGCCGCGAACGCCAAGCGGCAGGTCAAGGAGCGACCCGAGCCGCCTCACACGGATCCCATCGTGGCCGAGTACCGGGCCGCGAGAGCGGAGTGGTATCGCGAGCGCCGAGCGCAGCGGACGGCACTGCGATCCCGGCACGGCACGGAATATCGCGCCATGGTGACCCGGCATCGTGAGGAGCGCGGCGAGCTCGCGGCCGCTCACCTACGCGGGGATGCCGCGCTGGTCGGCCGGAGTCTGCTCGCGCAACGGGACGCGGCGGAGCGCGCGGCGACGCGCGAACGCCAGCGGAAGGAACGGCAGCGGTTCGCTGGGCACTACCCGGCGATCGATGAATGGCGTCGACTACAGGGACAGCAGACGGGGCGGTATCGGGATTCGCTGCTCGGCGGGCGCGGCCGAGAAGATGAGACCACCGTGCACCCACGTGATATCCGCGCCTTCATAGCCGACGTGCGCGGCGCCGCAGTCGCCTACCACCGCGGGGATCATCGAGCGGTCTTCACCGATGCCGGGCGCCGGGTGCAAGTCCACGACCGGGAAGATCAGGATGGGCTGGTCGGCGCCCTACAGCTCGCTGCCGCGAAATGGGGTGGAAAGGTCTCTATCCAGGGCAGCGCGAAGTTCAGGGCGCGGGCCGCTCGCGCGGCGGCCCGCGAAGGCATCCGCGTCGTCGACGCCGACCTCGCCGAGATCGTGCGAGACGAGCAGCGCCAGGCGCAGCAGGCCGCAGCCGCCGAGCAGGCGCGTGCAGCCGAGGCCGAGCGTCAACGGGCGGCGGTGCAGGCCGAGCGGGAGCGGCAGGCGAGAGAGGCAGCGGATGCGGAGCGCCAGCTGCAGGAGCAGGAGCGTGTTGAGCGTCAGGGACAAGCCGCACTGGAGGCGGAGCTTGCGAAGGCGCACGCGCTCACACAGGGGTTGATCAACGATATGGTGTCGTCGGGTGATTTCACCTGCTCTGACGCCGAGTGGGCGCGGGCCACGTCCATCGACATGGAGGTCGTGAGACGGGAATGTGCCCAATGGGCTGTCGCGGCACTCGAGGCTGGGTGGTCGCTCTACACCGAGACGCTGGATTTTGCGCAGGTCGATCCGTCCACCATCTCCGTCCGGCAGGACCTGGGGCGGTAGATATGGACCCGGACCTCGAACACGATGATCTGCTGGCCGGCGAGGAGCCCGAGCCGTCCGCGCCGGACCCGGCCGCGGCGCTCGCCGCCGTCGCCGAGTGTCTGCGGCACCTCGCATACGGGTATGGACTCGATCCGCGCGAGCGGGAGGCGTGCCTACGGTTCCTACAGAGGCCGCTGCCCCGTGCGGGTCCTGCTGATATCGATGCGGCGCGGAAGATCCTCGAGCAGGCCGGCCAGCGGCGTATGGGGGTCCGAGCGCGGGACCGAGCGAGCAAACTATTCGTCCGGCTCGCCGAGCTTGCGGGGGCCGCTGAGCGGGCCGCCTGATGCCGCTAGGAAGGCGAGTAAGGCCACGCCGGGACGGACTATGACGGCCTTCGCTCGGCGGCCTGTCGCCAGAAGGCGGCGAACACGGACAGCCCCGGCCAGCGGTCGCCTGGGACGCGAAGCTCCCCAGTGACGATTGTCCCGGCAGAATCACGCAGGCCGAGCATCACGGACACATCACGCGCATCCGGCACCGCTTGGCCCGGGGCAGCCCCCTGCACGTCGAAGGCGTACCGCAACGCCGAGTCGGCCTTGAGTCGCGCGACCACCTCGGCACGGCGCCGTTCCAGGTCGGCGACTGCGGGAGCAGGAGGGCCTGCTGATACTGCTAATCCTGCCAATTTGCCCGCCCCGCCATCTCCTAGATTAGCAGGATTAGCAGGGGGGTACCCGCGTGCGCGCAGGATCTCGTCGAGCTTGCTCATGCCTATACTCCGCTCGGCGGGACAGGCGGCGAGATATGCATGGTCCACACACGTCTACGCTTGGCGCCGCCCCGGACTTTCCCGCCCTCTACAGGGATAGCCCATCCGGTCCGTTCGAGTGCCTGCATTGCCTTGCTCAGCGCCTCGATTTCGCGGACTACATTGGGGCCGCTCTGTAGCAGCTCGGACGAGGAGACCTCCGTCTGCTTTCGGTCGCGACACCACTGCAGGATCGCCTCGGCGTGCTGAATGTGGGAAGGGATCATCGCGTGCCCCACGATCCGCCGCGCCTCGCCCAAGTAGTGCCGCATGAGGGCAGCGCCGCGCTCTACTGCTTCGGCGTGGATATCCGTTGCATCACCACGCTCGAGCAGGGTGAGCACGCCCGCGATACGCAGGATTTGTGCAGCCGCCTTGGCACCCCATGCCCTCACGTTTGCATACACCCCACCCGGTCGCATCTCCTCCTCGATGGCATCGTGGATAGCGATCCATGTCTGTTTAGCCGGAGGCGTCAACTGAATCGCTGGCGGGTCCAATTCAGACTCAGACAGTTCGCCGTTCCGCAGCTCTCGATATGGTAGTTCGCGCTGTAACAAATCCATGATCGCCCTGGCATATGTCAGTAACGCCGGGTCCTGTGATATATCCACCTCATTGTATGGTCGATATCCGATCGTCGAGTCAGGCCATTCCAACAGCGATCGCGCGAGTAGTCCCTGTCCGATTAATATGTCGTTAGACAATACTTGCTCAGCCACGACTGGCTGGATCATGAGGTGGAACGCCAAGCGGCGGCCAAAATACTTATTCAAACCGTCCGTTACCCGGAGGCGATCGTACGCCCCACAATCCCATAGTTTCGAGAGTCCCGCCGCTGTCTTGAGGCAGTTTTCCGCATTCATCGAGTGCCCGCCGAAGACATCGCCGGCATCATTGTTATAGAGCCCGAGAGTCGGGCGGCCCTTAGCGAATATTTGGTGCAACGCCTCAAGTGTTGGCGCCCCAGCAAGCAGAATCGGTTTCCGCGGCTCTTTCGGCGGCTCCCCAAGCCCCAAGATCCGGTCGCGTATGTACTCCCTGGCATCATTTTCAACTTCTTTTGGGATTTTGCCGGATGTCGTCGCGCGGCGGGCGGCATCATAAGCCTCTTTTTCGATTTCGTATTGTTTATAGTCCGATTCCCATTTATCCAGGTTGGCCCGCTCAAACTCCTGATGAGCGCGCAGCGCAACATTATCGACAGCTGTCTTTCGCTCGCCACTCTCGCCGATAGAAAGCGCGTACAGGCTCAGCAGCTCGCGGCGGCCATCAATCAGGACATCGGCGAACGGCTGCGCCGCGAGGCTCGCGGCCGACAGGAATGATTGCGCGCACATGGCTGCGGGGGCCTGGATAGTCTCTCGGACCCTGAGCACGGCGGGGGCAAGAATCCGTCCCAAGGCATCCAGTGGATAAGGTTCAGCCGGCGGAAGTGGCCGCCGCAGCGGCTCCGGTTCCGCCGGCAGCGCGCGCGGCCGCTCCCGGTTCACTTGCGCCGCCGGCGCACCGCCGACCTCGGCGTCGAGTTCTCGCCCGAGCCATGCGCTATCGGCGCGAAGGCGATCCGCCGACATGAGAGGCGTCGGCTTATTCATGACGGGCAACCGCCGGTGTCCTCGTGCCGCGGGGACCGCTGGCTCCCACGTCCGTGCCGTCCAGTGGTCGCTGCGCGGTCGACGAACCCCCGCGGCCCTCGCCACTTGCTCGGGACGCCCCGCTGCGCGTTGGCTTCAGCGCCGTCCATGAGCTACCTGCGCCCCCCGCGGGGGCGGGGCGCCGCTGGCCGTGCGCCTCCGGCGACGCTCTCCTTGCCTCCTCGGCGGTGGGGCGAGGGTTACGCCGAGAGCGATCGACACGCCGGGTGGCAAGCCATTGTTCGAGGTCCCGAAGGTCATATCTGACCGCGCGGCCGACTCGATACCAGGGTGGGCCAGGGGTGCGGCCACCAACGTGACCGCGACTTCGGTCTGCGCGCAGAAATGCGACCGAGACGCCAAGGTAGGCGGCGGCGGCGCGTTCGTTGATAAGAGGCATGGCTGACTCCGTTGTACAGCGTGTTACGGAGCAGGATCGTGCGAGATGTTGTTACACGTGAATGAGCCAAGTATCGCCGGAGGCGATCATGGCTGTTTTTAGGTCCAGTATTGATCTGGCCGGGGGCGCCCGGGCGCCCCGCTGCACATGGTATCGGCTATCGTAGTTCTGCAATGAATGCTTGCACTTCGTACCCGAGTTCCACCAGCGTGGCGTAGGTCATGACATCCATTGCGAGCTCGCGTACTGTCCGACGCAATCGACGTGGATCGTCCTCCTTCCCTCCGAGCTTATTGGGGTCCGGAAATATCAGTTGACCGATCTTGCTGTCGCTCAGCGACAGATCCAGCGCATGACTCGCGAACTCGAGATCGATATAGCCCAGAATCCGATACTCACTCCACCGCTTGAGCGGCGCGCGCCGAGCGGGCGCGGCGGTGAAGCCTTCTCGCTCGTACCGCTGACGGACCGCTGCAAGCCAACGCCGAAACGCCTCCTTCAGTACCTCGTCACCGGCGCGGAGGTCCACCTCCAGCCGCGCGCGCTGCCAGGAGTTACTCTTGTCCTCCGGGGAGTCTCTGACACAATTCTCGCTCACCGCGTTTGCCATTGCCGTTCGCACCTCCTGGCGGAGCGCCGGCAGCAACGGATCCGCCAACAACTGCCGCACCGCATGGGTACGCGCACTCGCGATATTCCCGCCAAGTTGCTTCGTCTTTTGAATCATGTGCAACGAAGGATTTGCCCTGTTGAGTTCGCGGTGCAAACAGTCCCGTCCCGCCTCTATGACCGGATCCCGCGCGATCAGGCGTGGGGCCGTCTCGGCTCTCCGCGCGTCCAATGCGGCCATCAGCTCCTCGTAATCCTCAGCACTCGCCTTTCCCTGCATTGACTGAATCAACCGCTGCCAGTGGTACGCCGTTTTCCAGTATGCAGGGAATTGGAAGGTGGAGCGACCAATCGACACGACGAGAGGCTTTGTGTCGAGCGGGGCGCCCGGCGGCGGGGGCACGCCGCCCCCATCGGGGTCGACAGGCAGGGTCATTCCGAAACGGCGAGCGATGCTCTTGATCCGCCGACTCGCCGCGCTTTCCCAATCGGGGAGAAGAAGCATTGCGCCGAGGTGGCTTCGATATTCCAGGCAGACCCACCAGTCGAGCACATCCATGCCGACACACTGATAGCGGTTTGCAGAAAAGCCAAGCTCGCCGATCGAGGCTGCGGCGTGCTGAATGTCCTCCTTGCGCGGCCTCATTTCCGGCCTCGCTTGTTGCGGCTTTGAATCACGGTGGCACCAACTTGGCGACCGCCTCGCGTTTCTGGTCCGGCGCGAGATGCGCATAGCGCAATGTCATTGCCATGGAGCCGTGCCCGAGAAGTTCACGCACCGTGTTCAGCGGGACACCAGCTTGGACGAGCCGACTGGCGAAATGATGGCGCAAGTCATGCCATCGAAACTTCGTGATTTTGGCGCGTTCGAGCAGCGCCGCCCACGCGGTCTTGAATCCGGTATCGATGGAGATCACGCGCTCGGTGTCCGACACCTGCTCCTTCCAATTCTTCAGCACTTCCAGCGCCTCGTCATTGAGAGGGATATGCCGGGTCTGCATGTTCTTCGCCGTGGAGCCTTCGACGGTCAGCTGCTTACCCTTCATATCCACGGCTGCCCACTTGAGCGAGAGGAGCTCGCCGCGGCGCATGCCAGTGTTCATGGAGAGAACCACGGCGGGGGTCAAATGGTCGCCGTAGTGCGGAAGGGTCGGCAGGGAATCTTGATTCCGGGCCCGGCGCCAGCGATTCGCCGACTCTCGGGCGGCGCGCACCTCCGCGTCGCGCTCGCTGAGGGACTCCCTGAGCCGCTTTTCCTCGGCCGGGTCCAAATACCGGACCTTCGGCATGCGGTCGATTCTGGGGCGCTCCACGCGGCGGACGACATTATCGGGGAGCTTGCCGAGCTTGACGGCGCGGGAGAGCACACCCGAAAGGGTCATCACATCGCGCAGGATGGTCGAAGGTTCGGTTCCTGCGCCGAGACGCTCGGTGCGCCAACGCTCGATCATCTCCACGGTGATATCGGTCAGCGGCCTGGGATACCACGGGCCGAAACACGTCTGGATCCGCTGCAAGGTTCGCTCCGCCCCCTTCGGCCGGTTCACGAGCAGCCAAGGCCGATATGCTTCCTGGACGAACTGGCCGAGCGTCAGTCCGGGAGCGCCATCAAGACCATGCAGCGGAGGTCTACCGTGCGCGACGTTGCCGAGCACTGCCTGGCAGCGTTCGCGGGCCTCATCCGGCGTGAACTCGCCGACCCGGCCGAGCCGCACCCGCCGGCCGCGCCCGACCTGTACAAAGTACGTGCGCACGTTGCGCTCGATCCTGAGCACGAAGCCGATCAGCCGCGTGTCGCGGATATCGAAGGGCTTGTCCCTGAACTGGGCGGCATTCCCCTTGAGCAGGTTCGCCGAGATGATGGCTCGCACGGATAAGCCTCTTGCTGGCCGGATGCCTGAATGCAATGGCCACTTGCGCGGCACTTGCAAGTGCAAGTAGAGTATACAGCCGTGGCAGACCGTAGCAATGAGTATGCGAGGTTAGGATTCACGGAACTCTGGAAATTCCAGGATTTCGTGGGCTCAGAGCGGCAAGTGGCTGAAATTCCCGGAAGTCGTGAAAACGGTCTTTTTCGCATTCGTAATGCGCGGGTCGTAGGTTCGAATCCTATTCCCGGCACCATTCAAGACTCTAGTGCCGTCCCATCGCATCCTGATATGCTTATAAATCCAATACTTAGCAGGCAGTCGGAGAAAACAGGACCCTGTTAGACCTTGCGAGAGCGTGCTAAGTGGGGGCATGACTGGGGGCATTAGGGCGCTCGCCCTGCCTGATTGGGGGCATCCTCCCATGCGCGAGACTCGCAAGCTCTCAGACCGGGCGCTTAAGGCCCTGAAGCCAAAGGGAAGGCCGTACAAGGCCGCCGACGGCGACGGGCTGTACGTCGAAGTCACCCCGGCTGGGGGCAAGCTGTGGCGGCTCAAGTACCGCCATGGGGGCAAGGAGAAGCGCCTGTCATTCGGCCCCTGGCCGGATGTCACCGTGGAAGCGGCCCGAGCCATGACCGCGGAGGCCCGCGCTGCCCTGCGCGACGGCAAAGACCCCGCGAAGGGGCATCGAGCCGCGCATGGGAGCATCGAAGGCGAGACGATGGGGGTACTGGCCGCTGCCTGGGCAGACAAGCAAGCCTGGGCATCCTCGACCGAGAAACGCGAGCGGCACCTGATGGCGCTGTGGACTCCGAAGCTCGGGGACGTTCCGGCCCGCGCGCTAACCCCGGCGCACATCCGGCCTGTCGTGCTCGGCATCGAGGCCGAAGGGCACCACGAGTTCTCCCGCCGCGTGCTGGCGCAGATTGGCCGCGTCCTACGCTTCGCGGTGGCGCTGGGCGAAGCCGAGCGCGACGTGGCCGCCGACCTGGGCGACGTACTCGGCCCGGTGCAATCGGAGAAGTACGCCACCCTGACCAAGCCCACCGAGATTGCCGAGCTGATGCGGGCGATCCACGGCTACACCGGCGACCCGTCGACCTGCTATTGCCTGCGCGTCTTGCCGCACGTAGTCACCCGTCCCGGCGAACTGCGCAACGCCCGCTGGCCTGAATTCGATCTGGATGGCCCCGAGCCGCTGTGGCGCATACCGGGCGAGCGCATGAAGATGCGCCGGAAGAATCCCGGCGAACATCTGGTGCCGCTGTCGACACAAGCGGCGGCACTGCTGCGCGAGCTGCGCACGATCACCGGGGACAACGTACACGGCCTGCTGTTTCCGGGGCTCGTGGCCGGCAAGCCGATATCCGATGCGACCCTGGGCCAAGCCCTGCGTCGGCTCGGCTACGGGACTGACCGCATCGTGCCGCACGGATTCCGGGCGATGGCGAGCACCGCGCTAAACGAGCAACGCCATGTGCCGGACCTGATCGAGTTGCAGTTGGCGCACCGTGACTCAAGCGTGCGGGCGATCTACAACCGCTCAACCCGACTGCCCGAGCGGCGGGCGATGATGCAAAGCTGGTCTGACTATCTCGATGCGCTGCGCACCGGCGCGAACGTCGTGCCGTTCCGCAGACCCGCGCCCAGCAATTGACGTTCGTATATCGTAGCTATACGATACAAACCATGATCCGCTCGTTCCGCCACGCTGGACTCGAAGCCTTCTTCAAGACCGGTTCCAAGGCTGGCATCCGGCCCGAGCACGCCAAGCGGCTGCGATTGCAGTTGGAACACCTGCACCGCTCCGGCAAGCCGAACGATATGAATCTGCCCGGCTGGCGCTTCCACAGCCTGCACGGCGATCTGGCCGGTCATTACTCGGTTTCCGTGAGCGGCAATTGGCGGGTCACGTTCGCATTCGACGGCACGGATGCTGTCCTGGTCGATTACCGGGACTATCACTGATCGAGGCCACCATGAGCGAGATGTACAACCCCCCGCACCCCGGCGAGATTCTGGCGGACACGGTGCTGCGCGCTGATGGCGGCATCAGCATTACCGAGTTTGCCAAGCACCTTGGCGTTACCCGCGTCGCGCTCTCGCGCGTAGTCAACGGACGGGCCGCTGTGAGCGCCGAGATGGACCTGCGGCTTTCCAAGGCGCTCGGTACGACGCCGGGCACCTGGTACAAGATGCAGGCCGATTACGACATGTGGCACGCCAAGCGGCGCTTCCGCGCCAAGGTGAAGCCGCTCCCGCGCACCGAGGCAACGGCCTGACCTGACACCGAACCGTGCCCGCCCTGCCACTGATCTTGGCGGGGGAATGGGATTCTGACCCGGCTGGCGCAGCGGCTTGCCATCGTAAACGGGCGAATATCATCCAACGGATTACGAAATGAACTCGTTTATTGTCATTATCTGACTATTAGGACACGGTGTTCCTGGCTATGCGGTGACGGTGCACGCAGCACGTCCTGCTCACTCGGGTATCGCGCTGCCAACCGGACCTCTTGCGCCCAGAACTGGCCATCGAATACCGCGAGAAGCGACTGCAGCCGATGGCCGGGTGGCAAGATCAACCATTGCGACTCCTGCTCCATGTACTCCAGACGGCGGTGCAAGGCTGTGGCGTAGCGGTGCTCGGCCGTGCCGGCGGGCCACAGTCGCATCGCAATCTCGCTGCCGCTCACGCTGGCCAGGAAGGTGTCGCCATGCTCAAACGCGGTACTGGCGTTGCGGCAGAGATTCAAGCGTGGTGCCGTCAGCTGTTGGGTATTCCAATTGCACGCGGCAGCCAATGCAATCATCGCATCGAGCGGTAAACCGTAACCACGGATACGGTAGATCTCGGAAGGGATATCTTTAAAACTCATCCCACCGACCTGATGCAACGACTCACCGATGCGCGCGACAAGAGAATTGCCGTACGTATCGACACGAGTCGTGCGCCCGATGGCGGTCAACGCCGCGTTGATGCCTGCCGGATCCTTCGCCTCCGTCGCCGCGGCCAGAGCATCAAGCCACGCTGCACCATTATCCGGATCCAGAGTCCGCAGTCGATCGTCCAGTGCCGCGACATCACAGTGCGCGATCCACTGCTGACAGAAGCTCTTCTGCAACATCAGCAAGTCCGCTCGACGGGGCGCTTCGGCGACCGCGCGCGCGAGCCACCTCAGCCGGCGGGCGGCATCCAGCCGAGCCTTCGCCGACAGCACGAGTTTGCCGTGCACGAACCGCTCGTTGGCCACCCACGGCCATCCGAGGACCGCCGCTGCCGCGAGCGCATCGGGCTGTCCGCTGGCGAGCAAGCGCCGAGTGGCGCGCGCCTCCCGGGCTTTCTCTTCCGTCCTCTGCGCCGCGAAGTGATGTGCTTGATTGCGCGCCCCGAGCGCAGCGTCGATCGGCGGCGCCGGAAATGTCGCGGCAGCCAGCGCTGCCGCAGCCGTGAACACGTACAGCGGCGCGGCGGCCCAGCGCCACCAGAGTCGTGATGGGGTCACGAGAATCCGAATCCGCCGAGCCAGTTGTGAACGGTGCTCGAACAGACCGATGGCCGGCCGCGGCGCGGGCCGCGTGCGTGTCGCGATCGCCAGCAATTCCGCGCCATAGGCGACCGGCTGCAAGCCGCGCCGCACGACGCGGGCGTCGCAATCCACCTCGATTGCCAGCCTGAGCCGCCGCCACAGCCACCGCAGAGGCAGGTTCCAGGGCAGAAGCGTGACGAGCAACAGGCCCGCCAGGAGCCAGCGCCCGTCATGCGCCCGCAAGTGCTCGCTCTCGTGTGACAGCACCGCGGCGCGCCTCTCCGCGGCTTCCTCCAGCAGCCACCGTGGCACGATGATTCGTGGGTGCAGAATTCCAAGCACCGCGGGACCTAGGTCGTCCGATACCGTCACCGCGACGCCTTCGAGCGCGGTCACCGGCCATCGACGAGATCTATTCCGCAATGTGGCGCTCGCCATAATCAGCCGCGCGATCGATGCGACCGATAGCACGCCCCAGCCAGCGAGAAATCCCAGCAGCACGCGTTCGTACACCGCTGGGGTCCAGAAGCGATGCGTTGGGGGCGAGGAGTGGGAGGCAGGTCGCATCCGCGCTTGCCGTGCCGATGCCGCTTCCGCCGGGACCGCGGGACGGTGCGCGCGGCTCGGCGCGTCGCGCACTGTGCCTGTAGCAGCCCCGGACACCCTCAATTGCACAGGCGACCATCCCGGCAGCGCGCCGGGAAGACGCCACACCGGCACCGCGATCGAGAGCATCATTGCGGCAAGCCAGATCCCGCGCCGCGGCCAGCAAAAACTGGCCGCAATGCGCTCGGCGAGCCAGGCCGCGATGCTCAGGAGCGCGCTGACGACCAGCAGGTAGAGCGCCGCGCCGATCATCGACGCGTTCGCTGGCGCTCATCAAGCAGCGCACGCAATCGCAGGATCTGGGCGTCGCTCAGCCGTTCGTTTTCCACCAGATGAACGAGCAGGCGCTCCGTCGATCCGCGAAAGAATTTCGCCGCGACCGCCGCGAGCGCGCGCTGACGCGCAAGCTGGCGCGGTACGCGTGCCGCATAACGATGGGCACGCCCCTCCTTCGTTCGCGTCACGGCTCCCTTGGCCTCTAGCGTGCGCAGCATGCTGAGCACCGTCGTATACGCGAGCGCCTCACCGAGGCGCGCGTGCACTTCGGCGACGGTCGACGGTCCATGCTCCCATAGCACGTCCATCAAATCCGCTTCACGGCCGGTCAATCCCGCTAACACGCTGGATCGTCTCAATTACTATTGTTATAGTAGTTAAGCATTGGAGTCGTCTGGCTGTCAAGCGCGCCCCTCAACCTGGATCGTGTCCCGCGGATGAACCCGGCCAGAGGGGCCAGTGCTCCTCCCTGGCCCACGAAGTCATCGAAGAGGTCGTACGCCTGACGCCTTGAGCCAGCCCATCGAACAGCGCCCGACTAGCGAGCCGCGTAACGCCATCATCTCCGGTGTGTCTGACGGAAATCCCGAAGTGCTTTCAGGATTTTTGCACGGCCAGTCGCACGCCAATCCCAATGAGCATCGCGCCCATCCCGCGCTGCAACCACTTCGCGATCGACCGACTTCGCCGCAATGACTCCGTCAATCTGGCCGAGAAGGCAATCAATATCAGATTGATCGCCAAACACACCATGTTGACGGTGATCCCCAGCAACAACAACTGCAACGTCGGATGCCCGGCTTTCGGATCGACGAATTGAGGCAGAAACGCAAAATAGAACAAGATCACTTTGGGATTCAAGATATCGGTGACGAACGCCTGCCAAAACACCGCGAGACCCGATCGGCTCTTTCCCGCGCTACCGCCAACCGCCACTGCATTCGGTTTATTGAGGAGTGCCGCGACTCCGAGGTAAACCAGATAGGCCGCTCCGATCCATTTGACGACATCGAAGGCCGTCGCTGATGTCTCCAGCACGGCGGAGAGCCCCAGCACGGCGCCGGCCAGAAAGACATAACTGCTGGTGTTGAACCCCAGCGCGGCGAGAACGCCCGCTCGACGTCCCTGCGCGATGCATCGAGAGAGCATGAACGCCATGTCGGGCCCGGGGATCAACGCCAGCGCGACGCTCGAGGAGACGAAAAGCCAATAGCCGTGAATGGTCATGAGGTGCGGCACTCTCTTGAAGAAATCAGATCCATCGCAAAACGAGTGAACTGAGCTATTTTGCCGAACAATCTGGCGCGTCTGTTTTTTGGCGTCTTATGCGACCGCACCTCGTGCACCACGACAGCAGGTCATGGCGGACGCATCCCCCGCGGCAGGAGCAGTCTACTGCCAACCGAACCGTTCGGCGAATCGATCTACGCAGGCAATGGCGCACGAGCTCGCGCCTCGCCCCACTGTCGGGTCAATTGGCCGCGATCGGCGGTAGCGCCACCCAGCACCCGCCCGATGAATCCACAGCCGGCACCGTCGTCTGGCTTCAGTCGCCGAATACGTCGAAACCGAAGTCCTCACCGCACTACCGCGCACACTCCGGGACGGCTACATGCATGGCCATGCCTGCGGTCAACCCGGCCGGCGCAGGCCATTTCGAATCCCCGGACCCGGAATGAATCCCGTCGGTGCCACGAGCGCGATCTAGAGCGATGGCGACGCGCACCCGGGATGATACGTAAATGACCGAATAACGCGAACGCCCAGACTCCACAACCATTGCGGTGTCCCGCTTCGGGACACCGTTATTTCAGCCACAGGAGAGTCGCCATGAGCCTGATTCGCTGGGATCCGTTCGCGGACGTCGAGAACCTGTTCAATCGCATGATGCCGCGCGTGCCGCGCGGACCGCGCCTGTCCGTGGAGGACGATGGCGGCGTCACGTTCGAGTGGTCGCCTTCGGCGGACATCAGCGAGACCGACAAGGAGTATGTGGTGCGCGCCGATCTGCCGGGCCTGAAGAAGGAAGAAGTGAAAGTCACCTTCACTGACGGAGTGCTCACCATTCAGGGCGAGCGCAAGCAGCACAAGGAGCAGACCACCGAGAAGTTCCACCGCGTGGAGAACTCCTACGGCACCTTCACCCGCTCGTTCTCGCTGCCGGACAACATTACGGCCGACGCCATCCGTTGCGACAGCAAGGACGGCGTGTTGAGCGTGCACATTCCGAAGGCCGAACAGAAAAAGCCCAAGGAAATCTCGATTCAGTAACGACTCGGGGCTCTGCGCCACGCCCGGGAACGCCCGGCTGCGCAGAGCCCCCTGCTCGACGGCACGCAGCGGCCGACCCGAGCGCCGGTCCGCTGCATGCTGTGCGCTCACTCAGGCACGGCGCCAACCGCCATCGGTGCCACCGCCCCGCTCACCCTGTGTGCGTGGGCCGCGACGATCCCCGCCGAGCGACCGGCCGCCGTCGCCGCGGGGCGCACCGGCCGGTCGCGAGCCTTGCGACTCGCCGTGACGATGCGCGGAGTGACGCTGCCCGTCCTGCGGCGCTCCTCCGGTCCGCACCGCACCATCCGGCGTGCGCCCCTGCCCCTGTTGCGGGCGCTGCCCCTGTTGCGGGCGCTGCCCCTGCTGCGGGCGCGGTCCCTGTTGCGGGCGACGAGGTCCGCCGCGGCCGCCGCGGTTGCCGTTTCCACCATTGCCGGCGGCCCGACCCCGATGCATCTCGCGCGGCGGTCCCCGATCGGGCTCCACAGGCATGTTGAGAATCGGAAACTGCGGCAGCGCAGTGGCTTGAATCGGGCTCTTCAGGAGCCGCTCGATGTCGCGCAGCAGCGGCTCCTCGTCCGGTGACACCAGCGATACGGCCGCGCCGCTCGCTCCGGCGCGCGCCGTGCGGCCAATCCGATGCACGTAGTCCTCCGGCACGTTCGGCAGCTCGTAGTTGACCACGTGCGGCAACTCCTTGATGTCGAGTCCACGGGCGGCGACTTCGGTGGCGACCAGCGCCGTGACGCGCAGGCCCTTGAAGTCCGCCAGTGCGCGCACTCGCGCCGCCTGGCTCTTGTTGCCGTGGATGGCCGCTGAGTTGATGCCGGCGCTCTCGAGCTGCTTGGCGAGCCGGTTCGCGCCGTGCTTGGTGCGCGTGAACACCAGTACCTGCTGCCAATTGCCCTCATTGATCAGATGCGCGAGCAGGTGACGCTTGCTCTCCTTCGGCACGCGATAGAGTGACTGCGTCACGCGTTCGGCCGTCGCATTGCGGCTCGTCACCTCGACGTTGACCGGATCGTGCAGGAACCGCTGCGCCAGGGAGCGGATGTCCTCGGCGTATGTCGCCGAGAACATCAGGTTCTGACGTTTCGCCGGCAGCAGCTTCAGCACACGCCGGATGGCGGGGATGAAGCCCATGTCGAGCATGCGGTCGGCCTCATCGAGCACGAAGCACGAGATGCGGCTGAGGTTCAGCGCACCCTGCTCGCTCAGATCGAGCAGGCGGCCCGGTGTGGCGATCAACAAATCGCAGCCGCGGCGCAGCTGATCGATCTGGGGATTGATGCCCACGCCACCGAAGACCACCGCCGAGCGCAGCTTCAGGTAGTGGCCGTAACCCGTGGCGTTGTCGGCGATCTGCGCGGCGAGCTCGCGGGTCGGGGTCAGCACCAGCGCCCGCGGGGCCGGATGCGTCCCGTGGGCCGCATCCTGCGTCAAACGCTGCAGGATCGGCAGCACGAATGCCGCTGTCTTGCCGGTACCGGTCTGGGCACCGGCGAGCACGTCGCGGCCGGCGAGAATCGCGGGGATGGTGCCCGCCTGGATGGGAGTCGGCGCCGAATAGCCTTTTTCTTGCACGGCGCGCAGCAGCTCGGGCAGCAGCCCGAGATCGGAAAACAACATGAATACCTCTGTCATTCAAGCTCGCGCAAACGGCCGGGCGTCCGCATCGGCATTGCCGGCGGATCAGCCATTTCGGTGGCCGTGGCGGTCAGAGCGAGGGGTGGTTGTGGGAAATCGAAGCGAAGCCGGATCGGCTTGACCGCGAGCGAGGCAGGCGCAGACCGCTTGGCGCCTGTATAGTCTTGCGGGACGAACTATACCGGTCGGCCGGCCGCCAGTCCATGATTTCTATGGCATGAGATGTCCCTGATCACACTTCGCGATGCGCAGCTCGCCTTTGGCGAGCACGCCCTGCTCGATGGCGCCGCCCTGGCGGTGCAAGACGGCGAACGACTCGGCTTCATCGGCCGCAACGGCACCGGCAAATCCACGGTACTGAAGGTCATTGCCGGACTGACTGCGCTCGATGACGGGGAGGTGCAGCGCCGCTCGGGCCTGCGCATCGCCTACGTCGAACAAGAGCCGCTGATGGCGGCGAGCTCGACCGTGAGCGAGAGCTTGATGGAGCGGGCACGCACCCTCACACACGCCACGGCCTGCTCGGCCGAAGAGCTGCACGGGGCGGATCGCGAGCGCTGGCAGCTGCTCTCGCGCCTGGCGGAATTCCTGCAGCGCTTCGGCCTCGACGATGCCCGGGACTCGCATCAGCTCTCCGGCGGAGAGCGCAAACGCGCCGCGCTCGCCCTCGCGTTCGCCTCCTCGCCCGATCTGCTGCTGCTCGATGAGCCGACCAACCACCTCGACATCGAGGGCATCGCCACGCTCGAGGCGTTCACGCAGAGAGTCCCGGCCGCGATCATCGTGACGCACGATCGAGCATTCCTCGATGCCATCGCCTCGCGCATCATCGAGCTGGACCGCGGCGTGATCCGCTCCTACCCCGGCAACTTCGCCGCCTACGAGAGCCGGCGGGACGACGAGAAGGTCGCCGAGGACCTGGCGCGGCGCCGTTTCGAGAAATTCTGGGCCCAGGAGGAAGTCTGGATCCGCAAGGGCGTCGAAGCCCGCCGCACGCGCAACGAAGGTCGGGTGCGACGCTTAGAGCGCTTGCGCGAGGAGCGGCTCGAGCGACGCGACCGGCTCGGCAGCATCAAACTCGCACTCGATTCCGGCGAGCGCTCCGGGCGGCTGGTCGCGGAGCTCATCGACGTGCGCCAGAGCTTCGGCGGACGAACCCTGATCCAAGAGTTCTCCACCCGCATCATGCGCGGCGACCGAGTCGGTCTCATCGGCCCGAACGGAGCCGGCAAGTCGACGCTGTTGCGCATCATTCTCGGCCAACTCACGCCCGAGCACGGCAGTGTGCGGCTCGGCACCCACCTGCAGGTGGCTTACTTCGATCAGATGCGCGAGCAGCTCGACCCTGAGGCCACGCTCGCCGAAGCCATCAGTCCGGGCTCGGAGTGGATCACGATCGGTACCGAGCGCAAGCACATCATGACCTATCTCGGGGACTTCCTCTTCCCGCCGCATCGCGCCAAGTCCCCGGTGCGCATGCTCTCGGGCGGTGAACGCAACCGATTGTTCCTGGCGCGGCTGTTCGCCCGGCCGGCGAATCTGCTGGTGCTCGATGAGCCGACCAACGATCTGGATATCGATTCGCTCGAGCTGCTCGAGCAGCGCCTGCAGGACTACACCGGCACGCTGCTGCTGGTGAGCCACGACCGGCGCTTCCTCGACAATGTCGTCACGCAGACCATTGCCGCCGAGGGCGGCGGAGAATGGCGTGCCTACGTGGGCGGTTACACGGACTGGCTGCGCCAGCGGCCCCAGACGCGCACGCCGCAACCACGGGCCGAGAGCCCGGTGCTCACAGAGACGGCGCCACTGCCGACCAAGCGCGCCGCGCGCCCGGCGCGCCTCGGCTACATGGAGGGACGCGAACTGGCGGCGCTGCCCGGACAGATCGAGGCGCTCGAGCAGGAACAAGGCGAGATCGGCGCACGCCTGAGTCAACCCGATTACCAGGACGGCGGCCATGAGCGCATCCGCGCCGACGGCACGCGGCTCAATGAGCTCACCGCGGAACTCGAGCGCTGCTACGCGCGCTGGGAAGAACTCGAAGCGCGCCGCGGCGCGGGCTGACTAGCGCATCGGGCGCGACCGGCCCATCCAGGCATTCACCGCGGCGCTGCGCGTCGCCGGCGGCAGCGCCTGCGCGGCGTGCTCACGCGTATGATGCGCTACCCGTTCACTCGCCACCGCCTCATCCGGTTTGATCAGCACGAAGTCGCTCTCGAGCGCCTCGACCAGCGTCGAGGTGAGGCTGCCGACGAGTTCCACCGCGACCTTGCGGTGCGCCAGCGCCCCGAGCGCCATCACGTCGTAGTCACGCCCCGCGGCGAAGCTCGCGAGCTCGTGCTCAGGCGTACCGGCGAGAATGTGGGCATGGTGCTCATCGAGATCGGCCTGGCGCGCCAGCGCCCGCAGCCGCGCGGCCCGCGTGCGGCTCGCGACGCTGTCGGAGGGCATGCGCTCGGCGTACACGAGTTCGAGTTCCCCGCCCGTCGCCAGCGCGAGCCGCCGGGCAATCCTGATGATCGAGCTCGCGAGCCCCGCGGTTTCGTCATCCGACACGTCGATCGCCGCGGCGATGCGCAGCCGTTTGCGCCAATGGCGGTGGCGCACCAGAGCGAGCGTCGCCGGGCAGGTGCGCATCAATTGCCAGTCGTTCTCGTCGAATGCGCTGTGTCCGCGCCGATCGATGCCGCCGGCCGCCTTCATGACGAACTCGGCGCGACTGTGCACCACCTTGCGCACCACCCCTTCATACAGGGGACTTTCGCAAGCCGCATCGATGGCCACGGCCGAGACCGCCGGATCGATCAGTTTACGCTGCTCGGTGAGGTACGCCTTGGCACGCCCGACGCACTCGGCGAGTGCCTTGTCGTGCCCGGTGCTCTGGTAATCATGCTTCAGCGCGTAGGCCTGCTCGGCATCGCACATGAACAGTTCCAGACCGAACCCGAAGGAACGCGCCAGTGCCGCCGCCTTCGCCAGCAACACCGTATCGGACGGCGCGTGCTGTGCCACGGCCAGTATCGAGTTCGTCTTGCCCATGCCGCCGGACCCTCTCGAGGCAGGTTTCAGCCGGCATCCCGGCCGTGCCAAGGCAGCAGGGTTGCATAGGCCTCGATGACGCACCATCCGCACTGTCCCTGATGCCCCCTCGGGTTTGCGAGAGCCCCCATCCGCTGCGCTCAGCGCAGATATGCCTCGGTGGCGTAGCGGCGCATCATGCGCTGACTGTTGAAATAGGCAGCATTCGCGCCGATCACACTCGTCATGATGCGCACCCACGGCTCGCGCTCGCCGGCCGGGGCGTAATAGAGCGGCAGCACCACCTGCTCGAGCTTCTGGTACAGCGAGGCGGCATCCTCGATCGCCCAGCCGGTGACCCCCTCGATGCACCCCTCGATCCACCATCCGTCGAGCACCGAGAGGCTCGGCACCCCGTTGAAGGCGGCCTTCATCCCGCTCGTGCCGGAGGCCTCGAGCGGCGGCAGCGGCGTGTTGACCCACACATCGACGCCCGAGACCATCAGCAGCGCCACATCCAGGTCATAGTCGGGCAAATAGGCGACGCTCACGGTTCCGGCCAGCTCACGCGCAAATTGGTGCAACTCGACAATCAGACGCTTGCCCTCCTCGTCGCGCGCATGTGCCTTGCCGGACAGCACGATCTGCAGCGGATAGCGCTGCGCGATGGACTTCAGCCGCGCGAGGTCCGCGAACAGCATCGCGGGGCGCTTGTAGGCCGTCATCCGCCGTGCCAGCCCCAGGGTGGCCACGTGCGGATCGAGCACGACGCCACAGGCCGTTTGCACGGCCGCCACGAGCGCCTGCTTTGCCTTGGCATGGGCCTCGAGCAGCTGCGCCGGCGGAATCCCGTGAACCCGCCCGAGCAGCTCTGGCTCGTGGCACCACCCGGCGATGTACCGGTCATACAGCTCGCGAAAGCTCGGCGCGCTCCAGGTATAGGGGTGCACACCATTGGTGATCGCGCGCACCGCATACCCCGGATACATCCGCGCCGACACTTCGGCATGCCGTTTGGCCACACCGTTGACGAAATCGCTGACGTTCAGGGCAAGCTGAGTCATGTTGAGCTCATCGGTACCGCCGAGCGCGGTGAGCGTCTTGAAGTCGATCGGGCCATGCTCGGTGCCCGGCTCATTCGGTTGCGGAGCCTTGTGGTTGTTGTATCCGTAGACGCTGCTGGCAAAGAGCCGCTTGACCAGCTCGTAGGGAAACCGGTCATGTCCGGCCTCCACGGGCGTATGGGTCGTGAACCGGCACAGATCCCGCACCCGCGGCAGGTCGTACTGCGCCTCACCGGGACGCACATCATCGGCGCGATAGGCGAAGCGGCGCAGCAGCTCGACGCCGAGCAGCGCCGAGTGCCCCTCGTTCATGTGATACGCGGTGATCTCGAAACCGAGCGCCCTCAGGATGCGCGCACCGCCGAGTCCGAGCACCATCTCCTGCTTCAGACGGTACGCATCGTCACCCCCATAGAGCGCGTCGGTAATCCGGCGGTCCTCCACGGTGTTCTCCGCCAGATCGGTATCAAGCAGCAGCACCGGCGCGCTGCCACCGCTACGGCCCTCGATGACATACAGCCAGGCATGCACCCACACCGGACGATCCTCGATGCGCACCGCCACCTTGGCGTCGAGCGGATGGGCCCAACGGGCCGGATCCCAACTCGTCGAACGCTCGATCTGTGCCCCGTCCGCCCCGATCTCCTGACGGAAATACCCGGCCCGGCTCACCAAGGTCACCCCGACGAGCGGCAGCGACAGGTCGGCCGCCGAGCGCAGCGTATCGCCGGCGAGGACGCCGAGGCCGCCGGCATAGGTCGGGATCTCGTTGCGCAGCGCGATCTCCATCGAAAAATACGCCACGCGCGGCAGGGTCACAAACTCATCGAGCATATTCGTCGCACCGGGTCGCACTCGGTCTGAGTTTTCCCACTATAGCCCCTGGTACGCGCCGGACAATACGTATCGATCGAGCGCCGCGAGCCGCTCGTCGAGGCAACTACGTATTGTGAGCCAGGTGCCGCGCAGACCATGCTCCCAGTGTGGATGCGAGCTGGAGCTGACATCCGCTCCGGCGAACCCATCCGACGCGGAGAGCCTGCGGATGTACAAAAAAATACTGGTTCCGATCGACGGCAGCCCGGCCTCGAACCTCGGGTTCGAGGAGGCGATCAAACTCTCACTGGACCAGCGGGCGCAGCTGCGCATCCTGCACGTGCTCAATGAGTGGCTGCTCATCACCCCGGACACCGCCGCTGTCAACATCGGTGACATCCAGGACGAGATGCGCCGCAGCGGCGATGCGTTGCTCACGGAAGCGCAGGCCCGCGCCCAGGCTGCGGGAGTCGATGCAACCACGGCGCTCATCGAACAGATGGGCACGCCGGTGGGTGCGGCCATTCTGCGTCACGCCGAGGACTGGCCCGCGGACCTGATCGTCTGCGGTACGCATGGAAGGCGCGGCGTACGTCGCCTGGTGCTGGGCAGCGACGCCGAATACATCATACGGCACACGCACATCCCGGTTCTGTTGCGCCGCCACCCGGAGCCGAGCGACAAGAGGTAGAGACGTCCGCGAAGCGCGGCGCATCGCACAGAGGAGATCCGCACATGCTCGTCGAGAACATCATGTCCCGTGACGTCCAGTGCTGTCGGGCGGAGGATACGCTCGCGCATGCCGCTGAACTGATGTGGCGCCACGACTGCGGCGCGCTGCCGGTGTGTGGCCGCGGCAGCGGCCAGAAGCTCATCGGCATCATCACCGACCGCGACATCTGCATGCACGCGCTGTTCGGCGGCAAAGCGCTCGCCGAACTGAGCGTCGGCGGCGGGATGTCCAAGACCGTGCACAGCCTGCACCCGTCTGATTCTCTGGCGCAGGCCGAGCGGGTGATGCGCGAGTCGCGCGTGCGGCGTCTGCCGGTGATCGATCACGACGGTAGGCTGCTCGGCATGCTCTCGCTGGCCGATCTGGCGCGCGAGGCGGCACGCGAACGGACCCAGTCGCGCAAGGAAATCAACGAAACCGACGTCGGCCACACCCTGGCGGCGATCTGTACCGCGCCGCGGCGATCGCTGGCCGCATGAGCGGCTGCGGATCGCACGCCTCGACACCGAAGGGAGCGAAGATGACATTTCCGGTCGTGGTGAGTTTCCAGCAGATGGCGCCCTCCTCGGCGCTGCGCAGTCGCGTCCGCGAGCTTGCCGAGCGGCTCGAGCGATTCAGCCCGAACATTCTGCGCTGCCGGGTCTGGATCGAGCGTCCCGCCCGCCACCAGCAGCAAGGCGTGCTGCATGCCGTGCGGATTGATGTCGCGGTGCCCGATGAGCACATTCTCGTCGGGCATGCGCATGCGGCCGATCCGGCTCACGAAGATCCCTACGTGGCAGTGCGTGACGCCTTCAACGCCGCGCGCCACCAGTTGCAGAATTATGAGCGCCGGCGGCGCGGGGAGATCAAGCGTCACCACGGGCTGGCACAGCCGGCCCCGAAGCCCATCCGCGCCGCGCACGCGCCCCGTGCCTCCGCGCCTCGAACCGCGGCCCTGCGGACCCGGGGCGGCTCGGGTGCGGAACGCACGGCGCGCCGCTGAGCGCTCCGCGCGATCGGCGGCGTGCTCGGGGTTCCTCCGGGTCCGCAACGGGCGGCGCGCGGGAGCGTAGCGATGAATCTGCCTCGATCCGACTTCACCCCGCCGGTTGATCTGCTCGCCGCGCCCGGCACCGGCCCGGTACGGGCACGACGACCGGTGTATGTCGATCTGCAGGCTCCGTGCAATCACGCCTGTCCGGCCGGAGAGAATGTCCAAGGCTGGCTCGCGCTCGCCCGTGCCGGGCGCGAGCAGGACGCGTGGCGGGCATTGCTCGCGGACAATCCGCTCCCCGCGGTGCACGGACGAGTCTGCTATCACCCGTGCGAGCGCGCATGCAACCGTGCGCAGCTCGACAGCGCCGTGGCAATTCACGCGGTGGAGCGCTTTCTGGCCGATCAGGCGTCGCTCGAACACTGGCCCGCCGCAGCACCGGCGGCGCCGAGCGGCCGACGGGTGCTCGTAGTCGGCTCCGGACCTGCCGGCCTTTCATGCGCCTACCACCTCGCGCGATTCGGACACACCGTCGAGGTGTACGAGGCCGAGGCCCATGCCGGTGGGATGCTGCGCTTTGGCATCCCGGCCTACCGACTGCCCCGTGCCGTGCTCGATGAGGAAATCGCCCGCATCGAGGCGCTTGGCGTGACGTTCCGCTTCAACAACAGGGTCGATGATGTGCGCAGCGCGCAGCAGACCGGACGGTTCGATGCGGTGTTCCTCGCGATTGGCGCCGGTGTCGCCACTCACTTGGAGCTGCCGGCGCGCGATGCGGCCCGCGTCGTGGATGCGGTTACGCTGCTGCACGGCATCGGCGCCGGCGAGCGGCCCTGCCTCGGCCGACGCGTCATCGTCTACGGAGGTGGCAACACCGCCCTGGACGCGGCGCGCAGCGCGCGGCGGCTCGGCGCCGACGACACGCTCATCGTCTATCGTAGAGACCGAGCCCACATGCCCGCGCATGCCGCTGAATTCGACCAGGCGATTGCCGAGGGCATCCAGTTCAGATGGCTGACGACGATCCGCGCAGCGGTCGGCCCTGACCTGCTCGTGGAGCAGATGACGCTCGATGCCGACGGCCGGCCGCAGCCGACCGGCCAAGTCGAGCGGCTCAGCGCCGATGCGCTGGTGCTGGCACTCGGTCAGCAGACCGACCCGGCCGTGCTGCACCGCCTGGAGGGTGTCGAGTTCACCCCCGACGGTGGTATGCGCGTCGAGGCCACCCTGATGACCGGCTGCCCGGGCGTGTTCGCCGGCGGCGACATGGTCAGTGGCGATAGGACCGTGACGGTGTCGGTCGGTCACGGCAAACGGGCCGCTCGCCACATCGATGCGTTCCTGCGCACCCGCACGGTACGCGAGCCACCGGCGGCGCGGCTCGCGGACTTCGCCGGCCTGCACCTGCCGTTCTACAGCGACGCCGAACGGCGCGAGGCGCCGCTGCTGCCGGTTGCGGCACGCACCGCGGGGTTCGCCGAGATCGCGGCGAGCCTCAGCGCAGAGCAGGCACACTACGAGGCGCAACGCTGTCTGTCCTGCGGCAACTGCTTCGAGTGTGATCAGTGCTATGCGGCCTGCCCGCAGCAGGCGATCGAGAAGCTCGCACCTGCACACGGCTATCGAATCCAGTATGCGCGCTGCACCGGCTGTGCGGTGTGTTTCGAGACCTGTCCATGCCATGCGCTGGAGATGACGGACGAACCGGCACAGGCCTAGATCCCCTGCCATGACCGACGCCGCCGACACCGCATTGACTGCCGTCATGGACGGCAATACCGCCGTGGCGTACGTGGCGTATCGGCTGAATGAGGTGTGTGCGATCTATCCGATCACGCCGTCGTCACCGATGGCGGATCTCGTCGATGAGTGGAGCGCGCGGGGACTCACCAACCTCTGGGGCAGCGTACCGGTCGTCCAGGAGATGCAGAGCGAAGGCGGCGCCGCGGGCGCGGTGCACGGTGCACTGCAGTCCGGTGCACTCACCACCACATTCACCGCCTCGCAGGGACTGCTGTTGATGCTGCCGAATATGTTCAAGATCGCCGGGGAGCTCACGGCGGCGGTGTTTCACGTGGCGGCCCGCGCCCTGGCCACCCAGGCGCTGTCCATCTTCGGCGAGCACTCCGACGTGATGGCGGCCCGCACCACCGGCTTCGCACTGCTGAGCTCCGGGTCGGTGCAGGAGGCCCACGACGCGGCGCTGCTCGCCCAATGCGCGACGCTCGAGACGCGGGTGCCATTCCTGCACTTCTTCGACGGCTTTCGCACCTCGCACGAACTGAACAAGATCACGGTGCTCACTGAGACCGAGCTGCGCGCCCTGCTCGATGAGCGCCAGGTGCGCGCCCACCGCAGCCGCGCACTGAATCCCGAACACGCCTTCATCCGCGGCACGGCGCACAACCCTGACACATTCTTCCAGGCGCGCGAGACCGTGAACCCGTTCTATGCGCAGGTCCCGGCGCGGCTGCTGTCCATCCTCGAGCGCTTCGCCGCCCTCACCGGCCGGCATTACCATCTGTTCGAATACTCCGGCGCGCCGGATGCCGAGCGGGTGATCGTGCTGATGGGTTCGGGGGCGCTGACGGTGCGCGCGACGGCCGAGAACCTCTGCGCGGCCGCCGAGCGCGTCGGGGTCGTGCAGGTGCGCCTGTTCCGGCCCTTCAGCACCGAGCACTTCCTGACTGCCCTGCCCGAGTCGTGCTCGGCGGTGGCGGTGCTGGAGCAGACCAAGGAGCCGGGCGCGCCCGGGGAGCCGCTCTATCTCGACGTCATCGCCGCGCTGGCGCAGGGCTGCGCAACCGGTCGGCGCGCGCACATGCCCCGCGTCATCGGCGGGCGTTACGGCCTCGGCTCGAAGAACTTCAGTCCCGCTCAGGCACACGCGGTGTTCCGGGAACTCGCCCGCGATACGCCGCGTAACGGCTTCACAGTCGGTATTGACGATGACGTGAGCGGACTCAGCCTGCAGGTCGATCCGGCCTACTCGCTCGAGGCCCCCGATACGCTGCGAGCGGTGTTTTACGGTCTGGGCGCCGACGGCACCGTGGGCGCCAACAAGAACAGCGCCAAAATCCTCGCCGCCGATCCGCACCGCTACGCGCAGGGCTATTTCGTCTACGACTCGCACAAATCCGGTGCCGTGACGGTCTCGCACCTGCGTGTCGGGCCGCGGCCGATCGACGCGCCGTATCTGATCGAATCGGCCACCTTCATCGCCTGCCATCACGCCAGTCTGCTCGAACGGATCGACGTGCTGCGGCTCGCAACCCGTGGCGCTACGGTTCTCTTGAATACCCCTTGGGGCCCCGAGGAGGTGTGGACGCAGTTACCACCGCTCGTGCAGTGGCGGATCGGCACGCTCGGCTTGCGTCTGTTCGTGATCGATGCGACCGAGGTGGCACGGGAGGCTGGAATCCCGGGACGGATCAACACCGTGCTGCAGACCTGCTTCTTCGCCGCTTCCGGTGTGCTGGGGCGCGAGGACGCCCTCGAGCGCATCCGCCAGTCCATCGCGGACACTTACGCGAGCAAGGGTGCCGAGGTCGTGCGACAGAACCAGCAGGCGGTCGACCATGCCCTTCAGCAGCTGCACGAAGTACGGGTACCGGCCGAGCAACCCGTCGAGGCGCCACTGCGTGCAGCGGTGCCGGACACCGCTCCGCCGTTCGTGCGCGAGATCATCGCCCCCATGTTGCGCGGACCGGATGGCGGCAATGCGCTGAAGGTCAGCCAGCTGCCGGCCGACGGCACCTGGCCGTCCGGGACCGCGGCATACGAGAAGCGCAACCTCTCGGACACCGTCGCGGCGTGGGATGCGGATCTGTGCATCCAATGCGGTCAATGCAGCTTTGCCTGCCCGCACAGCGTCATTCGCGCCAAGTACTTCCCGGCGACGGCGCTTGCGGGCGCACCGCGCGGATTCCCGTGCGCACCGGTGAACTCTCGAGGCAACCCCCAGGTGCACTACTCGCTGCAGGTGTATCTGGAGGACTGCACCGGCTGTGGCATCTGCGTCGAGGTGTGTCCGGCCTCGAGTGCGCTCGAACCGGGCCGCAAGGCGATCAACCTCGAGCCCAAAGCGCCGTTGCTCGAGCCGGTGCGGGCTCATCTGCACTATTTCGAGTCCCTGCCCGTCAATGAGCGGGCCGACGTGGATTTTGCGATGGTGCGTGGGGTGCAGTTCCTGCAGCCTCTGTTCGAATTTCCCGGTGCATGCGCCGGCTGCGGCGAGACGCCGTACCTGAAGGTGCTGAGCCAGCTGTTCGGCGATCGGCTGCTCGTCGATCTACGGCGGCAACCTGCCCACGACGCCCTGGAGCCACGACGCCGCCGGCCGCGGGCCGGCGTGGTCGAATTCGCTGTTCGAGGACAACGCGGAATTCGGGCTCGGCTTTCGCCTCGCGCATGATCAGCAACGCGCGCTCGCCGAGCGGCGGCTGCGTGCGCTCGCTCCGGCAGTCGGTGAGCACTGGGTCGAGGAGCTGCTCGGCGCGGCCCGCAGCGGTGAGTCCGCGCTGCGCGCCCAGCGCGCCCGGATCGCAACGCTCAAGGAGCGCCTGCGGGCGCTTGAGAGCGAGGCGGCCCGCGACCTGTTGTCCGTTGCCGATCACCTGCTGCGGCGCAGCGTGTGGATCGTCGGCGGGGACGGCTGGGCCTACGACATCGGCTACGGTGGGCTCGATCACGTTCTGGCGAGCGGCCGGGACGTCAACGTGCTGGTCCTCGACACCGAAGTCTATTCCAACACCGGTGGGCAGTCCTCGAAGGCTACCCCGCTCGGTGCGATCGCGAAATTCGCGGCCGCCGGCAAACGCACGGCACGCAAGGACCTCGCCCTGCAGGCCATTGCCTACGGCAACGTATACGTGGCGCAGATCGCCCTCGGTGCAAACCCCCAGCACACGCTGCTTGCGCTGCGCGAGGCGGAGGCCTACCCCGGCCCCTCGCTGCTCATCGCCTACAGCCACTGCATCGCGCACGGATTCGACCTGCGGTACGGCATGCGCCAGCAGCGCCTGGCCACCGCGAGCGGCTATTGGCCGCTCTTTCGCTTCAATCCCGCGATGCGCAGCGCGGGCGAACGTCCGTTCCGGCTCGACTCACCGCGGCCCACCATCGCGCTGCGCGAGTACGTCTACCAGGAACTGCGCTACCGCGCCCTCGCGCAGCGCGATCCGCAGGCGGCCCAGACTCTGCTCGCGCAGGCCGAGCAGGTCGTGCGCGAGAAATACCTGCAGTACGAGCGCCTTGCGAGCCGCGGTGGGGACCGGTTTCATCCGGCCGGCACGCCGCCGTGAGCGGCATGGCCCGGTTCGCGTCACGAGGCCGGCGAGCCGGAGAAGCGGCTCGGACAGTTCCCTCGGTGTGACCGAGACACGTCCAGGTGCGTGCTTGACGGTGCCGAGCAACTTTTTAAACTGGTCGGCCCCGTCCGATGGAATCCCGCCATGGCAGTGGAAGCACTGTTTGCCCCGCTGAGCATCAAATCGCTGCACCTGAGGAATCGCATCGTCATGGCGCCGATGACGCGCCTGTTTTCCCCCCAGGGTGTGCCCGGGGAGAACGTCGCTGCGTATTACCGGCGCCGGGCCGAGGGCGAAGTCGGCCTGATTCTCTCGGAGGGCACGGTCGTCGAGCGGCCGGCCTCGCGCAATGAGCCGAACATTCCGCTGTTTTACGGCAACGCATCTCTGGCCGGCTGGAGGCACGTGATCGAGCAGGTGCATGCCGCCGGCGGGCGCATGGGCCCGCAGCTCTGGCACGTCGGTTCGGTCGCGAGCCGTGCCACGCCCTGGGAGCCCGAGGCGCCGGTCGAAAGCCCCTCTGGCCTGCTCGCCCCCGACACGCCGCGGGGCCGCGCGATGAGCGAGGAAGACATCGCCGACACCATCGCGGCCTTCGGCCGCGCGGCGGCGAGCGCCCGGGCACTGGGCTTTGACACCGTGGAGATCCATGGCGCACACGGCTACCTGATCGATGAGTTCTTCTGGAGTGCGACGAACCGACGCACCGACGCCTTTGGCGGTGCGTCGCTGCGTGAGCGCTCACGCTTCGCCGCCGAAGTGATCCGCAGCGTGCGCGACGCGCTCGGTGCGGACATTCCGCTGATCCTGCGCGTCAGTCAGTGGAAGCAGCAGGACTACTCGGCGCGCCTCGCCACGACCCCGCAGGAAATGACGGAGTGGCTCGTACCGCTGGTGGAGGCGGGCGTGGACGTCCTACACTGCTCGCAGCGGCGTTTCTGGGAACCGGAGTTCCCCGAGATCGACGGAACTGCGGGCCTGAATTTCGCCGGATGGGCGAAGAAGCTCACCGGGGCGCGCACCATCACGGTCGGCTCGGTGGGCCTCTCGGGAGAGTTCCTGGCCGCCTTCTCCGGCGAGAGCGCCGCACCGACCCGCCTCGATGAACTGTTGCGGCGGCTCGAGCGCGAGGAGTTCGACCTGGTGGCGGTCGGGCGGGCCCTGCTCGCTGACCCGCAGTGGGCCGCGAAGGTCCATCGCGACGACCTCGCCGCTCTGCATGGGTTTAGCCCGCCAGAGCTCGGCGAGCTCACCTGAGCGGACGGCGCGCCGCGCCCCCTTGCGGCATGATGGCGTCCATGGACATCCGCCCCGCTGCCCCGCTGCGCACTGCACGGTCCAACGCGCTCGCCATCGGCCATGGGTAGCCGTGAGTTCCGTGGCAACAAGGCGACCCTACCGAGCAAGCCCTGCGCCGTGTGCGGGCGCCCGATGAGCTGGCGGCGGGCCTGGGCGAAGAACTGGGAGGCGGTGCGCTATTGCTCGCAAGCCTGCCGGCGCCGCCGCACCCGCGGCGCAGCGCAGCGGCCATGAGGGCCGGGGCGGCCGGCGCTACGCAGCTGCGCCATCTCGTGCTCGTGCTGGGCGATCAGCTCGACGCCGGCGCCGCTGCGTTCGACGGCTGCGATCCGGAACACGATGCCATCTGGATGGCCGAAGCACAGGAAGAGTCGACGCACGTGTGGTCGGCCCAGCAGCGCATCGTGTTGTTCTTGAGCGCCATGCGCCACTTTGCCGCCGCGCGACGTGCGGCCGGGTGGACGGTTCACTACAGCGCACTCGACGCCGCCGAGAACACCGGCACACTGGCCGGCGAGCTCGGCCGGGCGCTGCAGCGCCTGCGCCCCTCGACGCTGCGCCTCACCGCGCCGGGGGACTGGCGGGTCCTGCAGGCTCTGCGTGCCACCGCCGAGGCCGCGGGCGTGCCGCTCGAGCTGTGTCCGGACCGTCATTTCTATGTCAGCGTGCGCGAGTTCGCGCGCCATGCCCGCGGCCGTCGCCAATTGCGCATGGAGTATTTCTACCGCGAACAGCGCCGCCGCCACGACGTGCTGATGCAGGACGATGAGCCGGCCGGCGGACAATGGAACTTCGATGCCGAAAACCGGGAGTCATTTCCGGCCAGTGGCCCCGGAGCGGTACCTGCGGCCCCCACATTCGCCCCGGACGCACTGACCGTGGAGGTCATGGCGCTGGTTCGCCGGCGCTTCAGTGCACATCCGGGGACCTTGGAGGGATTCGCCTGGCCGGTGACGCCCGAACAGGCGCACCAGGCGCTCGAGACATTCATCCGGGAGCGTCTCGGCCCGTTCGGGCGCTGGCAGGACGCACTCTGGCCCGCAGAGCCCGGGCTGTGGCATGCGCGGCTCTCTGCGGCACTGAACTTGAAACTGCTCGATCCGCGCGCCGCGGTCCAAGCGGCCGAGACTGCCTGGCGGACAGGCGCAGTGCCTCTGTCGAGTGCAGAGGGCTTCATCCGCCAGATCCTCGGTTGGCGTGAATACGTACGCGGCGTCTATTGGACGCAGATGCCGCAGTACGCCGAGCGCAACGCGTTCGGTGCCGAGGCGGATCTGCCGGGGTTTTATTGGACGGGCGATGCACCCATGCCCTGCCTCGCCGATGCACTGCGCCAAACGCTGCGCGGCGGCTATGCGCACCACATCCAGCGGCTGATGGTGATCGGCCTGTACGCACTGCTGCTCGGTGTACGGCCGCAGGAGGTGCATCGCTGGTTTCTCGCCGTCTATGTCGATGCGGTCGAATGGGTGGAGATGCCCAATGTGCTCGGGATGAGCCAGTTCGCCGATGGGGGCCTCATGGCGAGCAAGCCCTATATCGCCAGCGGGCAGTACATCAAGCGCATGAGCGCCGGTGCCTATTGCCGGCACTGTCGCTTCGATCCGGGGCAACGCACGGGTGCGCGCGCCTGCCCCTATACGCTGCTCTACTGGGACTTTTTACTGCGCCACGAGGCCGCACTCGCGGCCAACCCTCGCACCGTGCTTCAGGTCCGCAATCTCGCCCGCCTGAGCGCAGCGCAGCGGACGGAGATCCGCCACCAGGCCGACCAATGGCGCAGCGCCGCCCCGTGAGCGGGCCACTCCCAGCTCGCTGACCGCCGCTCAGATGACTCCGCGGGCCGCAAGATCATCGATGCGCTCCGGCGCCAGACCCAGCACCTCACGCAACACCGCACGCGTATGCTCGCCTAGGGTCGGCGGCGCCCGTTCGTAGCGGACCGGCGAGCGCGAGAGCCGCAGCGGACTTGCCACCTGGGCAACGGTCGTACCCTCCCCCCGAGACAGCTGGAATTGCATGCCGCGCGCCCGGACCTGCGGATCGGCAAACACGGCATCCAGGGTATTGACGGGCCCGCAGGGCACCTGCGCACGCTCGAGCCTCTGCAGCCACTGTGCCGTCGAACCCGTTCCCAACACTGCGCGCATCAGCGTGCCCAGGGCCTCCCGGTGCACGACCCGCGCACCGTTCGATGCGAACCGATCCTCTTCGGCCCACTCCGGGTGACCGAGTTCAGCCGCCAGACGGGCGAACTGACCGTCATTCCCGACTGCAATGATCATTTGGCCATCCGCCGTCGGAAACTCCTCGTAGGGCGCAATATTCGGGTGCGCGTTGCCCATGCGGGGCGGGACGTCACCGCCGACGAGGTAATTCATCGCCTGATTGGCGAGACACGCAACCTGCACGTCATACAACGCCAGGTCGATGTACTGCCCCTCACCGGTTCGCTCCCGGTGCGCCAGCGCCGCCAGGATCGCGACCGTCGCATAGAGACCGGTGAGGATGTCGGAAATCGCGACACCCGTCTTGAGCGGGCCCGCCCCGGGCTGTCCGTCACGCCCGCCCGTGAGGCTCATCAGGCCGCTCATCGCCTGGATGAGGAAATCATAGCCAGGCCGAGCCGCGTAGGGACCGGTCTGTCCGAATCCGGTGATGGAGCAGTAGATCAGACGGGGATTCACGCCGCGCAGACTCTCATAGTCGAGACCGCGCGCGGCCAGACCGCCGACCTTGAAATTCTCGATCACGACATCTGCGCCGGCCGCGAGGTCCCGTACGATCTGCCGACCTTCCTCGGTCGTGAAGTCGACGGTCAGAGACTTCTTGTTTCGGTTGGCGCACAGATAGTACGCCGCATCTGCCTGTGTGCCGTCCGGGCCACTGACAAAGGGCGGGCCCCACGCGCGGGTCTCATCCCCGCTTCCCGGCCGCTCGATCTTGTATACCTCGGCACCGAGATCGCCCAGAATCTGCGTGGCCCAGGGGCCGGCAAGGACCCGCGAAAGATCGAGCACCTTCACGTGGGACAGCGCACCGGGCACTTCGGAGGGTTCTGTCAAAATGGTCCGCACATTTTCGCGACAGCCTGAATAATACCGCAGTTCAGTCCCGGCGCTGCACCGCCGCGTGAGGGGATTCCGCTGCGACAGGAGTGTCCACGCTGCGCGGGCCGAGGGCCATGAGACCGCACGCTGCAGTGCCGTTCCGGTTGGTCCCGAATGAACCCGGAGTCCGCCCGCTGGATCGGCCTGAGTCGCTTTGACGGCAGAATGAACCGCCCGAGCACTTCGACTCGCGAGACGGTCGGAGCCGTTCACACGCGCCAACAGCACGTCGCTTTGCGCATCCCTTCTAACGTCGTCCGTTCACGTACATTCGCCATGGACCCAAAAAATATCGGTGTAAAACGCCACGGCGTACCAATGGCTTTCCAGACGCGTGACGCGATCCACGACGCACGGCAGACCCGAGGCGAGCACCGGCGGCCGCCCACCCACACTCGCCGCCAGAGAATTCGTCGGATCGAAGACCAGATAAATATCCGTATCCTGTCCCGCAAACCCAGCGCCGTCCCACACGACATGCCTCAATTCACCGTTTGCGGCGGCCGGCTGCGCCAACACCTTGGCTTCATACGCACCCGACAGCAGGAACCATCGCGCGTGATCCCGGAATTCCCAAAAGTGGGCCAGTAGAACCGTAGGCACCAGAACATAGACCATCAACGCCGACAGGGTGACCCGGCGGCGTCCGCCCTGGGTCACGACTGCAACGATGATCAGCAACACAACCGTGATGAGCGTCATCGCGACAGCCAGCAGACCCGCCAGATCCGATTCCGCAAACACCAAGGCCAGCACGGTCAACACCAGGCTCGCCACGAGGCTCCCTGTCAGTCGCCAGCAATACTGTGCGTCGGAAAATATCGAGCGAATTGACCACGTCATAAATTCTCCGGAAAGATGCTTCCGAACGTGTTCGAGGCACGTCGCGAATTATTATTGACGAAGTCGATGCGGACAGTGAATGAGAATACTTGTCAACGAACGACGTGACTCAGCGTCCATGCGGAAGCGTCGTGACCCTGATGTGGCCGTTCAGAGGGCAGTCGCAATCATCTGCCTGCGTCGTCGCAATTCATACGGAATTTTGGGTGCCCGGACTTCACGGGGCGGGGCGCAGATCCCCGGGACACTAATGGGTGGGCCGTGTAGGGATCGAACCTACGACCAAGAGATTAAGAGTCGTAGGGGATGCTCGCCGGGGCTCAAGCACACGCCGTCCGGCACCTCACAAGTAATTGATTTAATGGCATATTCAGAAATCTTCGCGAGCGCTCGAAGGGGTGGCGGCGAGACTTGACGAGTAGCTCACCGCACTGAATTTGCACTGAGCCATCAGCGCTCGGTGCTCACGCTGAGCAAGCTCCGCACCCGCGCAAACAACTCCTCAGCGCCGTAATCGTCCTCGCAGGCCTGCTCCGCAATCTGCTGCTCCGCATCGAGCAACTCGCCGAGAAGCTCTCGAGCGAGCGCTCCATCGCTCGGCAGCACGACCCGTTCGATGGTTCCGAGGGCGTAGCCTGCGCGGGCGACGATCTCGGCGCCGCGACGGTGGCGCACGTCGTACTCGCGCTCGCCCACGCGGAGCGCGCTGATCTCGCGGCGAACGAGGGTCGCGACCTTAGAGGAATCCGCCGCAGCGATGAAGGCCTCGGTATAGGACTGGACGCCCGGAGGCGCGCCGCAAAGCAAGGAAACGATGAAGGCGGCAAGTTCCTCCGGGCTGCGACACTGCAGGGCAGCCAGGGCTCCCGCGAGTTCTTCTTCGGTGTCCACGGCGGCCTATACCGCGGCGCTCGACAAAATGACCCGGGGTGTGTTTGGCAAGATCAACCCGCCTGGGTGAGAGGATTTGGCGACTACTTCTTCGCGCGATTGGAGGGCCGGCTTACGGGCCGCGCCGGAGCTTCTCGTGGACGTGTCGTTTTCGCAGTGTTGGCCAATGTCTTGACTGTGTCTACCAAACGAGCGAGCGCGGACCGATACACGAGGCTCTCCTCACGACGGTCTACGGTCATCACCATCACGATCAGCGCATTGTCTTCGACGCGGTAGACCAACCGGACGCCTTGCTTATTGAGCTTGATTTTGTAACAGCCAATCAGATCGCCGTGCAAGCAGCCGCCCGGCACGTGTGGGTTGTCGAGCCGCTTCGCAAGCAGCTTTTTCAACGGCTTCTTGATCGAGCCATCAAGAGCGTTCCACTCCTTCAGAGCCTCGGGGTGAAACAGCAGGCGGTATTTGCGCTCGGGCCGCTGTTCAGAGCTCGTCAATATCGACCTCGATCGGCTCGGCACCATCGTTCATCCGGGTGCGCACCAGATTGAGCAACTCCCGATCGCCAAGTGCCTCGAGCATGGCTTCCATGAGCGCCGG
>JAJZDW010000030.1 GCA_021851405.1 Pseudomonadota bacterium
AGGGCGAGAGCGGTGCCGAGCGCGAGTGTTGCGATCTTGTACTGCATGGTCGTCTCTCGTGTCAGGGCCTAGGGAACTTGCGCGAAGAAGTCACGCGCAGCCACCATACAGAACGGCGCCTCGGTCGCGTGGTAGGACTGAATCGCGGTGCTCGCGCCCTCGGCGGCGACCATGGCCGCGTAGGTGCTCTGGAACGCACCCTGCAGGGGCGCGAACGGCCCGCCCGGCGTGCCGTTGAGGTCAAGCACCTGCACCAGCCCGGCCGAGACCAGCGGACTCCACTCGGCGGCCATCACCCCGGTGTTCACCTGGAAGAACACCGTCGGGTCCTGGTCCCCGCCGCACATCAGCATCGGCTCCTTTGGTGACCAGCCGCCGTTGCGCATGTCGTTGAGCTTGAAGTCCTGGCGCAGACCGACCGCCGGCTGCGCCGCGAGCGCCACGTCGTTCGCGGTGAGCGTGCCGCCATTGAGCAGCGTCATCTCGGCCTGATCGGGGTTGGCGAGCGCATCGGCGGCGTACTCGGCCCGGTAGGTGTTGTTCACGAGCGAGGGACTGCCGAACCCGGCATCGAACAGCGCCGCCTGCGAGGCGCTGTACGGCGGACTCGTCGGCACCGCCAGCAGCTGATCGAGCTGCGTGTTGCCGGTCACCGGGGTGGTGCTGTCGAACAGCGCCGCCTCGGGTAGCTGGCCGGACTGGAACAGCTGGGTGAGGGAGTCCGGCGAGGGCAGCAGCGTGGCGATCCCGCTGGCGTAGGTCGAGCTGTAGATGTCGGTGGTCGCGCTGTAGACGTTGTTGTAGGCGTTCTGGTAGCTCGTGGTCACGAGCGGTGAGAAGATCGTCGAGCCGATGTCCACCTGACCGAAGAAGATCGCATCGCCGAACGCCTCGAGCGCATAGGGCCCGGAGGCCGGCGCCGAGGCGGTCACCGTGTCACCGGCGGCCTGCATCGCCTTGACGGTGGCCATGGCGACGTAGCCGCCCTCGGAGTAGCCCGTCACGTAGAGCTGACCGCTGTCGGTGGTGCCCGGGGTGAACGAGTGCGGCAGCGCCGTGCGCGCCGCGGTGAGCGCGTCCATCATGTCGTCGGCATTCTCGGTCGCATCGAGGTACGGGTGGTAGCCGAGGTTCGAGATGTCGTAACCCTCGAAGTTCGGTGCCACCACGATGTAGCCCTGCGCCGCGAACACCGCGGCGATCATCGCCGACTCGGAGTTCGCCGCGTTGGTGGGATCGGTGATGTCGGCGATGTTGTACGTCGATACCGACGTCGTGCCGTGTGCGTACAGCACGATCGGTCGCGCGCCGGAGCACTGGGCGCCGGCGCCGGTCGGCACCATGAGGGCGCCGGAGACCTCGGTCGGCTGGCCGTTCGGCGCCGTGGTCCAGTATTTCAGGTAGTAGAAATCCACCCCGCACGCAGGCGTACCCGCCAGTTGCAGCAACTGCTGCCCCGACGTGTTGGCACCGAGCTGGGCGGCGAACGCCGAAGCGCTCAGCGAGGCGACCCGCAGCGGCGGATCGACCGCCAGCGTGCCGGCTTGCGTCGAGGTGGCAACGGTCGCGGTCGGGCTGTTGCTCCCGCAGCCCGCCAGGGCGAACAGGGTGAGGCCAGCGCAAACCAAGCCCCGAGTCTTCTTCAACATGCAATCCCCCCCTGACCCGCCGCAGAATTAAAACAAGCGTTCGTTTGCGAGTCGTTGCGGGAGGATACCTGCTCACGCAGACGCTGGGTAGCCCCGCCCCGGAGTGTTGTAATTAAGCAACGGAGGTGGGAGCCCCGGCGGGACCCGGTCCGTCGCAGACCGGATCCCGCCACAGGGTGTCGATCAGTGTCCGGCCGGAACGCTGAAGCCGTGATAGCGCAGCAGCGGCCCGATGCGGGGATTGCCGCCGTAGAAGCTGCGGAACATCTTCCAATACCCTTCCGTGTGGCCGCGCGCGAGCACCCGGTCGCGGAACCGCAGGCCGTTGGCCCGGGTCGGTCCGCCGTGCTGCAGGAACCAGTCGTAGGCGTCATCGGCGAGCATCTCGGTCCAGAAGTACGCGTAGTACCCGGCGGCATATCCACCGCCCCAGATGTGCGGGAAGAAGCTCGAGCGGTACCGCGGAGGCACGTCGGGGAGCGCCATTCCGGTGCGCTTCAGGGCGGCGCGCTCGAAGGTATCGGCATTCTGCAGCGGCGCATTCCAGGGCAGCGTGTGCCACTGCATGTCGAGCTCGGCGGCGGCGAGTTCCTCCCCGACGCTGTAGCCGGCATTGAAGTTGCCCGCACGCTGGATCTTGCGCATCAGCGATTTGGGCATCGGCTTGCCGGTGCGCTCGTTCAGCGCGTAGTGACGCAGCACGGCCGGATAGACCGCCCAGCGCTCATCGAACTGCGAGGGAAACTCGACGAAGTCCCGTGCCGTGTTCGTACCGGAGAGGCTCGGATAGACCTCATCGGCGAGCAGGCTGTTCAGTCCATGCCCGAACTCGTGGAACATGGTGACCGCATCATCGATGCTGATCAGCGCCGGGTGTCCAGGGGCGGGCTTGGTGAAGTTCGCCACGTTGTAGACCACCGGGGCGTGTCCGAGCAGGCTCGACTGGACGACGAAGTTGTCCATCCACGCGCCACCGGACTTGTTGGCGCGCCGGAAGTAGTCGAAGTAGATCAGCCCGAGGGGCTTGCCTGTGACGTCGTACACCTCGTACACCTGCACGTCCTTCTGATAGACCGGCAGGTCCTTGCGCGCCTTGAAGGTGAGTCCGTACAGGCGGTGCGCGAGGTAAAAGAGGCCGCGGTGGATGACATTGTTCAGGACCAGGTAGGGGCGCACCTGGGCATCGGTCAGGTGGTAGCGGGCCGCCTTGGCGCGGTTGACGTAGTACTCCCAGTCCCAGGGACGCAGCGTGAAGTGCCCGCCGTCGTGCACGATCTGCGCCTGCAGGATGTGCGCCTCGCGGTGCACGGCGGCCACCGTCGGGGGCACCAGCTGGCGAAGGAAATGCTCGACCGTCGCCGGGGTGTGGGCCATCTGGCTCTGCAGCCGATAGGCGGCGAAGTTCGGGTAGCCGAGCAGGTGCGCCTTCTGCGCGCGCAGCTGAGCGATCTCCTCGATGGTCTTGCGGGTGTCGTCGGGCCCGCCCCGCTCGGTGCGGTTCCAGGAGCGCTCGAACAGCTCATGGCGCACGGCGCGGTTCGACAGGTAGGCGAGCGCCGGCTGCTGGGTGGTGCTCTGCAGCGTGATCACCCACTTGCCCGGCAGGCCGCGCGCGGCGGCCGCATGTGCCGCCGCGGCGATCATCCCGGGCGTCAGTCCGGCCAGATCGCGCTGATCGGTGATGACGAGCGCGCCGGCATCGGTGGCCTTGAGCAGCTTCTGCTGGAACTCGGTGGTCAGCTTCGCCAGCCGCTCGTTCATCGCGGCCAGTCGGCGCTTGTCGGCCGGGGCGAGCAGCGCCCCGTTCATGACGAAGCGGCGGTAGTACAGCCGCAGCAGCGCCCGCGCCTCGGGGAGCGAATTCAACGCGGCGCGGTGCGCGTACACCGTCTTGACGCGTTGGAACAGCCGGCCGTTGAGGTACAGATCATCACTGAGGGCCGCGAGCGGTCCGGCCTCCTCGGCCTGTACCTTCTGCAGCGTCGGGTCGGTGTTCGCCGAGGTCAGCGCACCGAACACGCCCATGACCCGGTTCAGGAGCCGCCCGGAGCGCTCGAGCGCCACCAGCGTGTTCTGGAACGTCGGCGGCGCCGGATCGGCGGCGATGTGCTGGATCTCGGCGCGCTCGCGGCGGATGCCCGCATCGATCGCCGGCTTGAAATCCGCATCCTGGATCAGATTGAACTCGGGCGCCTCAAACGGCAGCGGGCTCGGGTGCATGAGCGGATTGGCGGCGGCGTGCGCCGTGGCGCTCAGCGCACAGGCGAGCAGCGCGGCACAGGTCGTGCCGGTACGGAACGTCCCCCTCATCTTGATGACTCCTCATTGTTAGGGCGGCGCCGCGCGAACGGTCGTTCGGGCCGCGCGGCGCGTGCAAGCGCCGGAGTCTACACCACAGCCCGCGGGCCGCTCAGGAGCCGCTCACCAGGCGCGGCGAGCGGTTCCGATCGAACGGCGCGGCCCTGCGCTGACGGTGCGCTTCCCTCGCGTTTGATACGCCCCACCGCCCCCGCGCCCCGACCCTCTGCCACGCGAGGATCTTGGCCGGAGTGCGCAACGTGCCCCCTGCGCGCACTCGATGGGGTCCCTCCCACGACGAGACGTGCCGCGCACTCGCGGCGCGAGATCGCTACGCCAGAGCCGCCCCGCGGGTCATGGCCCAGTCGAACAGCCGGCTCGGCCAGCCGCCCCCGAGGCTCGAGCCGGTGACCGACTCCAGACGGTACGGCGCGCCCGTCAGGATCGAATCGGCCGCGGCGAGTCCGCTGCGCACCGCCGGGCCAATGCCCTCGGCCATGTCGCGCGTGGCAAGTCCCGCAGCATCCCCCGCGATGAACGCATTGCCGCGGTGCACCACGTCGACCCGCCCGCGCAGGTAGTAGCTGTAGCCACTCGGCTCGAAGTGCGCACCGCTCGCGAGGTTGCGCTCGAGTTTGCGCGCGAGGCGCTCCCAGTGCGTGCGGATGGTCTCTCCGGAGCGCTTGATGCGCTCGGCCATGCCGCCGACGCCGATGTTCAGCCAGCCATCCTCCTTCGGCACGTACCAGGAGTAGCCCGGCAGGCCGTGCTCGAAGAACCACAGATGGCAGTCCGGGTCGCGCCAGTCGTACTCGATTTCGTGCTCGAGCGTGACGGTCTGCAACTCCACCGCACGGGGATTGAGCGTGCGGAAGAGCGTGCGGTACACCGGGCAGCGCGTGCCGCCGGCGCCGATCAGATAGCGGGCGCGGAACGCATCGTCGATGACGAACCCGTCGGCCTCCTCGCGGATCTCACGCACGCTGTGCTCGATGACCGGGGCGCCGGAGCGCTCGAGCAGCCACGCATCGAACTCGACGCGCCGGATCGAATGCTGCACGCAGCGGATCGGCAGGTGCAGCCCTTTGACGTGCAGGTGCATCCGCTCGAAGGTGAGGAATCGGTGCGGGTAGGCCTCGGCGTCGATCTCCAAGTCGCGCACCACCTCCGGGGTGATCCACCCGGCGCAGAGTTTCAGCCGCGGGAAGGGCGCCTGATCGAGCACCAGCACGTCGCGGCCGGCTCGCGCCAGCCGCCAGGCGGCGCTCGAGCCGGCCGGCCCGCCGCCGACGATCAGCACCTCGCAGTTGCGCATCGGTGCCTCAGGTGTACAGGTGCGCGCGGGTCATCGGCACCTCGTTGTTGCGTCGCGTGGCAAACAGCACCTGGAACAGCTGCAGCGTGCCGGTGGTGAACCCGGCGATCGAGCCGGCGAGGTACATCCGCCACATGCGCACGAAGCGCGCATCGAACATCTGCTCGACGCGCGGGCGGGCCGCCTCGAACAGCGCGAGCCAGTGCCTGAGCGTCTGTGCGTAGTGCAGGCGCAGGTTCTCCACATCCAGGATCGACAGATCCCAGGGCTCGAAGATGTGCATCATCTGCCCGAGCGAGGCCGGATAGGCCCCGGGGAAGATGCGCTTCTCGATCCACGGCTGCAGCGGCGCGGGGTAATTGCGCCCGATCGAGTGGATCAGGCCGCGGCCATTGTCCCCGAGTGAACGGGACACCACCGCACCGAGCCCCTCGTAGTGGTCCACACCGACGTGCTCGAGCATGCCGATGGAGACGAACGCATCGTAGCGGCCGGTGATGTTGCGGTAATCGTCCAGCACGTACTCGACCTGGCCGGCGAGCCCCTCGCGCGCGGCCCGCTCGCGCGCATAGGCGACCTGTTCGCGCGAGATGTTGAACGCACGCACCTTGACGCCGTAATGGCGGGCCATGTGCAGCGCAAAGGTGCCCCAGCCGCAGCCGGCCTCGACCACCTGCTCCCCGGGACGCAAGCGCATCTTGCGGCACACATGATCCATCTTGGCGCGCTGCGCCACATCGAGTGACGCGTCGGCCGTGGGGTAGTAGGCGCAGGTGTAGGCCATGGTCTCACCGAGCCACAGCGAATAGAACGCGTTACCGATGTCGTAGTGGTGATGGATGTTCTGGCGCGAGCCGGCGAGCGTATTGATGTGCGGCCGGCGCAGCGTGCCGAGCAGCCGGCCGAGGCCCGAGGGCGCCGGGGCGCGTGCGCCGGCGACGTACAGCGCCTCGAGCAGTTGCACCAGATCGCCCTCGATCTCGATGCGCCCCTCGCTGTAGGCGTCCGGGAAGCGCACCTGGTGATCGGCCAGGATCGCCAGCAGCGCCCCGCGGCTCGGGATGCGTACGCGGCAGACCGGCTCACAGCCGGCCGGCGCGATGCGCTCACCCGTCCAGAGCTGAAATTCGATATCCGGGGCGCCGAGGCGCTCCAGCAGCCGCTCGAGCATGCGGCCTTCGAAGGAGTGTCCGCCGGTGACCTCACGCACGGGTGACCGCCCGGCGGGGTCCCGACCCGTGGCGGTATTTGAGTTCATCACGGACTCATTACTGGCATTCACGACGCCTCTCCTCGGTGACGTTTCGCATCACGATACCGGGTCTAATCTAGCATGCCCGGCGCGCCCCTCGCACCGCGCCGCCGCGCCACCCCGAGCGGCCGGTCCGGTGAACCGAATTGTCTCGGCCGGGGCGATCCACTACTCTGGTCGCGGGTCCGTCGAAGCCTATAACAAAAGCGCTGCGGGGCTTTGAGCCGCTGCGGCCGGGGAGGAATCGAACCATGCCCAGTCTCAAGCGCATCGCGCCCCTCAGCGCCCTGCCCCTCATGCTGCTCGGCGCCCTGAGCGCCCCGCAGGCCACGGCCTCGAGCGCGCCGGCCACCCCGGCGAGCGCACCCTACGCGGCGCTCGCCTGGCGCAACGTCGGTCCCTGGATCGGTGGGCGCGTGGTCGCGGTGGCCGGCGTGGCGAGTGCGCCCGACCTCTTCTACATGGGCGCGGTCGACGGCGGGGTGTGGCGCAGCACCGATTACGGCAGCCGCTGGGTGAACATCAGCGACCGGACGCTGCCGGGCTCGAGCGAGAGCATCGGGGCGATCGCGGTGGCCCCATCGAACCCGAAGATTCTCTACGTCGGCACCGGTGAGAGCGACATCCGCGGCGATGTGATCACCGGCGATGGCGTGTTCCGCTCGAGCGATGCGGGCAAGACCTGGCAGCGCGCCGGGCTCGAAGACACCCACACCATCAGCGCTCTGGTGGTCGATCCGCGCCACCCCGAGGTGGTGTATGCGGCGGCCATGGGTCACGTGTTCAAGTCGAACCGTGCCCGCGGGATCTTCAAGTCCACCGACGGCGGCCGGCATTGGCACAAGATCCTCTACGTCAACGCCAAGACCGGCGCGATCGACCTGGTGATGGACCCGCGCAACCCCGAGGTCCTGTACGCGGCGATGTGGCAGGCGTACCGCACCCCGTGGACGCTCCAGGATGGCGGCCCGGGCAGCGGCCTGTACAAGAGCACCGATGGCGGCCGGCACTGGCAGGAGATCTCGCGCAATCCCGGCTTTGCGCGCGGCGTGCTCGGGCGCATCGGCATCACCGTGGCGGCGAGCGACCCGAACGTTCTCTACAGCATCGTGCAGGCCAAGCACGGCGGGGTGTTCCGCTCCGATGACGGCGGCGCGCACTGGCGGCGGGTGAACCGCAGCTGGAGTCTGCGCCAGAGAGCGTTTTACTACATGACGGTCTTCGCCGACCCGACCGACCCGAACACGGTGTACGCCCCGGAGGTCGATGCGCTGTGGGTCTCGCACGACGGCGGCAAGCACTTCGCCATGCTGCACACCCCGCACGGGGACAACCACGTGCTGTGGATCAACCCGCAGCACCCGAACATCCTGCTCGAAGGCAACGACGGTGGCGCCACGGTCTCGACCGATGGCGGCAAGACCTGGAGCAGCGAGCACAACCAGCCGACCGGCCAGTTCTACCACGTCGCGCTCGACAGCCAGTTCCCGTACGACCTGTACGGGGCGCAGCAGGATGAGGGCTCCTTTGAGGGCCCGAGCGCCACGCCCGAGGGGATGATCCCGCTCGCCGCCTGGCACGGGGTGGCCTACAACGAGGCGACCTTCGTCGCCCCCGATCCGCTCAATCCCAAGATCACCTGCGGCAGCGGCTACTTCAGCATCCTCGTGTGCTACGACCGCAGCGTCGGGCAGTTCAACGACGTGAGCCCCTGGCCGGATTACCAGGAAGGCGCCCCGGCGGCGCAAATGAAGTACCGCTTCGGCTGGACGCACCCGATCTTCTTCGCCCCGAACCACCCGCACACGCTGCTGCTCGCCTCGCAGTACGTGCTCGAGAGCCATGACCTCGGGCACACCTGGCAGCGCATCAGCCCGGACCTGACCCGCAACGTGAAGTCCACGGAGGGGCCGACCGGCGGTCCGATCAACCTCGATGCCTCCGGGGCGGAAATCTTCCCCGACATCGCCTCGCTGGCGGTCTCCCCGCGCAGCGCCCAGGTGATGTGGGCGGGCTCCGCGGACGGCCTGGTGCACGTGACGCGCGATGGCGGCCGGCACTGGAGCGAGGTCACGCCGCCCGGCCTGCCGCAATGGGCCGAGATCGATGCGATCGTCCCCTCGGTCTCGGCCACCGGGACCGCCTACCTCAGCGCATCGCGCTACCACTGGGATGACTTCCATCCCTATGTCTACGAGACCACCGACTACGGTGCGCACTGGAAGCCGATCACCGCAGGTCTCCCGGCGCGTCAGTACGTGTTGTCCCTCGCGCAGGATCCGCGCGATCCGGCGCTACTGCTCGCCGGCACGAAGAACACGGTGTACGCGAGCTTCGATGGCGGCGGTCACTGGGCGCCCCTGACCTTGAACCTGCCCCGCGTGCAGGTGCGTGACATTGCCATCGCGCCGCTCGAAGGCCAGGTGGCGATCGCCACCCACGGCCGCTCGTTCTGGGTGCTCGATGATCTGACGCTGCTCGAGCAACTGACGCAGCGTGCGCCGCCTGCCCCCGGGGCGGCGAGGCTCTATGCGCCCGCGACCGCCTGGCTCACCCACGCCTACGGGCGCAGTGCCTACACCCGACGCGTCGGCACCGCGGGGACCAACCCGCGCTTCGGCGCCACGGTGTTCTTCCACCTCCCGGCCGATTACCACGGCCAGGTGCCGGTGCACCTCTCCTTCCTCAATGCCGACGGTCAGCTGATCCGCACCTTCGCGCTGCACCTGAAGCACACGATGCCGAAGCTCAGCGCCGTCGCCCGTGCCGAGCGCACGCCGCATCAGGCGCAGCGCGCGGCCGAACGCAAGGCAACCGGCATCGCGGCGGGCAACAATCGCTTCCAGTGGGATCTGCGCTATCCGGATGCCACCGACGTGACCGGCTTCTGGGTGCCGGCGGCCGCCGGCGGACTGCCCGACTCGGTCCAGGGCCCGGCGGTCCTCCCGGGCCGCTACACGGTGGTGCTTAACTACGCGGGCCACACCCTGCGCCAGCGGTTCGAGGTGCGGCTCGATCCGCGCCTGCACCCCTCGGCGGCTGACTTGAGCGCCCGCCTCGCGCTCGAGATGCGCATCCACGCTGCGCTCAACACGCTCGACACCACGCTCAATCGCGCCATCGCGCTGCGCTCGAAGATCGACATCGCGCTGCAGGCACATCCGGCGGACGCACGGCTGCTGCACTCGCGCCAGGCCCTCAGTGCCGCCATCGCCCGCATGGTGCAGCTGAAGACGCGCTCGAGCGAAGGGACGCTGCTGTTCGAGACGAAGGTGCGCAGCCACCTCGCCTACCTCGCCGCCGAGGTGGACCAGGCCTATGTGCGCCCGACGCGCGCCGAGCTGCAGGTCTTCGGCTATCTCAAGGCCCAGGCGAGCGCCGGCGAGCAGCGTCTGAACACCGCGATCGCCGCGGGCCACGCGGCACTTTGAGGGACTGAGCGCAGAATCGGGCGGCACGGCGGACCTGCGCCGTGCCGCCCGGTCCCGCCCGGCCGGCGCGGCACCCCACCGGCGCGCGATGGCGGATCGGCCATTCGCGCGCGCCGACATTTCACGAAGTGCCGTCATGTCGCAATCCAAACGGCCTCAACGGCTCGATCGCCACGGGGCCGAGAGCGTGCTCGCCATCGGCGCCATCATCATCGCGGCCGCCTCGCTGTGGGTGAGCTACGACACCGTGCGCACCCACCACACGCGCGGGGTGGCCGCCTCGTAGTCCTATCTCGAGAAGCACTTCAGCGACGCGTGACAATCAGACCTACGCCGGGCGTACCTTCGCGCTCACCCAGTTCGAAGTGGACGCCCTCGCCCAGCCGACCGACGGGCTCAATGCCGAGGTCGACGTGGTGGACGGTGACGGCATCGATGATGTCGGGGTGCGCAAGGGCAAATTGCTCTCGGTGGATACCACGCTCGAGGTGACGGCGGGTCGGCACCTGAAGATCAATCTCGTCGATGACGACCAGCGGCTGAACGTGGCCGGCATGCCGCTCTACACGGCCAACCTGTACGACGTGCGCGTCGCTGGGTATTTCACGACCCGTCTGTTCGTCAATACCATCGCTCAGGCCCAGGACGTGCACCACCGCGTCGCGCTCTACCCGCTCGGCACCCCGGTACGCACCGGTACCCTCGCCACACAGTGGCTCATCGGCGACCCGGTGAACCCCTGGACGGTGTTCTATGCCGGCAGCTCCGAGGGCGATCAGCGAGTGGGCGAGACACCGCTGCTGCCGCAGCAGCAGCACCTATGACCTCAAGGCGAGCGACGACCTGCGGCCGTAGGCCGCAGCGCTCACGACGCCACGACTCACAGCCCTACAGATCTCCTCCCCGGGACGCGACACGGAGGTCTTGCCAGGACGGTGCATCAGCCGTGAACATACCGACCGGCACGAGAGGTTCGGCGGCCAGTGGCGCCGTCGCGGAGGCAGGACTCGACATGGGCAAATCGATCGTAGCAATTGGCGTCGGCGCGGCGCTCGGGGCGCTGTTGCGCTGGTGGCTCGGCAATCGGCTGAACAACCTGTTCCCCTCCCTGCCGCCCGGCACGCTGGCCGCGAACATCATCGGTGCCTACGTCATCGGCTGCGCCATCGCCTTCTTCGCTCGCTACCCGGCAGTGCCCGCCGAGTGGCGTCTGGCCATCATCACGGGTTTCTGCGGGGGTCTCACCACGTTCTCCACCTTCTCCGCCGAGGTGGTGGTCGACCTGCAGGGCGGGCGCGCCGGCTGGGCGCTCACCGAAATCGCCACCCACGTCGTCGCGTCTCTGGCGATGACGGCAGCCGGAATTGCCACCGTGTCCTGGCTCGCCGGCTGAGGACACCGCGGCACAGGGCGCTGAGCCCGCCTACTCGGCCAGCGTCTCGCCCGATCCGCCCATCTGCCCCGGGAGGTCGCGCATCTTCGGCTGCCCGTCATGGATGCGCAGCACCGCCTCCTGGTAATGCACGTGCACCGCTGGCCGGAACTGCAGCGTCGGCAGGAGCGCCGCGTAGACATCGGTGAGCCCGAGCCCCGGGTGCTCGGTGAACAGATGCCCGCCGCATTGCGTACACCACTTGCGGTAGCTGTTGGGCGTCTTGTGATAGCTGCCAATCGACTCGGCGCCCCGCGTGATGCGCAGCGCATCGGGGGTCCACAGCGTGAACGCGTTGAGCGGGCCCGCCGACCACTGCCGGCAGGAGTCGCAGTGGCAGTACCCCATGGCCACCGGATCCCCGCTCACCTGAAACTGAACCTGGCCGCAGAAGCAGCGCCCCTCGTGCACGGTTGAGCTCACGCATCACCCCCGCGATGTTGGCGTGAGTCGAGCCTATCGGCCGCCGCGCCCGGCGTCAACGTACGCCGACGGCGCCGCAGGCCGCGCTTGCGCCCGCCTTCGGCGCAGCGATCCGGCCCTCGCCGACGCGCACTCCGGCCGTCCGCTCAGCGGTGTTTGTCGAAGAACGCCTGCGCCGCGGCCGAGAATTCCGTGCCCGCGAGGCACGCGGTGAACTGCTCGACCTCCGCGTCCATGCGCTGGCCGATCTCCCCGTGCGGGTCGAGCCGCAGCAGCCGCTTGGCACGCCGCATCGCCTCCGGCGGCTTCGCCGCCAGCGCATCCGCCACGGTCCGCGCCTCATCCATCAGTCCCTCGTCGTCCACCACGCGATTGACCAGACCGTAGGTGTGCGCGGTGCGCGCATCGAGCGGCTCGCCGAGCAGCACCAGTTCGGCGGCTCGCTGCGGCCCGAGCAGCCGCGGCAGCAGCAGCGAACTCGCCGCCTCGGGCACCAGCCCGAGCTCGACGAACGGCAGCATCAGGCGCGTGCTGCGCTCGGCGGCGAGCACCAGATCGCAGTGCAGCAGCAGCGTCACGCCGATGCCGGCGGTCGGGCCGTGCACGGCACAGACGAGTGGCTTGGAAAATGTCGGCAGCGCGCGCACGAACTGCACCGTCGGGTGGCTCGGATCATCGAAGGACGGCCCGGCGAGGAAGTCCTTCAGATCGTTCCCGGCGGTGAACGAGACCCCGGCGCCCGAGAGCAGCACCGCGCGCACCTCGGGATCGCCCTCGGCTGCCGCCAGCGCCGCGGCGAGGGCGCGGTACATCTGCAGGGTGAGCGCGTTGCGCTTCTCGGGGCGGTTCAGCTGCAGCTCGCACACCGCGCCGCGGCGCTCGATCTTGACCTGCTCGCTCATGCGCACCACCTTGCTTGTCGGGCCTCTCGGGGAGGCCGTATTATACGGTCGTATCCTGCTCTCTACGGCGTGACGGGGGGTCACGTATTCACATGAGCACCCTGACTCGCCCGTCCGACCCGCGTTCATGCCACAATCGCCCCCGCTGCCGCGGCTGAGCCGCCTCGCTCTGGAGCGGGCCAAGTCCAGCCACGATCAGATCGCCGCCACCCTCGGCATGGAGTTGCTGCAGGGGCAATACCCGCCCGGGGCGAACATGCCGCCCGAGCCGCAGCTGATCGAGCGCTTCCAGATCTCGCGCACCGTGATCCGCGAGGTCATGAAGACGCTCGCGGCCAAAGGGTTCGTGGTCTCCAAAACCCGGGTCGGCACACGGGTGCGCGAGCGGGTGTACTGGAATTATTTCGACGCCGACGTGCTCGCCTGGCGGGTGCGCTTGGGCTTCGACGACGGGTTCATGCACTGCCTGGTCGAGGTGCGCCGCGCCATCGAGCCGGCGGCCGCGGCGCTCGCCGCCGAGCGGCGCTCGAGTGCGCACCTGGCGCGCCTCACCGAGTGCATCCGGGAAATGAGCCGGGCCGGCCACTCGCGCCAGAGCTTTGCCGAAGCGGACCTGGATTTTCACCTGGTGATCGGGGATGCGACCGGCAACCCCATGATGCGCTCGGTGGCCGGCGTCATCGAGACGGCGCTCATCGCCTCATTCATGCACAGCTCGCCGATCGATGATCCGAGCGATCACGAGACCACGGTGAACGCGCATGCGGCGGTGGTCGAGGCCCTCGAGCGCGCCGATGCGCAGGCCGCCTTCGACACCATGCTCAAGGTCATCAACATCGGCGTCGAGCGCATCGACGTGCGCCGCCGCCGCCAGCGCCTGCGCCGCTGAAGCGCTCGCCGGGGCGCCGCGCGGCGCCCCGGCGAGCCGATCACGACTCGCCGACCCTCACCGCCGCGCCATCGCGGCGGTGGTGATGCCACAGCTCCTGGATCGACTCCAGCGTGCGGCCCTTGGTCTCCGGCACGAAGCGCACCACGAAGATCGCCGACAGCACGCTCATCGCTCCGTAGATCCAGTACGCGAAGCCGTGGTGGAAGTGCGCATTCAGCCAGGGGCTGCCATCGAGCACCTTGAACGACCAGGACACGAACAGGTTCGCGATCCACTGCGCGGCGACCGCAATCGCCATCGCCTTGCTCTTGATGGAATTGGGGAACATCTCCGAGAGCAGCACCCAGACCACCGGCCCCCAGGAGAGCGCGAAGCCGGCGATGTAGGCCACCACCGCCACCAGCGCCCACAGACCCACGGCGCGCGCGTCGAACAGCCCGCCGAGCAGGAACATCGAGGCCCCCATGGCGATCGAGCCGATCACCAGCAGGGGCTTGCGCCCCAGCCGATCGACCGTGGCGATCGCCACGAAGGTGAACAGCACGTTCGCGGCGCCCACCACGACCGTCTGCATGAAGGCCGAATCGGTCGAGGCGCCCATGTTCTTGAACATCAGCGGCGCGTAGTACAGCACCGCGTTGATGCCGACGAACTGCTGGAACACCGACAGCGCGATGCCAATCAGCAGCACCGGCGTGCCGAAGGCGAGCAGGCTCTCGCTGCGCACGTGCAGCGAGCGCTTGATGTCCTCGAGAATCGTACCGGCGCGCTCCGCGCCATTGACGCGCGTCAGCTGCGTCAGGGCCTCGTCCGTGCGCCCGCGCATCACGAACCAGCGCGGTGTGTCGGGCACGAAGCTCAGCAGCGCGAGGAACAGCAGCGCCGGGATCGCCTCGGAGGCGAACATCAGCCGCCAGGCCGTGTCGTAGTACCACTGCGGGGTGCCGAGGGACTGGATGTACCAGTTGACGAAGTACACCAGCAGGATACCGATCACGATCGCGAGCTGGTTGAAGGAGACCAGCCGGCCGCGGATCTCGCTCGGGGCGATCTCCGCGATGTACAGCGGGGAGATCATCGAGGCGATGCCGACGCCCATGCCGCCGAGAATGCGGTAGATGATGAACGGGGTGAGCGCTGCCGGGCCCATCGCGCCGATGGTGCCGAGGCCGATCTCCGGCACGGCCGAGCCCACCGAGCCGATGAGGAACATCAGGGCCGCGACCATCAGTCCGCCCTTGCGCCCGAAGCGGTTGGAGAACCAGCCGGCGACCGCCGAGCCGATCACGCAGCCGAGCAGCGCACTCGAGATGGTCCAGCCCGACAGACTGCTCGCAGCCGTCTGCGAGAGGTGCTGCGGGTCGATGAAGTAGTGATCGATGGCGCTGACGGCGCCGGAGATCACGGCCGTGTCGTAGCCGAACAGCAGCCCCCCGAGGGTCGCCACGAAGGTGAGCGCGACCACGAGGCCCGTATTGCCTTTATTCATCAATGATCCCCCAAAAGATCCTCAGCGACGGTGCACGTTCCGGGTCGCTCGCCTGGCGGCGCCGCCGCAGCCCGCCCCCCCGGGCGTCGGCGCGAAAGCGACCCGAACGCGTGCGCCGAGTATGCCCGGGTCCCCCGGATAAAGGGTGACGAATCTCCGTCTCCTCGCCTGCATACGTATGCAAGGACTCCCCGTTGTGCGCAGCACCTGCCCGATGGCAAAAGCGTGTCGAGTACCGCGCCGCAGTCGCTCTGGCGGGACCGGTGCTCCCGGAGGAGTCTCGCCCGAGCCTAGACTCCTTAAGCGTGTGACCCTGCTCCCTCCTTCCATTCCCCTGGCCGAGGCGAAGAACAAGCTCTCCGAGCTGATCGATCGGTTCAGCCGGGGTGAGGCAATCGTCATCAGCCGACACCCTACCGACATGGCCCGGCTGGTGCCGATAGGGCGTGCGCCCCGAAGCGACATCAACGCGTCCATTGCCACGCTGCGCGCCACCCGCAAGCGCAGAGTCGCCCGCGTTGAGGAACTCCTGCAGTGGCGCAACGAGGGGCGCTGCTGAACTTGGCGTTCGTTCTGGACTCCTCGGTCACTCTTGCGTGGTTCTTCGCCGCCGAGGCCACCGCTGCCACCGATGAATTGCTCGATCAGCTCAATCGCGATGGGCACGCCATCGTTGCCGCTCATGGGATGCTGGAGGTCAGTCACACGCTGCTCATGGCGGAGCGGCGCAAGCGCGCGACCGTGGCCGATTCGAGCCACTTTCTGGCCCTCCTCGATGCGCTGCCGATCGAAACGGATCCGCAAACCGCTGGCCGAGCCACCACCGTCAGCCTGAATCTGGCGAAGACGCAGGGACTGACGCTCTTACGACCGCGCGTATCTGGAACTCGCGATGCGCCGTAACGTGCCTTGGGCCACACTCGACAAACCGCTGCGCGCCGCGGCCGAGAAATCCGGGGTCGCATGCCTGCCCGAGGCGTTCTGACCTGCACACCTTGGGATGATTGACGGTGCGCAAGCCACCCGCACTCCCGCATGACCGTCGTCACCCCCCAATCGAAATTCACGTCGGCCGCGACGGTCTGCAGCGTCATTTTTGGGTGCCGCGAGCCGAGCGAACGGCTCACGACGGCACCCGAAGCCTGCACCCGCGCGACCTCGAGGTCTCCCGGCGCATGGACGAACGCAGCCGGGACATGGTGCACAGGTTCGACGACCCCAAACGCGCGCGCGCTGAGCATGCTGGCGCCGATCGGGGGCGAGGAACTGATGAGCGATGAGCAATTCGCTCAGCTGTCCGACGCGACGCGACACTTCGTCGCGACCGCAGGTCAAAGCCCGAGTGTGGCGCGCACATAGTAATACCCGCCATTGATCCCGAACGGCGAGAACATCGGGTACTGGAACACCCCGAGGGTGTCGCCGTATTTGAACGAGTCATAGTGCGCGAGCAGCGTGCGGTTGTATCGAGTCGGGTAGCGGTTGAAGAGGTTCTGGGCTCCGATCCGCACGGCCAGTCGGTGAGTCAGGCGATACCCAATGCTCAGATTGGTCAGCGCCGCGGTGGCGATCGTCGTCTTGAAGTATTGCGGCACGTTCGCCGGATGATCACCGCCGTCACTCTCCCACTCCGAGCTCGGTCCGTAGATCTGCTCCGTCAGATCGACGGTGAGCTTGCGAACCTGCCAGCGCGCGCCGAGATCGATCACGTACCGCGGGCTCGCCGTCGTCAAATCCGACACGGCCGTGGCGTCGTACAGCGTCTGTCCCGCCAGCCGAGATGGGGTGCCCGGCATCCGGGTGATCACGGTTTGATTGACATTCGCGCCGACCGACCAATCGATCCGCCCGAAGGCGTACTGCTGCGGAACATCGAAGGTCAAGTCCGCGCCCTGAGTGCAAGTGTCGATGCCGTTGGTAAACAGCGTGACCCCGGTGCTGCCGGTCTTCAGCACGGTCGGATCGAGCTGATTGCCGTTGGCCGCGATGGCCGCGTTGATCGCGGCCGCAGACGGTTGCGCGACGCCGTTCAGCGTACCGTACAGATTGCCGGTAGCGACGATCCGGTTGGTAATATTGATCCGATAGACATCGAGGGTGCCAATCACTCGCGAGCTGGGCTGCCAGACCAGTCCGACGCTGTATTGCACGGAGTGCTCAGGCCGCAGACCGGTGCCGAGCCCGAGCAGCCGGCCCCCGGGGGAGTTCGGCGGCAACTGCACGAACGCGCTGGTCGGCGTCACGTTCGTGGATGAGTAGTACTCCTCGGCCAGGGCGGGGGCGCGAAAGCCGCTGCTGAGGGTGGCGCGCAGGGCGACGCGCCGCGTCACCTCGTATCGGCCGGTCAACTTGCCGACGGTGGCCGAGCCGAAATCACTGTAATGCTCGTAGCGGCCGGCCGCATCGAGCTGCAGCGGTTGCACGGGGCGCGCCGCGACCTCGACATACAGCGCCTCGGTGCGCCGGTGATGCGTTCCGGCATCGCTCGGCGTGAACCCCGGGTAGCCCTGCGCGCCGCCGTCGAGATACGAAATCGGAATTCCGGCGCCAATCCCGTAGCTGTCCTCGCGGTATTGCACACCGGCGGCGACGTTCAGCGGACCGGCGAGCCCGACCGCGAAATCGCGGTCCACGTCGAGGTTCGACGTCCACTGCGTCGCTTGCAGATAGCCGTCATAGTAGTTCAACGGCGTAGGCCGTCCGGTCGCGGAGTAAACCGCGGCGTTGGCCGAATGGAGCGTCTCGGCAACGAAGCGATCGCGGCCGTACGTGCTGCTGAGATCCCAATGCCAGCGGGAACCCGTACCCTTCAGACCCGCGGTGAGCGAGTCATCCGTTTCGCGGCTGGCCTCGAGCGGAACAAAGCCGAACGGAAAGGGATAAGTGACCGCACCGGTCAGCGGATCGGTATACGAGAGGGCGCTTGGCAGGCGGTATTTCTGGAAGGATTGGGCGCGCTTCAAGCCGTAGGTGCCAAAGACATACAGGTGCAGGCCGTCGGGGAGGGAGAACCCGGAATTGAGCTCAAAGAGCTTCAGATCGTACTGCCCGTCGCCCTCCTCGGCGCCGAGGTAAGGGTAGCCCGCGACGTCCCGCATGTTCGAATCCGGGTAGGTGGCGAGGTTCGCCGGATTGATGACGCGCTCGTCGATGGCGCTGCGGTTGCTGCTGCCGTGGTGATGCACCTCTGCCGTCACGTTCAGGTAGCTGTGCGGGAGCGGCGCGAAACCGACGTTGACCGACACGTCACCGGTCAGGCCACCACCATCCATGTCCCCGCCGTAAGTGCCGCTGAGCGTGCCGCCGGACGCGCGCTTCTTCAGAATGACGTTGATGACGCCGGCGATCGCACCGCTGCCGTACTGGGCCGCCGCGCCCTGATTGAGCACCTCGATGCGCGAGATCGCCGCGACGGGAATGAAATTCAAATCGGTGCCGGCACAGCCCTGATAGGGGCCGCTGTCCACCTCGATGTTCGCCGTGGTATGGCGCCGCTCGCCGTTGACGAGCACCAGCACATCGTTGCAGCTCAGCCCGCGCAGCCGGGCCTGCAGCGTCTGTCCGGCCATGTCATTGCCGAAGGGCTGGGCGGTGAAGGCCGGGACGAGTTGGGCGAGCGCCGCGACCAGGCTGGCATTGCCCGCCGCTGCGCTGAGCGCAGACGCGCTCACGCGCTGCACCGGGACCGAGCTGGCGGCGACCGTGACGGCGGATTCTCTCGATCCCAGCACGACCACCTTTCTGAGACGGGCATTCGCGGCCGCGGTGCGGTGCCGGGGAGTCTGCCGGGCGGCCTGCGCGCGCGGGGCGGCGGCGAACACCGCCACTGCCGCAAACCCCATCACGAACGGACACCGTGCGGCGTACGAGCCTTTGGTGTTCTGCATTTGCTTCTCTCCCCCCGCCCCCCGCGTAATATTCAGTGGGATATATCGAGTCCCAGCGATCCGCTCGGGCGCAGGCGCCACCCGACATCACGCTGCACGCCGCTTCCGGCGGACGGCGCCCCACTCCCACGGCACCGCGAAACCACAGACGTCGGGGGTCGGACGGTCCTCTGGCGTGAGGGGCATCGCACACCGTTTCCGCCCACTCCGTCTACGCGGCAATGGAGCCGGGGCGTCTCCCGGGATCCTGCGGCGAAGCGCCGGTACCCTCAACATCCCGAGGATTCGTGATATTCATTCGTATATCACGAAGGATAGCAGAACCCTGCGAACGCATCCGTGCAGTGGATCCTCGCCGGGCTCAACCGCGTGACCGGGATTCGGGCCGGTCTCCGGGGCACGTCGGGCGCGGTCCGCAGCGCGGGTGCGCGACAGCCGCCGGCGCCGGGTCGGAAACGGCGATGGGGGCTCGGCGCACGAGGCAATCGGTACGCTGGGACGCCCAATGTTCGGCCCACCAGGCTCAGATGTCGTCCCGGCGCGGAAGGTGCAAGGCGGTTCCTCGCCATTGCCACACTCCTACGTCAATGTGTGACGCGGCGTCCCGCCGGAACCGGCATCATCCGACTCACGCAGATTTACGGTCGGATACCTGTGCATGCGCCCTGAGCCTCGCCGCTCACCTCGATCTCCGGGTCCTCGAGCAGGACATCACCGATGCGGGTGCGCATGATAAAGGGCTGATTGATGGGGAGGACATTGAGCCTGGTGGGGAGGAGCACGTCCTCGGCCGATAGGCGCACGGCGCCCTGATCGATACCGCGCTCGGCGCAGTCGCTGGCACCGACTCAGGATCGGCGGCTCTCCGAGGGGCGGGACACGGGACTTACCGCCCGGTGTGCTCGCAGAGATCGCGATCCTCGGCCGCCTCGACCCTCCGTTCGGCCCGCTCGGCAAGAGACTGGAGTTCAACCCTGGCCCACCTAATGGCCTCGGGAAGGGCGGGAAGGTCGGCTGCGCGAATCGCCTGCCATTGCGTTGCGGCTTGAGGCAGAGCGCTCAATTTCTCGACGGATGCGGACAGCAATGCGAGTCGATCGGCCCCTAACACCGTGGCGAGCACGTCCTGAACGTGTCGATACTGCGGGTGCTCGCTCACCGTCTTCCAGTCGAAGAGGTCGCGCGCGGTCAGTGTCCAGCCCCGGTAGAAGAGTTTCTTCGCGATGACCTCTTCGACAGGTTCGAGCGCAAACGGCAGCGTGGGGTCACACTCGGACTTCCGATTCAGCAATGAACCACTGACGATGAAGTCGATTTCCCCGTACGGGTGTTTGAGTTTCACCCACGTGGCGTCTTCCTCGTAGCCGCTCAAACGATCCTCGAGAGCCTCATTGAGCCGCGGCGTCAGGAATCCGATCCACTGAGCATCATGGATGAATAAGTCAACGTCATCGCTGATCCGATGATCAAGGGCCAGCATGAGTCGCGTTCCCCCACCCATCAGCGGGTTCATGGACGCTCCGCCCGCATGTTTCTCGGCATCCGCGGCAATCTCGGCTGCCAGCGCTACGAGCTCGCGCCACGAGCCGTGTTCCTTGAATTGACGGATTTCCTGTTGGGTTATCACGCGGCACTTTCCCATGCCTTCGCGCGCTGCATGCCGTTCGCCACGGTTTCCTGGTACAGGGAGCGGACCGTGAGCCACGTGCCACCGACCTGCAGGGCAGCTAATAAGATGGACTGCGGCGGGCACTCGACAAACAGCGACATCAGGAGCGCTCGACTGAGATCGGATCCGATACCCGCCACTGACCCCGAGCGCAATGCGAGAGCCAGATCGGCCGTAGACAGTACACGCCCGTACGGCGCGTTCAAGTGCCCCGCGATCATTTCCAGATGAGATGTCATCTTCGCAGTCACGTGGCAACTATACCACCGAGGAGCCACTGCGAGATGAAGACTCCCCGTTGACAGTCCTCGGACGTGTCAGGGCCACCGCACACCGTTTCCGCCCACTCCCTCTACGCGAAAACGGAGCCGGGGCGTCTCCCGGGATCCTCCGGGCGCGCCGGCACCCTCGACATCCCGAGGATCGGTCATATTCATTCGTATATCACGAAAGATAGCAGAACCCTGCGAACGCATCCGTGCATTGGATCCTCGCCGGGTTCAACCGAGTGAGGGGGATTCGGGCCGGTGTCCGGGGCGCGACCCGAATCACTCGGCGCGATCCGCAGCGCGGGCGCGCGACAGCCGCCGGCGCTGCCGATTCGGCCGGCGCCGGGCCTGAGACGGCGATGGGGCCTTGGCGCACGAGGCGATCGGAGCGAGCGCTTGGCTCGCGAGCGCCTGCACTTCGCGATCGAACGCGCGGTAGGCGCGGATGAGTGCTGTACCCAACGGCGTCAGCGCCGCTCCCCCGCCGCCCGAGCCGCCCACGGTGGCGGTCGTGACCGGCGTCGCGAAGGAATGATTGAGCTGATCGAGCAGCAGCCAGGCCCGCCGGTAGCTCATCTTAAGGCCGCGCGCGGCCTGGCGCAGCGAGCCGGTACGCTCGATGCCTTCCAACAGCTCCACCTTGCCCGGACCGATCGAGCACCCGGCGGCAAAATCAACCCGAAAACGGACCTGTGTCATTGCGTTTCGCCCGTGTGGCGGACTCGAGGTCTGGTGCATCAGCGGCCTGAACGGTTCGATGAAGATTGCCCCGCCAGCTGACGCCAGGGCGCCGTCCGACGGCGTCCCCGGCGATCCGCCGTTCCCCGCTCCGGCCTGACCTCGAACGGGCGTTCGCGCTGAGCCCGTTCCCTTGCGACTCGTAGGACCGCGACCGATCGTCAGACCCGTTCGCCGCGCATCGCTCAGGCGACGAGCAGCCCCTGCCCGGCCAACAGGCGCAGCGCGCGCTCGAGCGCCCCCGGGTGCGGTGCCTCACTCACCCCGATCGCGCGCAGCCAGTCTCGCTCCAAGCGCGCCGCATCCCGATCCCCGTCGAGCAGGCCGACCAGCGCGCGCAGCGTCGCATCCGCGGCCAGCAGGCCCGAGGCCCCGCGCACCGTGAGCGCCTCGCCGCGCTCGGCCTGCAGACGCGCCACGGCGCTCGCCTGCGGTTGCGCGCCCGCCGCGAGCACGAAGCTCGGCGGCTCGGCGTACATCTCCAGCGCCCCGGTGTCTTCGGACTGCAGCAGCAGGCTCACGAGTTTGCCCTCGGTGAGCGCATCGATGGGCGCGGCGGCGGCGAGCCGCGCCTCGATCCGGGCGCGCAGCTGCGGATACGCCAGCGCCTCCGGAAACACCGCACCGAGCTCGGCGTAGAGGACCTTCGGGACCGGCTCGCTGCAGGTGAGCTCGCGCCCGAAGACGTCGCGAAACGTCACGGCACTCTCGTCCGTCAGGACCGCCTCCGGCACAGCCCCGAGGGAGCTGCGCAGGTACACCTGCGCGAGCGTCGCGGCCGAGGGACGCGCCTCGACCGAACGGTTCGAGCGACAAAGGATGCTCTGTCGAAACCCGCTGCAGCCGATGAAATCCAGATACTGCTCGCGCACCAGGCGATCCGGGATCGCCTCGAGCCAGCGCTGCACCGGCTCGGGCAGGCGCGGCCGTTCCCGGGCCGCAAACCCCGACTCGGCGACGAATTGCAGCCCGAGCGCACGCGCCCCGTCCATGAAGTCGAGGAAGTAGACCGGCTCGTTTTCCTCGGCGAGCAGATCGTAGCGGATCAGCGCATCGGAATCGTTGTAGGCGCCGAGCAGGCGCCCGAACAGCTGCCGCTCGAGCGTGTTCGGCGGCATCGCCCCGATGATGAACTCGCACACCTGGCGCGCCTCGCGCACCTTCTCGTGCGGGTCGGCGATGTCCTTGGTGTGAAACACGCTCAGGTCGCGCAGGATCTGGCGCACGTGCCCGCCGGGGTAGGCGTTGTAACTGAGGTAGGCGAGACCCTCGGGCTTCAGGTGCCGGGCACAGATTGAGAGAATCGCCTGCTGCGCCGCCTCCGGAACCCAGGAGTACACGCCGTGGACGAGGATGTAATCGAACTGCCCGGCATCCTCCGGGAACGACCGCACGTCTTCGGCCCGGAATTCGCAAGCGCTCACGCCGCCGCGCTCGGCATAGTCGCGCGCTCGCTCGATCGCGCTCGCGGAGGAGTCGATGCCGAGGCAGCTCGACTGAGGATAGGCCGCCGCGATCGGCACGAGGTGTCCGCCCTCCCCGCACCCGAGCTCGAGGATACGGCTGGTGGCGAGCGGCGGCGCTCGCACCCCGAACAGGGTGGCCGCCGTGGCGATGCGACTCGGAGCGCCTTGGGGGTAGAACTTCCCCGGGTAGTGCAGCTCGTCGTACGGACTCCGGCTGCTCAAACCTCCGACTCTCGATCCTCGGGCCGCTTACGCCGGCGCAACGCCGCGAGCAGTCCGATGAAGCCCGCACCGAGCAGCGCCAGCGTGCCGGGCTCGGGCACCGAGGAGGACGCCCCCGTCAGCGCCGGATCGGGCGAGGTGAGCAGATTGACCGTCGCGGTGCCGGAGAACGACGGGTCGAACACCAGTTGCGAGGTCGTGGAACCCTCGAAGCTCCCGATAAAGAACCGATCGTTGCTCCCGATCACACTCGCCCCCGAAATCACCTGCACGCCGAGGTAGTCCCGAACGAGCGGCAGCTCGGTATACGGATTGGTGCCGTTCAGATAGAGGTTGAAGTCCGTCACCACCGTGCGGCCGGAGACCACACCCTTGGTGGCGATCTGACCATACCCGGACAGCGAGTACGATGCGGCCGAGAGGACCGGGGTGTAATCCACCCGCTCCTTGGTGTGCAGGATGCCGCGGCCACTGAAGGCCCCGAAATCGATCGCGAACGCACTGCCCGAGTTCAGCGTGGCGGTGGCGAAGACGTTCGCGCCGGGCGTCACGGCACCGGTGTCGCTCTTGACCTTGGTGAGGTCGAAGCCGCAGACGAACGGCACGTTCAGCGGCTGAGAACCGCCCGTGCCCTTGGTCTGGTTGATGTTGTAGCCGCCGCTCTCCGTCGCCGCGATGACCGAACCGTTGCCGGTCAGGGTCGGGCCCTGGCCCCATTGGAGGGTGCTGAGCTCCCCCTGCGTCGTGCAGGTCGCGCTCGGCGCCACGGGTCCGGCGTGGGCCCCGATGGGGGCCGCCGCGAAGGCCGCGGCCCAGAGCGCGCGGCGGTGTCTTTTCTGGCGAAGCATGTCGTTCCTCCCGTCCTTTGCCCGCCCAACCCCCAGGGCCGAACGCAGGCTGCTCCAGGTTACAGTGTAAACCGGGACACCGGGGACGCGCTGGCGGCTGTGCCGGGGGGCAGAAGACCTCGAGAGCTCCCCCGGCCGACCGGCCGCGGTGACCGCGAAAACTGTCGAAAAAGTTTACATCGCCTCCCAGAGCCGAAAATCATGACTCTTCATCTATTTGTTTTTATTCGAAATTCTAGATCGGCACAGCTCTTGCTAGCGTCTCCTCGCCCCCCAGGCGCCCCCGAAGCGTGCGGACCGCGTACGGTCCCACCGGATTCAGGACGGCGACGGGGATAAAGTAAAACACGGAGACAGATCACGATGCGTACTCGATCCCACGTCCGCCACGCCGCGCTCCTCGCCGGCGGCCTGGCCGCCAGCCTGCTCGCCACCAGCGCAGCCCTCGCCGGCAGCATGACCGTCAATTACGACTTCAATTCGCTCGCCGCGAATGGCGCAACCTGCACGACGGGCAATTGCATTCTCGGCAGCAACACCCAGACCTACACCTCGAACGGCATCACCCTGACGGCGCTGTCCTTCGCCCTCAACGAGGTGGGCGCGTGGCAGGGCAATAGCGATGTCTCGCAGCGCTTCGGCGCCGCCGGCAGTGCCGAAGTGGGCCTCGGTGTGGCCTCGGGCAGCGACACGGCGAGCAACGGCAGCTCCCTGGAGATCGCCTCGAACGAGTGGCTGGTCCTCGACATCAGCAACCTGCTCCAGGGCGGCTACACCAGCTTCTCACTCGGTATCGGCTCGATCCAGAGCGGTGAAGGCGGCCAGGTGGACGTGTTTTCGCCGAGCACTGCGCTCAGCGGCACCGTGGGCAACTACTGGTTCAACCCGAGCGATCTGTCACGGCTGGCGGCGGTCACGTCGAACACCGGTGGTGTGCTGCAGAACATCGCGCTCACTGGGCTGACCCAGAATTACCTGGTGATCACGGCCGACAATCCGTCGGCGCCCGCCGGGAACGTGCTCGTGACGAACCTCAGCGCCACCGCGCCGGCGACCCAGACGCCGGAGCCGGGCTCACTGGCACTGCTCGCCGCGGGACTCGCCGCCGTGGGGCTCGCGCTCGGCGCTCGTCGCCGTCAGCGCGGCTGATTAGCGCGAATCTGCATCGATCCGCGCGGATCGGGCTGCAGCGGGTCGGCCGGCACTGTCGGCCGACCCGTTTTCGTTGGCCGGCGCGAAACCTGATCGGCCGCCACGCCTGCCACCGCACGGGTTCAGCGCTCAAGGCCCCCCGCTCCGCCAGCGCGCTGAGCGTCACGCGGGCCACGCTGCAGCACTCAGTGGCGGAGCATCTTCGTCCGAGACACCTTTCCGCTTCAGTCCCGACCCGCATCCGGTTGGCTGAGCGCGCTCGACGTGTCTGCCGGTTCACGAGGCCGCCCGTCGAAGATGGCATTGACAGACTCTTTGATCCTGACGCGAAACGCCTGATCAATCGCTTCGAAACGCGCTCGCGCCGCCTGCCCGAACGCCTCTCGCTCGGTCTGCGACATTGACAGGGCGCGGCGAATCTTGCGCTCCAGATCGTCGTGATTGACGAAGTAACGCTTCCCGATGCCCATGGGCTCTGTGCGTTCGACCTCCGCCAGCAGGCCCGTATCCGGCGTCACGAGTTCATTCATGGGCGGGGCATCAATCGTGATGATCACGCCCCCCACACTCAGGCCCTCGAGGATAATGTGGCCGAACCCTTCCGCCTCGCTCGGGCACAGATAGAGGGCGCTACTGCTCTGCAAGCGTCGCAGCGTCTCCTCGTCCATGCGCTCGGTCACGATTTCGATGTTGGACACCGGCGCGCGCTCACGCCAAGGCAGAGTGCGGCCGAAATAATTATGCGGCCGCCGCAACACCCGCAAGAGCGGCCAGCCCGGATTTCGGGCCCAGACATCGAGCACGGCGTCAGTTCCCTTGCCCGTACTGGAGCCGGCAACGTGCAAACCCACCTCCGCCTTCGGACCGGTCAACCCAGGCACCCGTCGATCCTCGCTGGTCCACCCGAGCATGTGCACCGCGCACCCGAGTTGTGAAAACAGACGATGCGCCAGGCGCGTCTTCGCCCATACCTCAGGGATCCCCGCCAAGTGCGCCATCGAGGTCGAGGCGAAGCACTCCTGATTCGGAATCAGGACATTACGCCGGGCGAGCCAGAAGTACCCCGGCTGTAACTCCTCCAGATGGATATTCAGCTCATATGGCGGACGGACACCCGCCCGTGAGACCGCCTTGCCAAAGCGACTGGCGTGCAAGCGCATCCCGGCCCGAGCCGCGAACGACAGAGTCTGCACACCGCAGTAGCGCCGGTTGAGAAAAACCCTGCAACCTTCTGCCTCGAGCACCTCCCGCAGCAGCGCAATATCGCGACTCAACCCGCCGCCGTTGTCCCAGCCGATGATATTGACCGATCGCTTCATCATTGAAAACGCCTGTACCGCGGCACACCTTCAGGTGCACGTCCGTCGAAACCACACGCAACGCTCGAGGACCGGACTCGATGCTCTGGAGCGCCGGATTTGGCCATCCCTGACGACACCGCGTGCTCAAAGCTGCAACTGCCCAATCGGCTCGGGCTTGGCGACGAAGTAACCTTGCGCAAAATCGACCCCGATGCGCCCGAGCTCATCGAGCACCGACTGCACTTCCACGCACTCTGCGACCGTTTCGATGCCAAGCGTGCGGCCGACCTTGCAGACCGCCTCCACCATGCTGCGGTCGACCGGATCATCCGCGATGCGCCGCACGAACTGGCCGTCGATCTTCAGGTAATCCACCGGCAGGCTCTTCAGATACATGAACGAGGAGAGTCCGGTGCCGAAATCATCGAGCGAGAACTTGCAGCCGCGAGTCTTCAACTCGCGCATGACGAAGGCGACATTGGAGAGATTGGTCACGGCCGCAGTCTCCGTGATCTCGAAGCACAGCGCGCCCGCGAGCGCGGTGTCCTCGACGTGCTGCATGACGAAGTCGATGAATGACTGATCGTTCAGCGAGGTCCCGGAGAGATTCACCGCGAGCAGCGGCAGCGCCTTACCCTGCTCACGCCATTCGGTGAGGCACCGGATCGCGCAACTGACCACCCAGCGGTCGATCACCGACATCACGTTGTAGCGCTCGGCGGCCGGGATGAATTCCCCGGGCGGCACCAGCCGCCCATCGTCATCGCGCAGGCGCACCAGCAATTCGTTGAACGAGGGACCGGGCCGCTCGGTGACCGGTCGGATCGGCTGAAAGTACAGCTCGAGCCGATTCTCCTCCGCGGCACGCGTCACTCGCGCCACCCAGTGCATCTCGCGATGGCGCGGATGACTCAAGCCATCCGCCTCGTACAGATGAATGCGATTGCGGCCCTCATCCTTGGCTGCATAGCAGGCGATGTCGGCCGCACTCATCACATTCGCGACACTCTCGGTGTCGGAGCTGATCTGCACGATACCGACGCTCGCGCCCACCGACAGCGTCGTGGCGCCCCAGGTGAAGCGGAAATCGCGGATGGCCTGACGCACGCTCTCAGCGATGCGCGTGGACTGCTCCACGGTACAGTTCTCGAGCAGCACCCCGAACTCATCCCCGCCGAGACGCGCGATCGTGTCTGCGGCGCGGACTCGCGACTGCAGCAGTCCGGTGACGTCGCGCAGCAGTCGGTCGCCGGCTTGGTGGCCGCAGGTATCGTTGACCACCTTGAACTGATCGAGATCGACGTACAGCAGCGCGTGCACGCCCTCCCCGCGCTGGGCCGTCAACACCGTCGCATGCAGGCGATTATCGAATTCGCGGCGGTTGATCAGGCCGGTGAGCGCATCGTGGCTGGCCTGGTACGAAAGCGCCCGCTTCAGCCGCCGCTCCCGGGTCACGTCATGGAACACCATCACCGCACCGATCACCCGACCGGAGCGGTCGCAAATCGGCGCGGCGCTCTCCTGGATCGCCACTTCATGGCCGGCGCGCGTCACCAATACGGCCTGCTCAGTGGCGGCATTGCGGCGCGCCTTGCCGAGCACGCACAGCAGTGGGTTGTCGATCGGATCGCGACTGACCTCATCGATCAACGTGAGCACCTCGCCGATCGGACGGCCGCGCGCCTCATCGAGCCGCCAGGCGGTGAGATTCTCCGCGACCGGATTGATGTAATCGATGTGTCCCTCGGCGTCGGTGCTAATGACCGCATCGCCGATGGACTGCAGCGTCACCTGCGCGCGCTCCTTCTCGGCGAAGATCTGCTGCTCGGCGCGCTTGCGCTCGGTGATGTCGGTAATCGCGCCTTCGTAGCTGACGATCCGCCCCGACGCATCGCGCACCGCGCGCGCATTTTCGAACACCACCACCGGCTGGCCGTCGCTGCGGCGCAGGACGAACTCGGCGTTGCGGATCTCGCCCTGCGTTTCGACTTGGTGAATGAAGTGGGCACGGTCCTCGGGGTTCCAGTAGAGCGTCGAGACGTCGCGCATGGCGTAGAGCTGCTCGGCGTGCTCGTAGCCGAGAATGGCGACGAACGCCGGGTTCACGGACTTCAGTCGCCCGTCCCGTCCGCTCTGGTACACGCCCTCGACGATGCTCTCGAAGAGACCCCGGTACTTCGCCTCACTGGTGCGCAGCGCCTCTTCGGCGAGGCGGCGCGCGATGGCGATGCCGGCAATCTGAGCCGCATGAGCGAGGATGCGCAGCTCCCGCTGCCCCGGCAGCCCCGCGGTGGAGTGATACACCCCAAGGCACCCCAACACCCGCCCGTCGGCGTCCTTGATCGGCGTCGACCAGGAGGCATTGAGTCCCGCGGCGCGGGCCTGCTCGCGATGCCGCTCCCAGAACGGATCCTTGGCCACATCCGCCACCAGCACCTGGCGGCCGAGGCATACCGCCGCGGCACACGAGCCGTTGCGGATGTCGATGGCGCTGTGTTCGAGCGCGGCGCGCAGCGTCGCGCTCATCTTCGGGGCGACGACATACTCGAACGAGTGCCCCTCCGGGGCGAGCACCGAAATCGCCCCCAGGGTACCGACACCCACCGATTCGATGAAATGCGTGACGGACGAGAGCGCCTGCGCGAGCGGGACGTTCGCGGTCAGCTGCTCGAATACTTCGCGCTCGGCGCGCGCGACGCGCTCGGTGAGTTCCGACTCGTGTGCCCGGTAGGCGAGCTCCGCGGCCTCATCGGCCATCAGCCGCATCGACTGCACGATGCCGCGCCGTTCGGCATCCATGGCCTCGAACTGCTGGCTGACGAGATTCAGGACGACGGTGAGATCCGGCGCCTCAGCCCCGCTGCGCAGTGAGGCCTCGCGGACCAGGGAGCGAACCTGCGGATGCAGACCGACGTCCGCAGCCACGCCGAGCTCTGCCCGCACGATCGTGGTCGAGGCAGTGGAGAGCACCTGGGTACTCTCGGACGGCGACGCGTCTCGGTCGGGGGAAGGCATGAGCACTCGGGTGCGTCAGTGGTGGGACTCAGATACGCTCAGGCCCGCGCCGCAGGGCGCGCGGTTCGGCGACGCGAGGGCGCCTCGGCGCTGCCCCATAGCGGTCTCTCCCAGTCTGCATGGCTCGGTGCCTTTGTGGCGCCCACCCTAGGGCTTCTTATGCCGCCGACAGTAGCGCGTCCGGCCCAAGACGCGCATCCCGCAGGGTGTAAAACCGTGAAATTCGGCGCGTTTTTCTGAAATCAGGGAGCCCCGGGAGGCGCGAATGCACCTTGAATGCTCGCCGCGTTCGACCCCAGGTACAGGGATTGCGCATCCCGTGACCCTTCGCCAGGGGCTGACGGACTCAGAGGCGGTGTTTCAGGGCCTACGCACCTGATCGGAAAGCCACGCCTTGATCAGCGATTGATAGGGCATATCCCTGCGGTTGGCCTCAATCTTGATGCGCTCCAGCAGCCCGAGCGGCAATCGCAGCGAAATCGTTTGCGTCGATGGTTTCAGATTCGGCAACCGGACCGGTTCCGCACGGCTCCAGTCCACGTACTCGGTAGATTCGTGCGTTTCCCAGAACTCCCGTTCCTCAGCCTCACTCGTGAACGCCGGAACCGCCTTTTTGGGACGTGCCGCCCCTGGCCTCATGCCCGTCAAGCCCCACCACGACCCGATTACCGCGCCAGCCGCGGCGGCTCATCGACGGCAGCGAGCGGCTCGGCCAGATCTCGCAGGTACCCCTTCCAGTGGCGCGGCTCGCCAAACCAGGGGAAGGCGTGTGGGAAGACCAGGGCGGACCTGAGCTCGCACCCCCATGCCGCATGGTGAAGCATGCGCAGCGCGCACGGCCCGTCCGCCGACCTCTGGGGGCGCCCCCCCAGAAGAGACTGCCCATTCGGCGGGTGGGGGTCAGGACCGGATCGTGGCGGATCGCCGCTTGCGCATGACCCAGAGCATCCCGAGCAGGCCCGCCCCAAAGAGCACACCGCTCGCGGGTTCCGGTACCGAACTCGTGGGAGTCTCGAACAAGCCGAGCTTAAGGTCCACGGCCGGAGACTGCCAATTCGAATCAGTAGCCGAAAACAGCGTGGTATTCGTACTGGCGTTGTAGACGAAATTATTAGTAATACTGAACGCCGGATTGATGTTGACTAACTCGTGCCCGCCCGCGACGGCACCACTCGCCGAGAAGTTGCCGGGAATCACCACGGAAACATTAAACGTACCGCCCGGATCGAGGAAACCAAACGGATTGGCAACCAAGTCCAGCGCATCGAATCCCTGGAACGGCAGGGTCACCAGATGATTCTGTTCATTCGTGCTGGGACCGACAGGGGTCGCCAGCGTCTGGTACATGAACCGCCAATCCCCGGTCACATTCAACGGCAACGAAGACGGCAGGGGATTGGGTAGCGAACCGCTGCCCAGTTGCGCATCACCGGTCAGCACGAAACTCCCGGGCACCGGTACGTAATTGAAACCCAAACTCGTACCGAAGCTTCCGGCTCCGGTCACGGTCATACTGTTGCTGTAAGTCATCTGCGCCTGCGAGAAATCGGGGCCAAAATTCAGGGTGAATGAGGTGTCACGCTGCGTCTGCAGGAGAGTGGCGTAGGCCACCGCAGGGGCCAGGCCGAGAACGGAGAAGACGATGGAGCTGCCCAGGAGCACCATACCCTCGGTTATTTTTCTCATCATTGAGCGCCTCCACGATTGAGTTTTGCGCGCATCACGCGGCACGGTCATACCGAACGCAACCGCGCTGCAACTTCCGTACCTCAAAAATTTATTGTTGAAAATCCTAGACCTATGGTTCAGGTCTCGCGGAACGCAGAGGGGTATGTAAAATTTCGCGACACGTCCGGGAGTTTTCACAGCGGCGTGCAGAACGCTTTGGGGGATCCGACGGCCCGCGATACGCACACGCGCCCCAGAGTTCCCCTCCCCTATCCCAGGTGCCGGCGCCTCGCGATGGCGCGAGCGCCTGCGCCCCCCGAGCATCGGGCGTGCGCCAGCGCCTCATGAGCACTCTCTTCACACATCGCGCGGCGGTGCGGGCGAAGACTTCGTGTCGAGCGCCGCTCGGCTCATTCATTCCTGGTGCCGCGCGTGGGGATACCGCCGTCAGCGTGCCAGCAGCGGCGGCTCGTCGATGGCCGAGAGCTGCTCGGCCAGATCCCGCAGGTACCCCTCCCAGTGGCGCGGCTCGCCGAACCAGGGGAACGCACGCGGGAACGCAGGGTCCGTCCACCGCTCGCACACCCAGGCCGCATGGTGCAGCATCCGCAGCGCTCGCAGCGGCTCGATCAGGCGCAGTTCGTGGTAATCCAGGGACGCGAACTGCTCGTACCCGGCCATCAGCTCGACCCACTGCGCCTGCTGCTCGGCCGGCTCGCCCGAGAGCAGCATCCACAGGTCCTGGATGCGCGGCGCCATGGCGCAGTCATCGAGATCCACGAAGCGCGGCCCCTGCTCCGCCCAGAGCAGATTGCCCAGGTGACAGTCCCCGTGCACCCGAATCGTGCGCACCGGGGCGACCTCCTCGTACACCCGCTCGATGCGCTGCAGCAGCTGATCGCTGAGGCGCGTGTACTGATCCGTGAGCGCCTCCGGCAGCAGCGCCGAGGCGAGCAGCGCACGCTGCGCCTGTTGCCCGTAGCGCTCCGGATCGATCGCCGGGCGGCGCGCGAACGCCGCTCGCGCGCCCACCTGGTGGATACGGGCGAGCGTGCGGCCGAGCAGTTCGCGCGCGCCCGGCGCATCGAGCTCCGGCGCCCGCCCGGCCAAGCACTCGAAGGCGGCGAACCGGAAGCCCGCCTGGCGGATCAGCGTGTGTCCCCCGACCTCGAGCGGAGCGGCCACCGGCAGCTCAGCCTCCGCGAGCTCGGCGGTAAAATCGTGCTCCTCAAGGATCTGCGCATCGCTCCAGCGCCCCGGCCGGTAGAATTTCAGGACCCGGAACCCGCCGGCCGTGCCTAAGCGGTAGACCCGGTTCTCATAGCTGTTCAGCGCCAGCAGCCGCCCGTCCGGCTCGAGACCCGCGACCTCGGCGGCTTCAAGCACCTGCTCGGGCGTGAGCTCGGCAAAAGGCTGCAGACCGGCACCGGCTCTCAGGTGTCGGCGCTGGGATTTGTTTATGATTTCGTCTTTCATGGACTTACGGACACATTCTGGCATGAAACCTTCGAGCATCCTCGTCACCGGCGGCGCCGGATACATTGGCAGCCACGTCGTACTGCAGCTGCGGGCCCGGGGCGAGCGGGTGGTCGTGCTCGATGACCTCTCCCGGGGCTTTCGCCAGGCCGTGCTCGATACCCCCCTGGTGGTGGGCCAGGTCGGCGACCGAGAGACGGTGCTGAACGTGATGCGCGAGCACGACGTCGACACCGTCATGCACTTCGCGGCCTTCACCATCGTGCCGGAATCGGTGAGCGAGCCGCTGAAGTACTACGGCAACAACACCTGCTCGACACGTGCGCTGCTCGAGTCCTGCCTCGAGGGCGGGGTCAAGAACTTCGTATTCTCCTCCACCGCCGCGGTGTACGGCATCCCGGCCGAGGGCGTCGCAGCCGAAGACACCCCGACCGCGCCGATCAACCCGTACGGGACCTCGAAGCTGATGTCCGAGTGGATGCTGCGCGACGTGTCGGGCGCGTCGACGCTGAAGCACGTGGCGCTGCGTTACTTCAACGTCGCCGGCTCGGACTCCCAGGGGCGCGTCGGCCAGGCGACCCCGAAGGCGACGCTGCTGATCAAAGTGGCCTGCGAGCACGTGATCGGCAAGCGCCCGCAGGTGGCGATTTACGGCAGCGACTATGCCACCCCGGACGGCACCGGGGTACGCGACTACATTCACGTCGAGGACCTCGCCACCGCGCACCTCGATGCGCTCGATTACCTGCGCGGCGGCGGCGCCTCGACGGTGCTGAACGTCGGATACGGTCACGGCTACAGCGTGCGCGAAGTCCTGCAGAGCGTCGAGCGGGTCTCGGGCCAGCGGCTGAACATCCGCGAAGAGCCCCGCCGCCCCGGCGATCCGCCGGCGCTGGTCGCCCGCGCCGAGCGGATCCGCCGCGAACTCGGCTGGAAGCCCCGGCTCGATGATCTGGACACCATCGTGCGCACCGCGCTCGCCTGGGAGGAGCGCCTGCAGCGCGCGCCGTGGAGCTGAGCGGCTCGATGGATGAAGTCACACCGGAGTACACTAGAGTCCGATGCGCTGGTTGCGCCCTAAGTCCCTCACGGGACTGATGCTTCTCGGTCTGGCGCTCCTCGCGCTGCCGTTGCTGGTGGCTATTGTCACGGCTGCGTTGCAGTTCCGTACCCTGTCGGTCGCCGGTCAAAAGATCATCATCGAGGGCGTCACCTCGGCCCGCGAGAGCCAGCGCCTCTTCAGCGAGATCGACTCGCTCGAGCGCACCGCCCGCCTCTACGACGTGCTGGATGACCCGAAGCTGCTGCAGTCGTACCAGCACGAAGACGGCCAGCTCACCGCCACCCGCCGCGAGCTCACCGTGAACTCCAGTGCCGCGACCCGCGCGACGCTTGAGCAGCTCGCCGCCGTGCAGCAGAAAATCCGCACCCGCGTGCTCACCACCCCGCCGGGCACTCAGGCGGCCAATGCGGCCGGGCTCGGCAAGCTCTTCGCCACCCTCGGCGGCCTGGTCGACCGCACGGCGCAGGAGAGCAACCAGCACATCGACACCGAGATGGCCTCGCTGCGGCGCATGACCGAAGAGGCCCGCGAGCGGCTCTTCTGGCAGGCGGCTCTGCTGCTGCCGCTCACCCTGGTCGCGATCTACATGCTGACGCTCGCCATCGGACGGCCGCTGCGTCAGATCGACCGGGTCATCGCCGATCTCGGTCACGGGCGGCTGCACGAGCGCATCGCGGTCACCGGGCCGCACGACCTCGAGCGCCTCGGCGGGCAGCTGGAGTGGCTCAGGCTGCGCCTCAATGAGCTCGCCGAGGAGCGCAACCGGTTCCTGCGCCACATGTCGCACGAGCTGAAGACCCCGCTCGCGAACATCCGCGAAGGCACCGATCTGCTGATGGACGGAGCGGTCGGGGAGCTCGATGCCGGTCAACGCGAGGTGGCGGCGATCCTGCGCGACAACGGCATCCAGCTGCAGCGCATGATCGAGAACCTGCTCTCCTTCAGCGCCTGGCAGACCTCCAGCGTCGGACTCGATCCGAGCGAATTCCGCCTGCGGCCGCTGGTCAAGCAGGTGCTCGAGAACCAGCAGCTCACCGTGCTCTCCCAGCGGATGCGCCTCGACGTGCAGGTCGATGACGTGATGCTCTACGCCGATCGCGGCAAGGTACGCCTGATTCTGGAGAACCTGGTCTCGAACGCGGTAAAATACTCACCGAAGGGCGGCACCATCCACATCCGCGCCCACAGTACAGGTCCCAACCTCATTCTCGACGTCGCCGACAATGGCCCCGGCATCCCGCCGGAGGACCGCGAGCATGTATTTCGGGCCTTCTACACCGGCCGTGCGGCCAACGGCCTCTCCATCAAGGGCACCGGCATCGGGCTCTCGGTGGTGCTGGAGTTCGTCACGGCGCACGGCGGCACGATTCAGATCATCGACGGCCAGTATCCGGGCGCGCACTTTCGCATCCGGATGCCACGCGTCGTTCGCAACCAACCACCCGAGCGGGGAAAGCAAGCTCATGCTGCCTGACACGAAGTTGATTCGCTGCATCGCACTCGCGATGACGGCGCTCACCACCCTTGCGCTGGGCGCCTGCGCCAACACGCCGCTGCTGATGCGCTATCCGAGCGCCCACCGGGCCGCGGTCAAGACGCCGCCACCGCCGCCGAGCCCGCAGCGCGTGAGCACCGACCTGAATCTGCTGCACACCTGGTTCAACGCCCCGAGCGCGATGCAGAGCGAGCAGCTCGCCGCCGCAGAGTCGGCCTACCAGCATGGCCACTCGCCGCGCGACACGCTGCGCCTCGCCCTGCTGCTCGGGATTCCGGGCACGCCGAGCACCGATATGCCGCGCGCGCAGCGCCTGCTGTCAGGTCTGGTTCAGGATCCGACCGACCAACTGTTGCCAAGTGAACACACTTTGGCCCAGTTGGCGCTCACATTTATCGCAAATCGGTTGACCGTGAACGCAGAAAGCCGCACCCTACAAACGGCCGATGCGGCGAAGATCTCGCAGTTGAAAGCGCAGCTCGACGCCGTCACCGATCAAGATGTCGCCCTGAAGCGACAGCTCGAACAGGCTCGCGCGAAGCTCGCCGCGATCGCCAACATCGAGAAGTCGCTCAATGAGGGCAAACTAGGTACGACGGGGCCTCCACAGTGAACATGGTTGCTTCTATGTTGCCGGGCGAACAACGCAAGGCACCGCTTGCGCCGACACGACACAAGCCGCGCATCCTCGTGGTCGATGACGATCCGGGATTGCTCCGACTGCTGACGATCCGCCTGCGCGCCGAGAACTACGAGGTCGAGGCCGTCGAAGGTGGACCGCAGGCGCTCGCTGCCGCAGGACGGTTCCGGCCGGACCTGGTGATCACCGACCTGCGCATGGAGCCGATGGACGGCATTGCGCTCCTGAAGGAGCTGCAGGTGCGCTGGCCGGGCCTGAAGGTGATTCTGCTCACCGCGCACGGTACTATTCCCGATGCGGTGCAGGCGACCCAGATGGGCGCGTTCGGCTTTCTCACCAAGCCGGTCGAGAAGCAGGAGCTGCTCGATCAGGTGCAGAAGGCGCTGCGCATCTCGGGGTTCGGCGCCTCGGATGAGGACTGGCGCGCGCAGATCATCACCCGCAGTGCGGTCATGGAAGAGAAGCTCGCCCAAGCGCACATGGTGGCCGGCACCGATGCGCGCGTGCTCATCACCGGGGAGAGCGGCACCGGCAAGGAACTGCTCGCCAAGGCCATCCACCTCGCGAGCCCGCGGCGCAATCGTCCCTTCGTCGCCATCAACTGCGGTGCCATGGCCGAGAACCTCCTCGAGTCGGAGCTGTTCGGCCACGAGAAAGGCGCCTTCACCGGGGCCACCAGCCAGCATCGGGGCCTGTTCATGGCCGCCGACGGCGGCACGCTGATGCTCGATGAGATCGGCGACATGCCGCTTCGGCTCCAGGTCAAGCTGCTGCGTGTCCTGCAGGAGGGCATGATCCGCCCTGTGGGGGGCACCCAGGCCCTGCCGGTGAATGTGCGCGTCATCTCCGCCACGCACCGCGACCTGCAACAGCTGCTCGCCCAGGGCCAGTTCCGTGAGGACCTGTACTACCGGCTGAACGTGGTGCACATCGAGATGCCCGCGTTGAACCGGCGTCGGGAGGATATCCCGCTGCTGGTGGCCCACTTCCTGGCACAGATCGCCGGGGAGACCGGCCAGCGCAAGATCTATGCGCCCGAAGCGGTGGAACTGCTCGCGACCGCCGACTGGCCGGGGAATATCCGCCAGCTGCAGAACGTGGTGCGCCAAAACGTGGCGCTCTCCCAGACCCCGATCATTCCGGTGGAACTGGTCCAGCAATCCCTCGGGGGCACGCAGGGACACCTGCCGTCCTTCGATGAGGCCCGAGACGAATTCACCCGCAGCTATCTGTCGCAGATCCTGCAGATCACGGGCGGGAACGTCACCCAGGCCGCGCGACTCGCCAAGCGCAATCGCACGGATTTCTACAAGCTCCTCGCCCGCCATCAGCTGACTGCCGACGAGTTCAAGCAGCGCTGAACCTCAAGCCCCCCTCCCCCGGGGCTAAAAAAACGTGAACCGGGTCACGGATTGACCCTCTCAACCGCCGATTGCGGCCCAGAGGCCGTTGCCCGCCCGCCGGCCCGCATGGGATGGGGCTATCCTGTCACGAGCCGTTCACGGGTATGCCCTAGCCTGCACTATGCATGAAGGAGCGGATTTTCATGGTCATGCGCGCAAGTTTGGCGATGTCGAGGCGTGATGTCGAAGCGCGGCGGTGATTCTGCCGGGGGTCTGTGCGTTGGCGATGGATTGTC
>JAJZDW010000031.1:0-284 GCA_021851405.1 Pseudomonadota bacterium
GCGCTTGGCGTCGAGGGTAGCGGCAAGGCGCAGATCGCTCTCGGCGTCGAAGGCAGCGGCCGCAATTCCACGGCCATGGGTGTCGAGGGTAGCGGGCTCAACAGCACCACGGCGCTTGGCGTCGAGGGTAGCGGCAAGGCGCAGATCGCTCTCGGCGTCGAAGGCAGCGGCCGCAATTCCACGGCCATGGGTGTCGAGGGTAGCGGGCTCAGCAGCACCACGGCGCTTGGCGTCGAGGGTAGCGGCAAGGCGCAGATCGCTCTCGGCGTCGAAGGCAGCGGCCG
>JAJZDW010000031.1:294-34039 GCA_021851405.1 Pseudomonadota bacterium
TCGAAGGCAGCGGCCGCAATTCCACGGCCATGGGTGTCGAGGGTAGCGGGCTCAGCAGCACCACGGCGCTTGGCGTCGAGGGTAGCGGCAAGGCGCAGATCGCTCTCGGCGTCGAAGGCAGCGGCCGCAATTCCACGGCCATGGGTGTCGAGGGTAGCGGGCTCAGCAGCACCACGGCGCTTGGCGTCGAGGGTAGCGGCAAGGCGCAGATCGCTCTCGGCGTCGAAGGCAGCGGCCGGAAATAGGCGTTTGCATGTAGGAATAGTCGAAATGGCGAATTCCTGACACTTAAGGTAAAGAAAACGCCGGCATTTCGTCTGGAAATGCCGGCGTTTTCTTTTGCAGAGAGCAATTACCCGATGAGTTCGGCGCGCAATTCCTTGCGCAGGATCTTCCCCACATTGCTCTTCGGCAAGTCCTTGCGGAAATAGACGTGCTTCGGGACTTTATACGCCGCCAGTGATTTGCGACAAAAATCGATGATGTCCTGAGCGGTGACCGATGGATCCTTCGGTACCACGAACAGCGCGACGACCTCCCCGGAGTGCTCATCAGGCTGCGCGATCGCGGCGGCCTCGAGGACTGCGGGGTGCGTCACCGCGATCTCCTCGACTTCATTCGGATAGACATTGAAGCCAGAGACCAGAATCATGTCCTTCTTGCGATCCTGCAGATAGACGAATCCTTTCGGATTCATGTAGCCGATATCTCCGGTGCGCAGCCATCCCTCGGGCATCAGCACCGCAGCGGTCTCATCCGGTCGATTCCAGTAGCCGCGCATCACCTGCGGTCCGCGCACGCAGACCTCGCCAGGCTCGCCGAGCGGCACGTCATTGCCGGCGTCGTCCTTGATCGTCACTTCGGTCGAAGGAATGGGCAGTCCCACCGAACCGTTGAAGTCATCCCCGATAGGATTGATCGCGACCGCGGGGGACGTCTCGGTCAACCCCCAGGCCTGACTGAGGATCTTGCCGGTGACTTCCTTCCAACGCTGCGCCACGGCGGCCTGAACGGCCATGCCCCCACCCAGCGTGATTTTCAGCTCACTGAAATCCACCTCAGCGAAACCCGGCGTATGCAGTAGCGCGTTGAAGAGCGTATTGACGCCACTGAAGAACTCGAACTTGTGGCGCTTCATCTCCGCGACCAGCGCCGGGAAATCCCGCGCGTTGATGATGAGCACGTTCTTCCAGCCCAGGTACGCAAACAGCAGGCAATTCGCAGTCAGGGCGAACACGTGATACAGCGGGATCGCTGTGATCAGCGTGCCGGGCTCGCCCGAGAAGTAGCCGTCGATCCAGGCGAGCGCCTGCAGCAGGTTGGCACAGAGATTGCCATGCGTCAGCATGGCACCCTTGGCAACGCCAGTGGTCCCGCCCGTATATTGCAGGAAGGCCAGATCATCGCTACCGAGCGGCGCCGGACGAAAATGCAGGGCGCGCCCCGCACGCAGCACGCTGCGCAGCGCCACGGCCTGCGGAATATGCCACGGCGGAACTTGCTTGCGGCGGTACCGCACGATGAAGTTGACCAGCCAAGACTTCGGTTTGGGCAACAGATCACCCACCGCCGTCACCAGAACGTGCTTCAGCTGGGTATGCGGCACCACTTCTTCGACGACGTGGGCGAAGTTCTCCAACACCACGATCGCCAGCGCCCCGGAATCCTCGAGCTGGTGCGCCAGTTCGCGCCCCGTGTAGAGTGGATTGGTATTGACCACCACTAGGCCGGCGCGCAGCGCGCCAAAGAGCACTACCGGATACTGCAGGCAATTCGGCAGCATGATGGCGATCCGGTCGCCCTTGGCGAGCCCGACCGATTGCAGCCAGGCCGCAAAGGCGCGACTGAGCTCATCGAGCTCCCCGTAGCTGAGCGTCGTGCCGAACTGCTCGTACGCCGGCAGTTCGCGGTACGCCGTACAGGCATGATCCACCAGTTCCCCGAGGGAACTCAGCCGCTTCAGGTCGACTTCGGGAGGAACGCCGGGAGGATACGACTGCAGCCAAATTCGGTTCATCGCGACGCCCCTTCTTTCGCTCAGCGGCGGCGGAACCGCCCGTCTCGGACGATGGTTCGCCCGCGTGTGCACGAGTGTAACGTGACGCCGGGTGCGGCGGAATCGGCACCGGGCTCCGGCCCACGCAGCGCCGGCACCCTGTGCGGCAACTCACGGAATGCCGCTGCCGCGGCTCGTATGCTGCGCGCCATGAGCTGCCGGGCGCGCGCTCGGCACTGGCGCATCCGCTGCCGGCGGTAGGTCCGTCGAGCGCAGGCGCCGCAGTGGAGAACCTCTTTTTGGGAAAACCGCCATCATCCGGCAAGTCTGAACAGCCCGCACACGTGTCGGCGGAAATCGACCTGCTCGAGCAGACCGTCTCGCTCGATGGCCCGCTGCCCGGACGGCGCGACACCTACGGACTCGAGCCGCTCGTGATCCCCGGGGAGTGGGTGCTCGAGGGGGAGCCCCGGGCGCGCGAGAAGCCGCTCGCAAGCAGCACCGACGGCGCAGCCGCGGCGTTCATGTGGGACTGCACCAGCGGTCGATTCCAGTGGGAATATCCCGCCGAACAGATCGTGCACATCGTGCAGGGCTGCGCGATGGTCGAGATCGCCGGTGTCAGCCGGCGGCTGCAAGCGGGCGATACGCACGTCTTTCCGGGCGGTTCCCGATTTCGCTGGAACGTTCCGGATTACGTGCGGGCCATCGGCTTTCGCCTGCGCGCGCCGGCGGCAGGCACCCTGGGGCGGCGCATTCACGCAGCGCTCAGCGCGCCCTGGCGAGCGTTGCGTACGCGCCCGTCCTGATCGACGCCCGCAGGCTTACTCCGCGGCGCTGCGCTGCAGGGGGCTGTTGCCGAGGAAAATCTCGATTTTGTCCCGATAAGTACGCGAGAGCTTCAGCTCCTGGCCACCGTCGAGCGTCAGGAAGTACTCGCCGTTCATGTGCGCGCGCAGGCTCTTCACGTAGCGCAGGTTGACGATGGTGGAGCGGTGCACGCGCTGGAAGATGCGCGGATCGAGCACTTCCTCGAGCTCTTTCATCGTGCCACGCAGGATGTGCGTATCGCCTTCGGCATGCACGCACATGTAATCACCGGCCGCATCGATCCATTGAATGGAGGTGATGGGCACGCGCGCGGTGTGCCGGCCCTGGCGGATCGGCAGAATCTGCGGATGGCTCGCCTCGATCGCCGTGCTGCCGTGCTCGAGGATCGTCTCGAGCTCGATCTCCCCGGATCCGGTGATTTCCGCGACCACTTCCATCAGCTTGTCGCGCTGATCGACGGCGTGGCGGGCCTGCAGGTTCTGCCGCACGCGATCGAGCGTCATCTCGAAGCGGCGCTCATCGACGGGCTTCAACAGATAATCCACGGCGCGCGCCTCGAACGCCCGCAGCGCGTACTGATCGAACGCGGTGACGAACACGACCAGCGGAACGCTGTCCTGTGGCAGACGCGCAAGCACCTCGAAGCCGGACAGCACGGGCATCTGGATATCCAGAAACACCACATCGGGGTGCTCGTGCTGGATCACGCCGACCGCATCACGGCCATTGCCGCACTCGGCGATCACTTCGAAATCCGGTGTCTCACGCAGCAGCCGTTCGATGCCACGCCGAGAGAGCGCCTCGTCGTCGACGATGACCGTCTTGATCTTCATGGTTTTCCGCCCGCCGCACCCGCTCCGGGGCCGCGGAAGGGGCCCAAGCTTACCCTATCTTGGCCCGCCGGCGCTCGACGACGCGGCGCCTCAGGCACCCGCGGGGGTCTGCAGCCGCGCAATGGGCAGCGGCCGCGCGAGCATCGATCCCTGGCCGAAGTCGCAGCCCACCGCGGTGAGCCAGCGCAGCGCCTGCTGCGTCTCGATCTGCTGCGCGGCGCAGTGAATGCCGAGCACCTTGACGGCCTGCACGATGGCGACCACCACGGCCTGCGCAAGCTTGTCTTTCAGCGCGGCCGCACACAGCCGCGGTTCGATCTTGACCAACCGAACCGCCTTGGAGCGCAGCAGTGGCACCACGGCCGAGTCGAAGGTGAACCCGTCGATCACGACGAATGAGCCGAGCCGCTCGCAGCCGCTGATGAACCGCTCGACCGACGCGCGCCGCTGGGTGCACAGCGGCTCGGCGATCTCGAACCCGATGTTCTCCGGCGAGATGCCGCTGTGGCTGAAACCGGCACTGAGCTGGCGCAAGAACTGCTCATCCTCGAGCGTCGCGATGGACAGATTCAGGGTGAACGCGGTGGGTTCGAGCGTCCAATCCGACCGGTGCGCGGCCATCCACGCCAGCAGGCTCTCCATCGCCAGAGCATCGAGGGCGGCCGGGTCGCGGTTCTGCCGCGGCGTGCCTCGCGGCAGCACCTCGAAGCGGCGCATCTGCCCTCCGCTGCGCAATTTGACGAACGGCATCACCTCGAGCGCCACGCGCTCGGCAGGGCTGCCGGGGATCGCGGCCGCCTGAGCGGCCGCCGGTGCCGGCTGCAGCACCGGCGGCCGCTCAGGCGGCGGGCTCGGCGCCTGCACCGGCGGCGCTGCGCCAGAGGGCGGCGCTGCAGGCGCGGCCGGTGGTTCGAGTTCGAGCGACAGCTCCCCGTGGGCGAGCAGCTGATCCACCGCCGCAGGTGCGAGGTCGGCCGTCGCGGCGGGCGACGGAGGCGCAGAAGCGCTCTCGACGGGCGCTGCCTCGTCTGCGAGCGACAGCAGCATCCCGGTGGGGTCGTGATCGACGCGGCGCTGCGGGGCGTGCGGGATCGCGGCACCGAGTTCGCGGATCAGGGCCTGAACCGGTCCGGTGGCGATGCGTCCGAGCAGCCCTTCCCCGCCGGCCTTGGTGTCGGCCAAGACCATCACCAGTCCGGCGAGTCCGGCACGCGCGGCGCGCACCGCGAGAAACACCGCGACGCGCCCGTCCTCGACGCGAGCCTCGAAGCTCTCAGCGGCGGTAGCGAAGCGCTCCAGCGCATCGGTGACGAGCGCGTGCTCATCCGGTCCGAGCGCGCCCTCGCTCAACCACAGCACGTTGCATTGGTTGTCGCAGATGGACACCGAGTGCAGGCGCAGCGGGGGCAATGCCTCGCAGATGCGCCGGCCGAGCGCCTCGATGCTCTGCGGCGTCGCGGGTGCGCCGGAGTCCTCGGAGTGAGCGCTGTGCAGTGCCGCGGCGTGCATGACATTTCCCATGGATGAGCGGGTGGACGATTGGAGTGTATGCAAAGAGTGACACCATGATGCCGGCGGTGCCGTGAACTCCCTCGCGTTCCGCCGGACCTTGCGCGCCGATGACGGCCGCGAACGCGATGTTTGTCATAGCCGCTTGTCATATTCGCGCCGCGCTCGAGCAGCGCCCGCCCGAGGTTTGACATATGCGGCGGCGCGGGTGCGCGGGGTCCGCTGCCGCCCCGGGGGGCCTGATGCACCCCGCCCCACCCCACCCGGTCCGGGGAGATCCCGCAACGCGACCCTACCGGCCGGAAGGAAAGTTACTCGGCAGTAGGATATGCAAGAAAAACAGTTAAAATGGAGGCTGTACTCCCCCGTCCGCGGAGATCGCTCATGTATCGCGCGCCCCTGAGAGAGCTGCGTTTCGTTCTCGAGGAACTCCTCGGCAGCACCGCCCTGTCCGACTGCCCGCAATATGCCGAGTACTCGCACGAGCTCGGCCGCACCATCCTCGAGGAGGCCGGGCGATTCGCCGAATCGGTGCTCGAGCCGCTGAACCGCACCGGGGACCAGGAGGGGGCGCACTGGAGTCCCGACGGGGTCCGCGCGCCCGAGGGCTTCAAGGAGGCGTACCGCCAGTTCGTCGAGGGCGGCTGGCCGCAGCTCGGCGCCGACCCGCGCTTCGGGGGCCAGCCCGTACCGCAGGCGCTCAGCAACGCCGTGCAGGAGATCCTGGCCTCGGCGAATTTGGCGTTCAAGCTCTGTCCGATGCTCACCCACGGTGCAGTGCATGCGCTGTCGTTGTCCGCCTCGCAGCAACAGCAGCAGCAGTATCTGCCAAAGATGATCCGCGGCGAGTGGACCGGCACGATGGTGCTCACCGAGCCACAGGCCGGGTCGGATTTGGCGCTGATCCGCACTCGCGCCGTCCCCGAGGGAGATCACTTCCGAGTGTTCGGCCAGAAGATCTTCATCACCTGGGGTGAGCACGATCTGACCGAAAACACGATCCACATGGTGCTCGCACGCATCGAGGGCGCCCCGGCAGGGACCAAGGGCATCTCGCTGTTCATCGTGCCGAAGGTCCTGATCGGCCCCGACGGCTCGCTCGGGGAACGCAACGAAGTACGCTGCGCGTCGATCGAGCACAAGCTCGGCATTCACGCCAGCCCGACCTGCGTGCTCGAGTACGGCCATGACCGGGGCGCGGTCGGCTACCTGGTCGGGGAGGCGAACCACGGCCTGGAATACATGTTCGTCATGATGAATACCGCGCGACTGGCCGTCGGCGTCGAGGGCTACGCCGTCGGGGAGCGTGCCTTCCAGCGCGCCGTTGAATTCGCCCGCACCCGCGTCCAGGGTCGACCGCCGGGTGCCGCCGGCCCGACACCGATCATCGAACACCCGGACGTGCGGCGCATGCTGCTGACGATGAAGTCCTGTACCGAAGCGTCGCGCGCACTCGCCCTGTACGCGGGCCTGCAGCTCGATCTGGGCGCCCATCACCCGGACGAGGGAACCCGCCGCGCGGCGCTCGAGCGCGGCGATCTGCTCATCCCGATCGTCAAAGGCTGGTGCACGGAGAGCGGCAATGAGACTGCGGCGCTCGGGGTGCAGGTGCACGGGGGCATGGGATTCGTCGAGGAGACCGGCGCGGCGCAGTACGTGCGCGACGTGCGCATCACGACGATTTACGAAGGAACCACCGGCATCCAGTCCAACGACCTCGTGGGCCGCAAGCTCGCCCGGGACCGCGGTGCGGCCATGGCGAAGCTGCTGTCGGACATGGCCGCCGAGCTGCGCGCCATCGAGACCGCCGTGCCCGCAGTGCTCCAGACCCGCGATGCGGCCCTGCAGGGCGTCGCGCTGCTCGAGCGCGCGACGCGATCGCTGCTCGTGGCCATGGCGGCGGACGCCGCGCGCGGATTGGCCGTCTCGGTACCGTACCTGAAGCTCTGTGGGGTGACGATCGGCGGCTGGCAACTCGCGAAATCCGCGGCGCTCGCCGCGGCGGGACTCAGCGGGGCGGACCGGGCGTTCTACGAGGCGAAGATCCGCACCGCACACTTTTATGCCCGGCAGGTGCTGCCGCAGGCGCTCGGGCTCGCCCAGATCGTCGAGGGAGGCGCCGAGAGCGTGCTGGAGGCGGCCGCCGAGCACATCTGAGCGCCGCGCCGCTCAGTCGGGCCGCGACACGCGCAGCCGCACGGGCGGCGGCTCGTTGAGGTCGTCGAGAAATCGCTGCCGCTGGCGTGCGGTGAGTCGCGCCCAATGCAGCTTGGACGCCGGCAGGCGTGCCAGCTGCGCATCGCTGATCTCGGCCCGGGCCCGCGCGCGGCTCGACCAGCGCGCCGGCAGGCACGTGGTGACGCCGCAGGTGAGCACCTCAACAATCGCAGCGGCCACCTGCCCGTCGCGGGTCAGGTCACTGTGCGAGGCGTGTGTGTAGTAGGTCTGCATGCCGGGCGGCGCGGCACTGACGGCAGGCACGGTGCCATCGCCGCCGCGCGTGACCATGTAGCGGAACCCGTCCGCAGTGCGCGCCACTGCGGTCACCGTCTTAGCGCCGATGCCCGCGATCACCGTGAGCCTCTCATCGGGCGCCGGCAGCGCCTGGTGAAAGCAGCGCGCGCGCTCCAGCAACGCCGGCCGCGGCGCAGGCCCACAGTCCGGCCAGTGCCGACGGTCCGTCAGGTCAAGTCCATCGGCGGCCGGTGGCAACATCTGGTAGAGGCTTGGAAAGGCACCAAAGACACGCTCGGCCAGCGCTTCGGCGGTGCAGCTCAGATCGAGCCGCGCGATGTTGCGCACCACCGCGTAGGTACCGCGCAGCGCCTGCAGCGGGGCAAACGCGCCGCAGTTGGGTGTCCCGAGCAGCACGGCGCGCGCGACATGCGCCGTGCCCTCCTGTGCGAGCGCGATGCGGCTGACGAGTCCGCCCATGCTGTGCGCGACGATCGCCATCGCTCGCGGCGCATGCTCGCGCAGCCGCGCGGCGAGCGATTCCCCGAGAGTCAGGATGTCCTCGCGCCAATCGTAGGCGTACAGCGTGACGGGAAACCCCGCGGCCCGCAGCCGGAGTTTGAGTTTCAGGTGCGAGTACAGCACCGCGCCGAGCGGCTCGATCGGCGCACCGGCGTGCGGATCGAGGAGCGCGAGCCGCCCGGCCTGGATATCCAGCGGATCGAGCCACAACACGTCATCCGGCAGCGGCGCGCGCCGGCGCAAGCCCAGCAGCGAGCCGAGAATGCCGGGCACGATGAACACGTGCGGGAGCGACGCGTCGCTCGGGCGCAGCGCCGCGACGGTCGCGAGCTGCGCAAGCGCTTGGTATTCGCCGAGCCCGAAATACGCCTCGAGCGCCGCGCGCTGCTCGCCGGTGCGCAGCAGCTGCTCGACGGCCGCATCGCTCAGGCCGAGGCGGTCATACGGCGTAACGTGGTCTGTGACGGTGGCAACTCGGCTCACGATGTATCGATTATGCCATCCGGATGCGCCGCTCAGCGCACATCGAGACCGCCGGAGCGCTGCATGCGCTCGGCGATGAAGCCGCACACCGCATCGATCGCCGTGTGGCGCGCACTGGTCTTGCGCCACACCGCACCCACACGGCGGCTGGGTACCGGCTTTGCGAACGGCAGCACGCGCGTACCGCGTGCATTGCCGTACGCGCCCTCGGTCGCCAACTGCGGCAGCAGCGTGATGCCGGCCCCGGTGGCCACCATCTGGCGCAGCGTCTCGAGACTGGTGGCGCTGAAGTCCTGACGTTCCCCGAGACCGGCTCGGCTGCACAGGGCGAGCGCCTGATCGCGCAGGCAGTGTCCTTCCTCGAGCAGCAGCAACGACTGGCCCTCCAGATCGCCCATCGTCACGCGCGAGCGTTGCGCGAGCGCGTGGCGGTCGGGGATGAGCACCTGGAACGGCTCGCTGTAGAGTTCGCGCGCCTCGAGACCGTCGAGCTCCACGGGCAGCGCCAGAATGCCCACGTCCAAATCGCCGGCCTTCAGCCGCTTCAGCATCGGGATCGTCTGATACTCGTGCAGATGCAACTGCAGGCGCGGCAGCGCCCGCTGCAGGGGCCGCGCGATGTGCGGCAGCAGGTACGGCCCGATGGTCGGCAGCAGCGCCACGCGCAGCACGCCGGCGAGCGGGTCGCGGTGCGAGCGGGCGAGAGTCGTGACCTCCTCGCACGCCTCGAGAATCCTGCGCGCACGCGCGACGATCTGCTCGCCGGGGTCGGTCAATGCCACGTTGTTCGGCTGGCGCTCGATGAGCTGCACGCCGAGGGATTGCTCGAGCTTCTTCAGCTGCGCCGAGAGCGTCGGCTGGCTGACGAAGCAGCGCTCGGCGGCCCGGCCGAAGTGGCGGGTATCGGCCACCGCCACCAGGTAGCGCAGATCTTTCAGCTTGATGTCCGGCACGGTGGATCTCCCGACGCCGGGTCGATTTACAGCGTCTATCGCGATTATACAATCAATCGATTGGCTCAATGAAGAGCCGCCCCGCATGATGGCGCCCATCCCCACCGGGGAATCCCTAGCACCCCGCATCCAGGAGCGAGCGACATGTTATCGATTGGCCAGCGTTTTCCGGACTTCTCCCTCACCGGCGTCGTCTCCAACGACGTCACCAGCGCCTTCCAGACCTTCAACGGCCAGAGCTTCCCCGGCAAGTGGCTGGTGGTCTTTTTCTGGCCGAAGGATTTCACCTTCGTCTGTCCGACCGAGATCGCCGCTTTCGGTCGGCTCGAGAAAGCGTTCCAGGAGCGTGACGCCCAGGTGCTCGGCGCGAGCATCGACAGCGAGTTCGTGCACCTGGCCTGGCGCACCGAGAAGGAGGAGCTGCGCACTCTGCCGTTCCCCATGCTCTCGGACATCAAGCGTCAGCTGTCGATGCGGCTCGGCATCCTGGACGCCGATGCAGGCGTCGCCCAGCGCGCGACGTTCATCGTCGACCCGCAGGGCGTCATCCGCTTCGTCTACGTGACCGACCTGAACGTCGGGCGCAGTCCCGAAGAGGTGCTGCGCGTCCTCGATGCGCTGCAGACCGACGAGCTGTGCCCGTGCAACTGGAAGCAGGGCGAAGCCACGATCAAAGTCGCCTGAGCGGCGCGAAGGAGACGACGATGACGACCCTCGAAGCCATTCGCGATGCGCTGCCGGAGTACGCGCGGGACCTGAAGCTGAACCTCTCGAGCGTGCTCAGCGCGGCGGGCGCGCCCGGGCTGAGCGAGACACAGATCTGGGCGATCGCCCTGGCCTCGGCCGCCGCCTCGCGCAACCGGCGGATGCTCGCCGCGTTCGACGCGCTGGCGGCAGCGCACCTCGATGCCGCGCAGCGTCAGGCCGCGCACGCGGCGGCGGCGATCATGGGCATGAACAACGTGTATTACCGGTTCACCCACCTGGTCGAGGACCACGAGTACGCCACGCTGCCGGCGCGGTTGCGGATGAACGTGATCGGCAACCCGGGGATCGCCAAGGTGGATTTCGAGCTGCTCTCGCTCGCCGTGTCGGCCATCAATGGGTGCGGTGCCTGCATCGTCGCCCACGAACGGCAGGTTCGTCAGCACGGTCTGGGCCGTGAGGCGGTGCAGAGCGCCGTGCGGATCGCAGCCACGGTGCATGCCGTGGCGCGAGTGCTCGAGAACGTCCAGGATGCCGATGGCGCACGGGAGGCGCGCGCCGCCTGAGGCACACGCGCCCTCCTGCCCAGCGCAGGAGGGCGCGGTACGGCTCAGAACACCCATGGGATGAGCATGCGCGTGCGCGCCTTGTAGGCCGCGTACGCCTCGGGAAACTGCTCGGCCATCATGCGCTCCTCGGTGCGAGCGCTATAGAGGAAGTAGGCAAAAAACAGCACCAGCGCCCACCCCCACATCGGATCGAGCGCGACCGTCGAGCCGAGCAGCGCCAGGAGGATGCCGGTGTAGATCGGATGACGGACGTACGCGTAGGGGCCGCGGGTCACGAGCTCGTGGTCGGCGCGCAGAGACATCGGCATGCCCCAGTTGCGCCCCAGGTACATGCGCGCCCAGACGGCAAACCCCAACCCCAGTGCAACCAGCGCCGCACCGCTCCACTGGCGCACCGGACCCGCTGCGCTGCCGAGCCGCCCATCGCCGCTGTGCAGACGCACACCGACCAACAGCGCGAGGATGGCGAGTCGTGCGATCCAGGTTTTCCACGGCGCATGCGCACTGGCGCGTTTGTTGAACTGCGCCGCGACCAGCCAGATCACGACGAACGCGAGCCACAGGCCGTCGATCAGGTGCGAAACGGGCGTCATCGGCGGCTCAGTCGCGGAAATTGTTGAATTGTAGCGGCACCGGCACCTTCGCCCCGCGCAGCAGCGCCATGGCCGCCTGCAGATCGTCGCGTTGTTTGCCCGTGACGCGCACCTTCTCGCCCTGGAGGCTCCCCTGCACCTTCAGCTTCGAGTCCTTCAACAACCGCGTGACCTGCCGGCCCGTCTCGGCGTCGATCCCCTGCTTCAGGTGCACCTCCTGGCGGGCCGAGGACAGGGTGGTCAGCGGATCCTTCGCGTCCAGGCAGGCCAGGTCGACGCCGCGTTTGGCGAGACGCAGCTTGAGGATCTCGAGCATCTGCTTGAGCTGGAATTCCACCTGCGCCTGCAGCGTCACGACGAACGCCTCGAGCTCGAAGCATGCGCCGGTGTCTTTGAAGTCGAACCGCTGGGTGAGCTCCCGGTTGGCCTGGTCGACCGCGTTGGCCACCTCGTGACCATCGAGCTCGGAGACCACATCGAATGAGGGCATGGCGCGCCACCGCAGGCTGACGGAAAGGGCGGGTATTGTATCGCGCGCAGCGGTGGTGATAGGCTCCGGGCCATGCTTCAGCTGCACCCGACCAACCGGCACTGGTGGTGGCGCACTCTCCCTCCGGAGTGGGCCGCGGGCTGCTGATTTTCTTCCGCACAAGACAGCCGCAAGAACAGATAAAACCCATTCCGGACCCGCTCCGGAGTGGGTTTTTTTACGCCCGAGTGTTTTGGAGAACGCGTTGAAGCCACCATTTGACATCCCAGGGGATCTCGACACGCCGGTCTCGGCGTTCATGAAGCTCAGCGCCTTCGCCCCGCACTTTCTGCTCGAGAGCGTCGAGGGCGGGGAGCGCCTCGGGCGGTTTTCCTTCATTGGCTTCGGCGAGGCGCTCACGGTGCGTCTGACGCACGCAGGCCTGCAGATCGGCGCCGAGCGCCGGCCGGTCCCGAGCAGCGCCGCGGAATTGCTCGAGGGCCTGCGCAGCGCCCTCGGGCGCACCGCCATACCCGGACCGCCGCTGCCGGGCGTGCCGCTCGCCGGCGGACTGGTCGGCTACGCCGCCTATGACGTGGTGCGCTTCTTCGAGCGCCTGGCGGTGCCGGCCGGGAAGCCCTCGGAGGTACCGGCGCTGCACTACGTCGCGCCGAGCTCGCTGCTCGTGTTCGATCATCTGACGCGGGGCATCGCGCTGCTGCACGCCGGCAGCGAAGCGGACCGGCAGCGACTGCGGCAGGAGATCATCCAGGCCCTGCGCGGTGCGCTGCCGGCGCGCGCCCGCGGCGGGCGCTGCAGCCCCGCGGAGGCCTCGAGCAGCCGAGCGCAGTACCTCTCGGGCGTCGAGCGGATCAAGGAATACATTGCCGCGGGCGACGTCTACCAGCTGGTGCTCTCCAGCCGCTTCTCCGGCCGGCACGAACTAGACCCCTTCCAGGCCTACCGGGCGCTGCGGATGATCAACCCCTCGCCCTACATGTACTACTGCGCGCTCGGGGATGTCACGGTGGTCGGCTCCTCGCCCGAGGCGCTGGTGCGGCTGCACGACGGCGTCGCGCGACTGCGGCCGATCGCCGGTACCCGGCCGCGCTCGGACGACCCGGCGACCGATCAGGCGCGCGAGGCGGAGCTGCGCGCCGACCCGAAGGAGAACGCCGAGCACGTCATGCTCGTCGATCTGGCGCGCAACGACCTCGGCCGGGTCGCGCAGGCCGGCAGTGTCACGGTCGAGCCGTACCGCTCGATCGAGCGCTACAGCCACGTGATGCACATGGTCAGCGGCGTCAACGGTCGGCTCGCCGCCGGCACCGATGCCTTCGACCTGTTCGCCGCGGCATTCCCGGCCGGGACGCTGGTCGGCGCCCCGAAGGTGCGCGCCATGCAGATCATCGATGAGCTCGAGCCGGTCAACCGAGGTCTCTACGGCGGCACGGTCGGCTACTTCGGCGCCGGCGGCGACATGGATCACGCCATCACCATCCGCACGTTGGTGTTTCGCGGCGACGAGTACAGCTACCAGGCGGGCGCGGGCATCGTCGCCGACAGCGTGCCGGAGGCCGAACACGCCGAAGTACTGGCCAAGAGCGGCGCGATGGCGCGGGCGCTCGAGATGGCCCGGGAGGGGTTCTGATGATGCGGTTGCTGCTGATCGACAACTACGATTCGTTCACCTACAACCTCGTGCAGGCGTTTCTCGTGCTCGGGGCCGAGGTCGACGTGCGGCGCAACGATGCGATCGGCGTGGCCGAGGCCGAGGCGCTCGAGCCGACGCACCTGTGCATCTCGCCGGGGCCGGGCGCACCGCGCGATGCGGGCGTGTCGATGGACATGATCGGCGCCTTCGCCGGGCGCATCCCGGTCCTCGGGGTGTGTCTCGGACATCAGTCGATCGTCGAGGTGTTCGGCGGCGAGGTGGTGCGCGCCGGACGGCTGATGCACGGTAAGACTTCCCCGATCCGTCACGACGGGCTCGGCGTGTTCGCCGGTCTGCCCTCGCCGTGCGAAGTGGGCCGCTACCACTCGCTGATCGCCGCTGCGCAGCGCCTGCCGGGGACGCTCACGGTGAGTGCACGCACCGATGAGGAGGAGATCATGGGCGTGCGGCACACCGAGCTGCAGGTCGAAGGCGTGCAGTTCCATCCGGAGAGCATCCTCACGCCCGAGGGGGCGAAGCTGCTCGGGAATTTCCTGGCGCAACGCGGCGGCCGGCGCGGGGCGGGAGAGGCGGATGTCCGCAGCGAGTGAGCTGCTCGAGCGGCTGCTCGAGGGCATCGATCTCACCCAACCCGAGGCCGAGGTGCTGCTCGGCCTGCTGACCGACGGGACGGCCGCGCCGGCGATGATCGGCGCGGTGCTCGCCGCGCTGCGCGCCAAGGGCGCGGTGGCCGATGAGGTGCGCGGCTTCGCCGAGGCGATGCGCCGGCTGGCCCGTCCGCCGGCGCTGCCGTCCGGCGTGCGCGCCATCGACATCGTGGGCACCGGCGGGGACCGTTCCGGCAGCCTGAACATCTCCACCGGTACGGCGCTGCTGACGGCCGCCTGCGGCCTGCCGGTGATCAAACATGGCAACCGCTCCGTCTCGAGTCGCGCCGGCAGTGCCGATGTGCTCGAGGCCCTCGGCCTGCCCATGCCGCTCGATGAGCGCGCGGCGGGGGAGTGTCTGGCGGCCTGCGGCTTCACGTTCCTCTTTGCCCCGCACTATCACTCGGCCACGCAAGCGGTCGCCGCGGCGCGCCGCGCCCTCGGGGTGCGTACGGTATTCAACATCCTCGGCCCGCTGACCAACCCGGCGCATCCGCCGCTGCGGCTGATCGGCGCGTTCAGCCTGCCCGTGGCGCAGCTGATGGCCGAGAGCCTCGCCGGCATGCAGATCGAGCGGGCATTCGTCGTGCACGGCGCGGAGGGATGGGACGAGCCGACCCCGGTCGGACCGTTCACGCTGTTCGAGGTGCGCCCGGGGCAGGTCCATCGCGAGGTCCGCCGGCCGGAGGATTACGGGCTCGAGTGCTGCTCCTCGGCGGCCCTCGCCGGCGGTGACGCCGAACACAATGCGGCGGCGCTGCGTGCCGTGCTGCGCGCCGAGGCGCACGGTGCGCACCGCGACTGTCTGCTGCTCGGGGCCGCGCTCGCCCTGGAGGTGGCGGGCGAAGTGAGCAGCCCGCACGCAGGCATCGAGCGGGCCGCACGCGCGATCGACAGCGGCGCTGCGGCCGACGTGCTGGCGCGGCTGGAACGGGTGGGAGCGGCCCATGGGCGGTGATTTCCTGGCGCAGATGGCCGCCTCCAGTCATGCGCGAGCAGAGGCGGCACGCCGCGTCTGCTCCGAGGAGCACCTGCTCGAGCGGGCCGGCGCCGAGGCGCCCGCGCCGGCGCTCGGCTGGTCACGCGGGCACTTCGGGATCATCGCCGAGCTGAAGCTGCGCTCCCCGGCCGTCGGGGCGCTTGGCAGCAGCGCCACGGATGTGGCCGCGCGGGTGCGCGCCTATGCCGCGGCGGGGGCGGCGGCCGTCTCGGTGCTGACCGAGCCGCAGCGCTTCGACGGTGCGCTGGCGCATCTGCGCGGTGCGGCCGACGCTCTCGCGCCGCTCGGGGTGCCGGCGATGCGCAAGGACTTCCTGGTCGATCCGTATCAGATCGCCGAGGCCCGCGCCGCGGGCGCCGGCGGTGTGCTGCTGATCGTGCGCATGCTCCCGGACGAGCGGCTCGAGGCGATGATCGCGCGCGCCCGTGCCCTCGGCCTGTTCGTGCTGCTCGAGACGTTCGATGCGCCGGACATCGAGCGGCTGCACTCGCTCATCGGGCGAGTCGGCAGTGCCGGGCTGCTCGCCGGCCTCAACAGCCGCGACCTCAGCACGCTCGAGGTGGTGCCGAGCCGGCTCGAGACGCTCGCACCGCTGCTGCCTCAGACGCTGCCGCGGGTGGCCGAGAGCGGCGTCTCGAGCCCCGAGGATGCGCATCGCATGGGCCGGGCAGGCTATGACTTGGCGCTGGTCGGCAGTGCGCTGATGCGTGCGCCGGACCCCGGCTCGCTCGCCGCGGCGATGAGCGCGGCCGGCCGGGCCGGCCAGGCGGAGCGCTGAGATGTGGATCAAGATCTGCGGCATGACGACGCCCGAGGCGCTCGAGGCAGCCGTGGGCGCCGGGGTCGATGCGGTCGGCTTCGTGTTCGCCGAGTCGGTGCGCCGGGTCAGCGCCCAGCGCGCGGCGGTGCTGGCCGAGGCGGTGCGCGGCAAGGTGCGCTGCGTGGCGGTGACCCGTCATCCCGGCCAGGACGAGATCGAGGAGATCCTCGCGGTATTCCGTCCCGACGTCCTGCAGAGTGATGCGGCGGACCTCGATCAGCTGCACCTGCCGCAGCACCTCGAGCGGTTGCCGGTGCTGCGCGTGGCCCACGGATCGCTGCCGCCGCGGCTGCTGTTCGAGGGGGCCGTGAGCGGTGCCGGCCGGACCTGCGACTGGAGCGCCGCGGCCGAAGTGGCGCGGCGCAGCGAGCTGGTGCTCGCCGGCGGCCTCGATCCGACCAACGTCGCCACGGCCATCGCAGCGGTCCGGCCGTTCGGCGTCGATGTCTCGAGCGGCGTCGAGGCCCGCCCGGGGGTCAAAGATCCGCAGGCCATAGAACGATTCGTGAAGGCGGCGCGCATGGGGTGCGCCGCAGTGCAGGAGCCGACATGAGTGTGAATGCAACCGAAGTCCTGGCGGACCTCGCCGCGGGCCGCCTGCCCGATGCGCACGGCCGCTTCGGCCCGTTTGGCGGGCGATACGTGCCGGAGACGCTGATCCCGGCGCTCGAGCGCCTCGAGGCCGGCGTGCGCGAGCATCTGCACGCGCCGTCCTTTCAGGAAGAGCTGGGCGAGCAGCTCACGAGCTGGGTGGGACGCCCGACGGCGCTGACGTTCGCGGCGCGCCTCTCGGCCGAGTGGGGCGCGCGCATCTGGCTGAAGCGCGAAGATCTGGCCCACACCGGTGCGCACAAGATCAACAACGCCCTCGGCCAGGCGCTGCTCGCGCGCCGCCTGGGCGCGCGGCGCATCGTCGCGGAGACCGGCGCCGGCCAACACGGCGTGGCCAGCGCCGCAGCCTGTGCGCGGCTCGGCCTGCCCTGCATCGTCTACATGGGGGCGATCGACATGGAGCGCCAGGCGCCGAACGTCGGACGGATGCGCCTGCTCGGCGCGGAAGTGGTGCCCGTCACCGCCGGGGACCGCACGCTGCGCGCGGCCATCGACGAGGCGCTGCGCGACTGGGTGTCCGATCCGCTCGGCACGTACTATCTGCTCGGCTCGGCTGTCGGTCCGCATCCCTATCCGTATCTGGTGCGCGAGCTGCAAGCGGTGATCGGCCGTGAGGCGCGTGCGCAGTTCCTGAAGCAGGCCGGCCGGCTCCCTGAGGCCGTCATGGCCTGCGTCGGCGGCGGCTCGAACGCCATCGGGATGTTTCATCCGTTCGTGCCCGACCCGGGCGTCGAGATCATCGGGGTGGAAGCCGGCGGCACGGGCAGCACCCTCGGCGGCAATGCCGCGACGTTGTCCTACGGGCAGCCCGGCGTGCTGCACGGCACCTATTCGATGCTGCTGCAGGATGGGGACGGACAGGTCCAGGAAACCCATTCGGTGTCCGCCGGCCTGGATTATCCGGGCGTCGGTCCCGAACACGCGCTGCTCGCGCGCATCGGGCGGGTACGCTACGAGAGCGCCAGCGACACCGAGGCGCTCGAGGCGGTGCGGGCACTGTGCCGCTACGAGGGCATCCTGCCGGCGCTCGAGAGCGCGCACGCGCTCGCCGGTGCGAAGCGCTGGGCTGCAGCGCATCCGGACGGCACGCTCGTCGTCTGTCTATCCGGCCGCGGCGACAAGGACATGCCGACACTGCAACAGACGCTGCTCGCGGAGAACGCATGAACGCACATGAACGCATCGGCGCGGCCATCGGCGCCGCCAACGCACGCGGCGAGCCGGCCGTCGTCGCCTACCTCACCGCCGGCTTCCCGAGCCGCGAGCGCTTCCAGTCCGATCTGCGCCGAATCGCCGCGGCGGCCGACGTGATCGAGATCGGCGTCCCGTTCACCGACCCGATGGCCGACGGCATGACCATCCAGCGCTCCAGCCGCATCGCGCTCGAGCAAGGCGTGAGCCTGCGCTGGATCCTCGGGGAGCTCGAGGCCCTGTCGCCGCCGCTCGACACGCCACTGTTGCTGATGAGCTACCTCAATCCGCTGCTCGCCTTCGGCCTCGAGCCGCTGGCGCGGGCCGCCGAGCGCGCCGCCGTCGCCGGGCTCATCGTGCCGGATCTGCCGTTCGATGAAGGCGAGGCGCTGCACGAGACGCTCGCGGCCCGCGGACTCGCCCTGGTGCAGATGGTCACACCGGTGACGACTGAGGAGCGTCTGGAGCGCATCTGCGCGCGCAGTCAGGGGTTTCTCTACGCAGTGACGGCGACCGGCACGACGGGACGCACCGTTCGCGTGCCGGTCGAAGTCACCGACTATCTGGACCGGGTCCGGCGCCACGCGCGCATTCCGGTCTGCGCCGGGTTTGGCATTCGCAGTCGCGAGCAGCTCGAGCGGCTGCGCGGGCATGTCGATGGCGTGGTCGTCGGCTCAGCGCTGGTCGAGGTGCTCGAGCGCGGCGAGGATCCGGCCGAGTGGCTGCACACGCTGCGCGGCCGGGCAGGCTTCTGAGGCGACCCTGCGCGGCCGTAGGGCCGGTGGTATCGTGAGCGCTCCGGGAGAGCGATATGTTCACCCTCAGCATCGCCAAGCGGTTCCGCGGTCCGGCTGAATCGGCCAACGGGGGCTATTTTGCCGGCAGCCTCGCCGTGCACGCCGGCCAGACGGTCACGGTGCGGCTGCTGCGCCCCCCGCCGCTGGAACAGCCGCTGCAGGTCCAGACACTGCCGGACGGGACGCTGTTGGTGATGCAGTCCGCAGAGCGTATCGCGACGGCACACCCGGCTCGGCTCGCGCTCACCGCACCGCCGGCGCCCCAGTATTTCGAGGCGGTCGAGGCGTCGCGCCGATATGCCGGCTTCCAGCACCACCGCTTTCCGACCTGCTTCGTGTGCGGCACCCAGCGGCCGCGCGGGGACGGAATGCGGATCTTCGCCGGGGCGCTGCCGGAGCGGGCCCTGGTGGCCGCCCCCTGGGTACCCGATGCCTCGCTCGATCAGGGCGACGGCAAGGTGCGCCCCGAGTTCATGTCGGCCGCACTCGACTGCCCGGGCTTCTACGCCGTGAGCGCCGATGACCGCATGATGCTGCTCGGGGAAATCACCGCGCACGTCAATCGGCTCGCGCACGTCGGAGAGCGCTGTACCGTGATCGGTTGGGCGCTGGAATCCGAGGGGCGCAAGCACGGTGCGGGCACGGCCGTGCTCGGCGAAGACGGCGACCTCTGCGCCAGCGCCCGCGCGCTGTGGATCGAGCCGAAACCCGCCTGACTCAGCGGTGCTGGACGAGGCCGCCACCCGGCACCGGCGACTCGATGTCCCCGTACGCCTCGCGGTAGTCCTCGATCGCCGCACGGATCACCGCCGCCGCCTCGAGGTGACCATAGCGGCCGATGATCTTGATGTGCTGTGGCTCACCCGGCACGAGCTTGTAGGTCGCGAAGTAATGCTCCAGGCGCTCGATGAGCGTCGCGGGCAGCTCGCTGAGTTCACGAGCATGACCCCAGACGTAATCGCCCTCGAGCACCGCGACGATCTTGTCGTCGGCCTCACCGCGATCGACGATCTTCAGGCCGCCGAGGATACGGGCTCGCAGCAGCACCTCGGAGTGGGCGATCGGCCGTTCACTGATCACGCAGATATCGAGCGGATCGCCGTCGCCGCGATCACAGCCCGGTGCCAGACGCTTCACCCGCTCCCCGCAGTAGGTCTGGGGGATGAACCCGTACAGAGCCGGGGGCTGCGAGGAGGTGCGCTGCGGCCGGTCGACCCGCAGGTAGCCCGTCTCCTTGTCGACCTCGTACTTGACCAGATCGAATGGGGTGATCTCGATATAGGCGGTCACCACCTCCGGACAGTCCGGACCCGGCTCGAGGCCATGCCAGGGGTGGGGACGCCAGTGAAAATGCGACGTGGTCATAGAGTCTTCCGGCTTCCTGGCCGGCCGCGGACTCCGCCGCGGGCGCGCCAAACCTCGGGATCTCGAACGAAATTACTTGCGGGTCGTGCGCTTGGTCTTCTTGGCCGCGGGGTCCTTCGCGCGGGTCTTGCCGAATGAGCCACGATAAATCTTGCCGCGGCGGGTTCTGATGTCGCCCTTGCCCATCGAATCATCTCCTCAGATGCTGAGAAATCGGGGGGCGCGAGTGTAGCAGAGCGCCTCTGCACAGCGCCCAAAAACCAAATAAAAGCGGCCGGTCCGGCGGGCAGACCCCGCCGGACCGGCCGCTGGGTGCCGGGTGCTTACCAGCGGCGCGGAGCGCCGCCGCCGCCGCCCCCGCCGCCGCGAGGACCGCCGGCGCCGCGCTCCTGCGCTTCATTGATGCGCAGCGGGCGACCGCCCAGGTCCTTGCCATTGAGGCTCTGGATGGCGCGGGCCGCATCGGCACGCGCCATCTCGACGAACCCGAAGCCCCGCGGCCGGCCGGTTTCCCGGTCGTTGATCAGGCTGACGGACTCGACGGTCCCGTGCTGCGCGAACAGCTCGCGAACTTCGCTCTCCGTGGCCGAAAACGGAAGGTTTCCGACGTAGATCTTCGTCATGCAATCAAACTCCACAAGCGGATTGGGCCACCTCGGCGCGCTCTATTGGCGTTTTGCGGACGCGGCGGCTTCCGGACAATTACCGGCAGGATCACTGCCCCCTGGTCGGAAACGATTCGGCTTTTCTCCGTAAGCCGGCTCGGTTACCGAGCGGCCAGCAGGCGGCAGGAAAGAGAATGGTCACAGACCCGCGCCTAGACTAACCCGGATCCGATCGATCCGACAAGCCCCCCGCGCTCAACGGTAGCGCCCGAGCACCTTGTGCAGCCCGGTCGAGCCCGGGCAGAGCGATTCGAACGGCAGCGCGTTCAGCGGCTCCTGCGGAGTCCCGTTCAGCGCGTGGAACTCCCCGCTGCCGCCTTCGGGATCCAGATAGATCAGCCCCGTCAGGTACTCCCCGGCCGCCATGCGCGCCTTCACCGCCGCGCCCGCCGCCTCGCGGTTGGTCGGATCGTACGCTTCGGCGGCTTTGCGCAGCACGACCCGGCTGCCGTCATGCAGCGCGATCTCGCGGGCCTCGCCGGGGGCGTATTCGACCAGGATCGGCGCCTCGCGTGGCACGAAGTCCGCCTGCACTGCCGGCTCGTCGTGCTCGCGCGTGTAGGCGTAGCTCTTCGTCGAGCCCTCGTGATCGTTGAAGGTCACGCAGGGCGAGAGGATGTCGATGAGCGCGAAGCCGCGATGCTGCAGGCCGGCCTCGATCAGCGGCACCAGCTGCTGCTTATCGCCGGAGAAGCCGCGCGCCACGAAGGTGGCACCGAGGTCGAGCGCGAGCAGCACCGGGTCGATCGGGGGCTGGCGATTGACCTCGCCTTTTTTGGCTCGGCTGCCGATATCGGCCGACGCGGAGAACTGCCCCTTGGTGAGGCCATACACGCCGTTGTTCTCGATCATATACAACATGTCGAGATTGCGGCGGATGGCATGACAGAACTGCCCGAGTCCGATCGACAGCGTATCACCGTCGCCGGAGATGCCGATGTAGGCGAGCCGGCGGTTCGCCGCGTTCGCACCGGTGGCGATCGAGGGCATGCGGCCGTGCACGGCGTTGAAGCCGTGCGCGCCGCTGACGAAATAGGCCGTGGTCTTCGAGGAGCAGCCGATCCCGGAGAGCTTGACGAGGTTCTGCGGCTCGAGTGCGAGGCGCCAGCAGGCCTCGACGATCGCGGCGGTGACCGAGTCGTGCCCGCAGCCCGCGCACAGCGTCGAGAGAGCGCCCTCGTAGGCCCGGCGCGTCATACCGAGCGCGTTCTGCGGCAGACTCGGATGGGTCAGCTTCGGCTTGGTGATGTAGGTCATGTGTATTCCTCAGACGCCGACCGCGCTGGGACGGGCCGCGCCGCTCGCCCCGCGCAGTTCCGCCTGCACGCCCTCGACGATGAAATGCGAGCTCACCGGCAAGCCGCTGTAGTGCAGCAGGGAGCGCAGTTTGGCCTTCTCGACTCCGGTCTCGAGCGTCAGCAGCGAGCGCAGCTGCGCATCGCGGTTCTGCTCGACGACGAACACCAGGCGGTGCTCGGCGAGGAAGCGCTCGACCTCCTCGCCGAACGGAAAGGCGCGCACCCGCAGATAATCGAGCGTGATGCCGTCGGCGGCGAGCAGCGCGAGCGCCTCGTGCACCGCGCTGTCGCTGCTGCCGATCGACACCAGCCCCACCTCGCTGCCCGGACCCTCGATGAGCGCCGGCGGGACCCGCGACTTGGCCGTCTGCCATTTCTTCATCAGCCGATCGAGCACCACCTGGTAGTCGTGCGAGTCCTCGGTGTACGTGCCGAACTGCGTGTGGCCGGACCCGCGCGTGAAGTACGCGCCCTTCGGATGCACCCCGGGCAGCGTGCGCCACGGAATGCCGTCGCCCTGCGGGTCGAGGTAGCGGTGGAATTTATCCAGCTTCTCGATCTCCGCGCGCCCGAGCATCTTGCCGCGGTCCGGCCGATAGGCGTCGTCCCACTGGAACTGCGGGCACATCCAGTCGTTCATGCCGATGTCGAGGTCCGAGACCACCAGCACCGGGGTCTGCAACCGCTCGGCGAGGTCGAAGGCCTCGACCGCCAGCGTGAAGCACTCGGCCGGGTTGGCCGGGTACAGACAGACCTGCCGGGTGTCACCGTGCGAGGCGTAGGCGCAGGCGAGCAGATCGCCCTGCTGGGTCCGCGTCGGCATGCCGGTCGAGGGCCCCACGCGCTGGATGTCGAACAGCACCGCGGGCACCTCGGCGTAATAGGCCAGGCCCAGAAACTCACCCATCAGCGAGATGCCGGGCCCGGAGGTCGCGGTGAAGGCGCGCGCGCCGTTCCAGCTCGCCCCGAGCACCATGCCGATCGCGGCCAGCTCATCCTCGGCCTGGATGAACGCGAAGCGCTTCTCCCCGCTCTGCGGATCGACGCGCAGTCGCTCGCAGAAGCCCTTGAAGGCATCCATGAGCGATGTCGAGGGAGTGATCGGATACCAGGCCGCCACCGTGGCCCCGGCGAACACGCAGCCGAGCGCCGCGGCGGTGTTGCCATCGATCATGATGTGTCCGGCGGTGCGGTCCATCGGCTCGAGCGCCAACGGCAGTGGGCAGGCGAAGTGCGCCCGGGCGTACTCGAATCCGAGCCGCAGCGCCTTCATGTTGCTCTCGATGAGCTGCGGCTTGCGCGCGTAGGTCTCGGTGAGCAGCTCGCGCATGCGCTCCAGGTCGAGATTCAGCAGCGCGGCGAGCGCGCCCGCATAGCAGATGTTCTTCATCAGGATGCGGGTGCGCACGCCGGTGAAGTTCTCGTTGCACAGCTGCGCCAGCGGCACCCCGAGCACCGTGATGTCGGTACGCGCGAGGAGCACGGGCCGCGGCCAGGTGCTGTCGTAGAGCAGGTAGCCGCCGGGGGCGACCTCGCGCACATCGCGTGCATAGGTCTCGGGATTCAGCGCCACCATCAGCTCGATCGAGCCGGAGCGCGCCAGATGCCCGTCGCGCGAGACGCGGATCTCGTACCAGGTGGGCAGACCCTGGATGTTCGAGGGGAAGAAATTCTTCCCCATCACGGGCACGCCGCTCCTGAAGATCGCCTTCATCAGCAAGGTGTTGGCGCTCGCCGAGCCGGTGCCGTTGACCGTGGCGATCTTGAGCGTGAAATCGTTGATGCGACTGGGGGTGCAGGCAGCCATGGGTGTCATCCGGCAGGAGGGGGCGCAGAGGGTGCGGCGGGAGATCAGGCGATCTTCGGCTTGCGCGCCTCGAGCGCGGCAGCCTCATCGGCGGCGTGCGGCCAATGCACGTGGGATTTCTGCATGTCCCAGGCCGCCGTCGGACAGCGCTCGGCGCACAGCCCGCAGTGCACGCACAGGTCTTCATCCTTGACCATGACGCGCCCGGTCTGCGGCAGTGCGCCGGAGACGTACAGCGGCTGCGCGACGTTGGTGGCCGACGCCTTCAGCCGCGTGCGCAGCTCGGCCTCCGGACCGTTGCCGGTGATGGTCAGGCAGTCGACCGGGCAGATATCCATGCAGGCATCGCACTCGATGCACAGCTTCGCGGCGAATACGGTCTGCACGTCGCAGTTCAGGCAGCGCTGCGCCTCTTCGGCCGCCTGCTCGGCGCTGAAGCCGAGCTCCACCTCGATGTCGAGCTTCTTGAAGCGCTCCTTCAGCGACACGTGCGGCACCAGGCGCCGCTCGATCGGCGCGTAGTCATTGGCATAGGACCACTCGTGCATGCCCATCTTGCGGCTGTGCAGCGTCACCTGCGGCGCGGTGCGCTCGGCGATCGGCTCGCCCTGGCAGTGACGGTGAATGGAGATGGCCGCCTGGTGGCCGTGCTCGACGGCCCAGATGATGTTCTTCGGGCCGAACGCGGCATCCCCGCCGAAGAACACGCCCGCACGGGTGGACTGGAAGGTCTGCGCATCGACCACCGGTACGTCCCACCGGTCGAACTCGATGCCGAGGTCCCGCTCGATCCAGGGGAAGGCGTTTTCCTGGCCGATGGCGAGGATCACGTCATCGGCCGGCAGGAACTCCTCCCCGCTCACCCGCTCCGAGAGGATGCGCCCGCGCGCATCGAGTTCGTACTCCATGCACTCGAAGCGCATGCCCGTCAGCCGCCCGTTCTGCACGACGAACGCCTTCGGCGAGCGGTTGACGATGATCTCGACCCGCTCCTCCTCGGCATCCTCGAGCTCCCACGGGGAGGCCTTGAAGAAGCCGCGCGGCTTGCGCGCCATCACTTTGACCTCACTCGCCCCGAGCCTCAGGCTGGTGCGGCAGCAGTCCATCGCCGTGTTGCCGACGCCGATGATGAGCACCCGCTCACCGATGCGCTCGGTGTGCCCGAAGGCGACCGACTCCAGCCAGCTGATGCCGATGTGCACGTTGGCACTGGCGGCCTCGCGCCCCGGCAGGGTGAGCTCCTTGCCCTTCGGCGCGCCGGAGCCGACGAATACGGCGTCGAAACCGCCCTGCTCGAGCATCGCGCGCAGGCTCTCCACGGGCGTACCGAGCCTCAGATCCACGCCCATGCCGAGGATCATGCCGATCTCCTCATCGAGCACGCGCTCGGGCAGGCGGAAGGAGGGAATGTTGCTGCGCATCAGGCCGCCGGGCAGCCCGTAGCGCTCGAAGATCGTCACCTCGTAGCCGAGCGGCAGCAGGTCGTTGGCGACGGTGAGCGAGGCACACCCGGCGCCGATGCACGCGATGCGCTTGCCGTTCTTGAGCTGCGGGATCTTCGGCAGCCGCCCGTCGAGGTCTTCGCGCAGATCGGCCGCCACACGCTTGAGGCGGCAGATCGCAACGGGCTTCTCCTCCACGCGGCCGCGCCGGCAGGCCGGCTCACAGGGCCGGTCGCAGACCCGGCCGAGAATGCCGGGAAATACGTTGGACTGGCGATTGACGAGGTACGCGTCGGTGTAGCGCCCCTGAGCGATCAGCCGGATGTATTCCGGCACGTCAGTGTGGGCCGGGCAGGCCCACTGGCAATCCACTACGCGATGATAATAATCGGGATGCGAGGTATCCGTGGCGTCCACGATATCCGCCGGCAACACTGAAGATGCACAATCATAGTGCAATCGGGGCGTGTTCCCCTAGCCGTGCGGCGACCCTGCAGGCATAAAAAAGGCCGGAGGGTGTTTGACACCATCCGGCCCCGAAGGTTTCAAGACCCCCGTACGCGGGCAGGATTGTGCGCACTGACTGCCCCAAAATGCAAATCCCGACCTCTGTCGTCCGGAACTTGACAGCGACCGGCCATTACCGCTAAGGGGCGTGCGACCCACCCTGGCCGGCCGCTGGGCGATACAATGGGGCACCGATGAGCGAGGCGGCCGGCACGATGAGCGAACAACCCGCGACGGATTTTGGCTACGAGCGCGTTCCCTGGACGGAGAAGGCGCGCCGCGTGCGCGGCGTGTTCGACTCGGTGGCGAACCGCTACGACCTGATGAACGACCTGATGTCCGGCGGCGCGCACCGGCTCTGGAAGCAGTTCACGCTCTCGATCACCGGCCTGCGGCCCGGCCAGAGCGCGCTCGATGTGGCCGGCGGCACCGGGGACCTGACGGCGGGGCTGGCGCGCCAAGTCGGCGAGCGCGGCCGGGTGATTCTCAGCGACATCAATGCGGCGATGCTCGAGCGGGGCCGCGACCGGCTCACCGACCGTGGCCTGCTCGGCACCGTCGAGTACGTGCAGGCCAATGCCGAGCGACTGCCGTTTCGCGACGAGAGCTTCGACTGCGTGACGATCGGCTTCGGGCTGCGCAACGTGACCGACAAGGCCGCGGCGCTCGCCTCCATGCGCCGGGTGCTGAAGCCCGGCGGGCAGCTGCTCGTGCTCGAGTTCTCCCGCCCGGTGGCCCCGGGGCTCGCGCCGCTCTACGACACGTATTCGTTCCGCATCCTGCCGCTGCTCGGCAAGTGGATCGCCCGCGACGAGGCGAGCTACCGCTACCTTGCCGAATCGATTCGCATGCACCCGCCGCAGGAGACGCTGCTCGAGATGATGCGCACCGCTGGGCTCGAGGGCTGCCGCTACCACAACCTCTCCGGCGGCATCGTCGCCGTGCACCGCGGCTACAAGTACTGAGCGGCCACATGCTGGTCTTCGCACTGGAAAACCTGCTCAACCGAGGCCTGCCCCGCTCGGTGCGCGCCCGCGCACTGTGTGCCGAACTCGAGGGCCGCCGGCTGGCCGTGGAGGCGCCCGGCCTCGGGCGCGTGCTGATCGGCTCGAGCGGCACGGCACTCACCGTGCGCCGTGGCGAGGACGCCGCCGAGGCTTCCCTCAGCGGCGGCCCGCTCAGTCTCGGGATCCTCGGCATCGGCCTCTCGCACGAGCCGATCCGCAGCGGCGCGGTGCAAGTGCACGGCGATGCCGAACTCGCCGAGAAGTTCCAGCAGCTGCTGCGGCTGCTGCGCCCGGACCCCGAGGAGGAGCTCGCCGGGCTGCTCGGGGACGTGCCGGCACACCGCATCGGCCAGCTCGCGCGCGGCGCGCTCGGCTGGAGTGGCCGCGCCGCCGCGACCGTGTGGCGAGACCTGGGCGATTACCTGGCCCATGAACGGCGCGACCTGGTGAGCACCGCCGAGGGCGAGGCGTTCCTGCGCAGCGTCGATGCGCTCCGCGAGGATGCCGACCGGCTCGCCGCGCGAGTGGAGCAGCTCGAGCGGCGAGTGACCGCACCGTGAGGGCCGGCGGGCGGCCCCTGAAGCTGCGGGTCCTCGGGCGGCTGGTGCAGATCCAGCGCGTGCTGGTGAAGCACGGCCTGGATGACTTCGTGCAGGCGACCCACCTGTACCGGCCGCTGCGCTTCCTGTTCTTCCTCTCGCCGTGGATGTGGCTCGGGCGCTCCCGCCGCGCCCCGCGCGGGGAGCGGTTGCGCCTCGCGCTGCAGGAGCTCGGTCCGATTTTCGTGAAATTCGGCCAGGCGGTCTCCACCCGCCGCGACCTGCTGCCGCCGGACATCGCCGATGAGCTCGCCAAGCTGCAGGACCGGGTGCCCCCGTTCCCGGCGGCGCTCGCGCGCGCGGCGGTCGAGCGCACGCTCGGCCGCCCGGTGGAGCAGATCTTTGCCCGCTTCGAGGATGAGCCGCTCGCAGCCGCCTCGATCGCCCAGGTGCATGCCGCGCGGCTCGAGAACGGGCGCGAGGTGGTGGTGAAGATCGTGCGCCCCGGCATGCGCGCGCGCATCGAGCGGGACCTGGAGGTGCTGTTCACGCTCGCCACCCTCGCCCAGCGCTACTGGCGCGAGGCGCGCCGGCTGCGTCCGGTGGAGCTGGTGAGCGAGTACGAGAAGACCATCCTCGATGAGCTCGACCTGATGCGCGAGGCAGCCAACGCCACGCAGCTGAAGCGCAATTTCGCCAGCTCCGATCTGCTCTACGTTCCGGAGGTGTTCTGGGACTTCTGCAGCACGGAAGTCATGGTCATGGAGCGCATTCACGGCATTCCGATCAGCGACATGGCGCGCCTGCGCGCGCTTGGCACGAACTTCGAGCGCCTCGCCGAGAACGGCGTGCGCATCTTCTTCACCCAGGTGTTCCGCCACAATTTCTTTCACGCCGACATGCACCCGGGAAACATCTTCGTGCTGGCCGATGACCCGCAGCGGCCGCGCTATGCGGCCATCGACTTCGGCATCATGGGCACGCTCGACCCGCGCGACCAGCACTACCTCGCCGAGAACTTCCTCGCCGTCTTCGAGCGCGACTACCGGCGCGTGGCGGTGCTGCACGTGGAGTCCGGCTGGGTGCCACCGCAGACGCGCATCGATGAGATGGAGTCGGCGATCCGCACCGTCTGCGAGCCGATTTTCGACCGGCCGCTCTCGGACATCTCCTTCGGTCACCTGCTGCTGCGGCTGTTCGAGATCTCGCGCCGCTTCAACATGCAGATCCAGCCGCAGCTGATGCTGCTGCAGAAGACGCTGTTCAACGTCGAGGGGCTGGGTCGCGAGCTCTACCCGCAGCTGGACATCTGGACGACGGCCACGCCGATCCTGCGCGAGTGGATGCGCGAGCGCGTCAGCGTGCGGCGGCTGGTGAAGCAGCTGTGGCGCCAGCTGCCCGATGTGGTCGAATCGCTGCAGAGCCTGCCGGCGCTGCTGAAGGAATCGGTGCGCCGGGTGCACGAGCCGCAAACGCATCCGGAGGTGACGGCTCTGAAGGAGCTGCGCGAGACGATGCGCACCACGGCGCGCCGACGCGATGCCGTGACCGGCGCGTCGGCGGTGTTGTTCGCGGGACTGGTCTGGCTCGCGTTCGACACCGCGGGCTGGCCGGGCTGGGTGCTCGCGGGCAGCGGGGCGGCGGCACTCGGCGCGGCGTACCGCTGGCTGTGAAGCACGCCGCATCGGCGGCCCCCTCAACCCCCGCGAGCGTCAGGCGTGCGCATCGCCGCGCTGACGTAGTGATCGTGCACAGCGATGCCATACGCGCCCCGCCCCGCCGCAGCCGCCGAGGTCTGAACCGGAGTACCCGCCATGTATACCTTGTACATCGCCAACAAGAACTACTCGTCCTGGTCGCTGCGCCCCTGGGTGCTGATGCGCGTCCTCGGCATCCCCTTCGAGGAGCGGCTCGTCCCGTTCGGCACCGACGATGCGCCGCATGATTTCCGGGCGTTCTCCCCGAACGGCAAAGTGCCGTGCCTACACGACGGGAAGGTGATGGTGTGGGAGTCTCTCGCCATCATCGAGTACCTCGCGGAGCGGCACGAGGGGGTGTGGCCGGCCGATGCGGGTGCTCGCGCCTTCGCCCGTTCAGCCGCCGCGGAGATGCACGCCGGATTCGGTGCGCTGCGCCAGATCTGCGGCATGACCTGCGGACTGCGCGTTCGCCTGCACCGCATCGAGCCGCGACTGCACGCCGATCTGCAGCGCCTGCAGGCGTTGTGGCAGGAGGGGCTGACGGGCTTCGGGGGGCCGTTTCTCGCCGGCGGAACGTTCAGCGCCGCGGATGCGTTCTTCGCGCCGGTGGCGTTGCGGATCCAGACCTACGCTCCGCCGCTCGCCCCCGCAGCGCTCGCCTACTCGCAGCGGCTGCTCGCACTGGCGCCGATGCGCAGCTGGTACGCCGAGGCCCTCGCCGAGCCCTGGCGGGACGAGGCGCACGAGCGCGAGACGCTCTTAGCCGGCACCGTGACGGAGGACCTGCGCCGCCCCGCGGCCGCTCAGAACGCGTAGACGAGGTTGACGGTCTCGATCGAGTCCAGGTGCTGGATGCCCGGGGCCGGGTGGGTATTGTCCTGAAGGTTGTACCCGAGGCTCAGCGCCAACTGGGTTGAGACCTTGACGACGAGGGCGAGGGCGTTCGTCACCTGGGTATTGACCGATCCGGCATTCACCAGCAGCTTCTCGCTGACCGATGTCGTGTGGGTGATCGTGTGCTCGTAATTGACCCCGAGGGTCCCGATCGCATAGCGCTCACTCGGCTGCGCAAGACGTTCGATGAACGTCCGGGTCGGGTTCGTCAGCGCCACGGACGTCAATGTCTCGGGCCGCGAGACCATGTAGCCGGCACCGATCTGGGTGCTCAGCGTCGTCGCCTTGGAGTGGATCAGCGTGTAGCCGACACCGAGCGCGCCGCTCGCCTGGTACTGGAAGCCATCGAACAGGTCATGTTCGTAGCGCAGCGAGCCGAAGACATACGCCTCGGCACTGATCTTGCGGCTCGACTGCCACATCGCCATCCAGCGCTCGGCCGAGACGATCCCGAGGCTCTGACCGTAGAGCGTGGTCAGATCCAGGCTGTGCTTCCAGAGCCCCGAGAGGTAGTTCAGATCGATCGCGGCGTTGGCGGATGTGCCCTGCGCATTGCCCTGCGAAGCGACGACCCCCAGCTGTCCCTTCCCCGTGAAATGCGCAGTGACCGGCGCCGGCGTGGACGCCGTGGCGAATGCCGTCGCGGGTCCCAGCAGCACCATGATGAGCGCGGCGCGCATCGATTTCATGTCTGTCGGCTCCTCGTTCGTCGGAATGGGCAAGATTCTACGGACTCCGGGTGGCGCGTGGCGACGGATTACCGCAACGTCGGCACCGGCCGCCAGCGGCGCGGCGAGCGGGCCGGTTCCACCGCCGCGCAGGGGTGCGCCATAATGAGAAATACGTCCGGTTCCATGCCGCAGGTTGATGCAGCCGATGCCGCTGCCGGCGCGCTGATGGGGTAACATTCGCTCAGATCGGCTTCTACCCAGGCACTCTTGTGCCTGGGTTTCTGGGATGCGCTTACGGAACTCGCCTGATTTGGCTACCACGTGCACAGAGTCGCAACCCCCGCCGCCGGTGCAGCCGCTGCACTGGAGCGAGGCCATGGCCACGGGCGATGCGCTGCTCGATGCGCAGCATCAGCGGCTGCTCGAGATCTTCAATCGGGCCGCGCACGCGCAGGCCCGGGGCGCTCAGCCCGAGGAGCTGAACGGCCTGCTCGATGCGCTCGCCGACTACACGCGCGATCACTTCCGTGCCGAAGCGCTGCTGATGCGTCAGTGGCAGGTCGATGGCGCGCACCGCAGGATGCACCTGCAGGCCCATGAGAAGTTCCGGGGCTTCCTGCAGCAGGCCCGCCGGCTCAATCGCGATTGCGGCGCTGACGTCAGCGTCGAATTGCTGTCGTTTCTCGCCCAGTGGCTGTTGCACCACATCATGGACATGGACCGGCAGATGGTGCGCGAGGTCCAGGCGCGCCAGGCCGGGGAGGCGCGGGCATTGCCGCTCGAGGAGCACGACCCGCTGGTGCGGGGCCGCCTCGTCGAGACCGTCAGCGGCCTGTCGGACGCCCTCGGGCAGCGGACGTTTGATCTGCTCCTGCAGCGCCAGCAGCTGCTCGACGTACAGACGCTGTACCGCGCGTGGCTGCATTGCGGCGATGTACTGATCCAGTGCCGTCACGAGCACGAGATGCTCGCAAGCCTGTGCGCCAAGCTCTCGCGCGACACTCCATTCCATACCGCCTGGATCGGCCGGCCCGGTCCGTCTGGCGTGTTCGAAGTGTTGGCGCTCGCCGGCGAGGGGGCCGAGCAGGTGCGCAGCGCCCCACCGCGACTCGTGCCAGGGGAGACAGCCTCCGTCGCGGTCAAGGCGTGGCACACCGGGACGCTGCGCGTCTGCAACGATACGTTGGCCGACGCGACGCTGCAGCCGTGGCACGCCGGGTTCAGCGCTCACCGCTGGCTCAGCATTCTCGCGCTGCCGATCTTCAGAGCCACCCGGATCTGGGCCATCCTCACGCTCGCCGCTCCGCGCCGCGAGGGGTTCGATGCCGGCACGGTCGAGGTCTGTACCCGCATCGGGGCGCTGCTCGGTCACGGTCTCGATGAGCTCGACCTGAAGGAGCGCATCCGCTCGCTGCAGCTGCAGGAGGCGCGCATGGCGCGCACCGATACGCTCACCGGGCTGCCGAACCGCCTTGCACTGGAGGAATACCTGCCGCCGGCCATCGCCCGTGCGCGCCGCCGCGGCACCTCACTCGCCCTCGGGGTGATCGATCTTGATGATTTCAAACCGGTCAATGATCGGTTCGGTCACGATGCGGGCGATGAGCTGCTGCGCGCCGTCTCGCGGCGTCTGCGCGAGTGGCTGCGCGAGTCGGACTTCATCGCGCGCCTCGGCGGCGATGAGTTCGTCGTGGTGCTGGAGGATCTCGAGCACGCCCAGGAGCTGCCCCAGCTGAGCGCTGCGCTGCGCCATCTGCACCGCGCCGTCGAGACTCCGTTCGAAGTGAGTGGCGCGACCAGCGCCTCGGTCGACATGACGATGGGCCTGGCACTGTTTCCGCTCGACGGCGAGGAAGCCGAGGCACTGCTGCGCCAGGCCGATGCGGCGATGTATCAGGCCAAGCAGTCCAAGCGGATCCGAGCCCAGTGGTGGCGGGTCGGCGTGTCGATATCGGGCGAGCAGCTCGCCGAGAGCGCGTTCGACCCGTTCGGGCCGGAGATGCAGGAACTGATGCAGAGTGTCGCGCCGCACATCGAAGTGGTGGCCGAGCAGTTCGCCTCGGCCTTCTACCGCGAACTCGGCGCCCGAGCGGAGACTGCCTCGGTCCTGGCGTGCCTGACCGAGCCGGAGCTGCAGGAACTGGTGCGCAAGCAGGCCGCACACCTGCGCTTCCTGCTCGATGCGCACACCTCGCGCGAGCAGGCCAAGGAGGCGGCGCGCCGCCTCGGCACCGTGCATGGGCTGATCGGCCTCTCCGGCGCGTCGATGGCACTGGTCATGGGGCTGTACCGCGACCTGCTGCACGCCCATTTCGATGCGGCGTTGCTCACCACGCGCACGCGCTACCGCGCGCTGCGCACCGCCGAGGCGCGCCTGCAGTTGGAGCTGCAGGGCGAGCTCGAGGCGATGCAGTGGGTACTCGATCAGTACCAGGCGCTGCTCGCCCGACCACAGGAGGGCCGCGGACTGACGGCCGACTGGGTGCAGGCGGAGCTCGACGCACTCGCCGCCCTACCCGGAATACGCGCCGCCGTCGTCTGCCGGCCCGATGCTCACAACCGCCTCGTCATCGAGCGTGCCGCCGGCCCGCAGTGCGCCGCGTTCATCGAAGCGCACCGCGTCCGCGATCTCTATCCGGTGCTCGATCCGCGCGACGTCCGCGGCCGGGGTCTGGTCGCCAACACCTGGATGACCGACCGCCAGCAGGAGACTGTGGCGTTCGAGTGCGAGCCGCGCGCCGCGCCATGGCAGGCGCTGATGAGCGAGTTCGCCATCCGCAGCGCGGTGACGCTGCCGGTGCATCGGCACGGGGCGATCCACTCGGTGCTGATGCTCTTTGGAGCGTACCCGCACCAGTTCACCTCTGCCTGGATGCGCACGTGGCGGCTGTCGCTGCAGAACCGCTGGGATCAGATGACGCGCGCCTCGCAGAGCCGCGGGCACGCGATCGATACCGGCGAGGTGGCGCAGATCCGCGCCTTGCTCTACAGCGGCGGGCTGGAGATGTTCGTCCAGCCGGTCGTGCAGCTGGAGACCGGAACGGTTCTGAAGGCCGAGGCGCTGGCGCGCCTGCGCACCCCGCAGGGCTCGCTGCTCGCGCCCGCAGAGTTTCTGCCGGAACTCGGGGAGACGGACCTGGACTCGCTGTTCCGTCAGGGTCTGCAGCAGGGCCTGGCGCATCTGGGCCGCT
>JAJZDW010000031.1:34139-37423 GCA_021851405.1 Pseudomonadota bacterium
GCGCGCCTGCGCACCCCGCAGGGCTCGCTGCTCGCGCCCGCAGAGTTTCTGCCGGAACTCGGGGAGACGGACCTGGACTCGCTGTTCCGTCAGGGTCTGCAGCAGGGCCTGGCGCATCTGGGCCGCTGGCGCGAGCAGCACGGGCCAATCGGGCTCGCGATCAACGTCGCCCCGAGTTCCCTGGTCCACCCCGACTGCGCTCAGTGGGTCGAGGAAGCGCTGCATGTCGCGCAGGTGGCACCCGAGCACCTCGTCCTCGAGCTGCTCGAGAGTCAGGCGCTCGAGGCGATCACGGTGGATGAGGCCATCACGAGACTCGCCGCGACCGGGGTCAAGATTGCCATGGACGACCTCGGCTCGGGCTTCAGCAACCTCAAGCGTCTCGCCGACCTGCCGTTCGACGTGATCAAGATCGACCAGAATCTGGTGAAGGACCTGGTCCGCGATCCGATCAAGGCACTCAGCCTGATCCGCACCGTCGTGCAGATCGGCGAGGACCTCGAGCGCGAGGTGGTGGCCGAGGGTCTGGAAGACCCCGCCATCATCGAGGCGGCGATGCGGCTCGGCTGCCGGTACGGCCAGGGCTATGGACTGTGCAGACCGATGCCGGCCGCAGCGCTGACGCAGTGGCTCGCAACCCGGCCGGCATGGCGCGGCGCCGGCGCCGGAGTGCACAGCTGGCTCGGCGCGCTCGCCTACCAATGGATGCGGCTGCACGACCCGATGTCCCTGCGCGAGCCGGGCCGGCTCGACCTCTGTCCCATCAGCGATTTTTTACAGACCCAGGACGGAGGCGATCGGCAGGCGCTCGCGCTGCATGCCGAGGTGCACGAGCATCCGCTCGAGTCGGGACGATTGCAGGCGATGCGCCGGATGATGCAGTGGTTGACGCGCAAAGTGCGCGAATCACGCCCGGGCGACGAGGGCGGCGCCTGAGCGCCAGGGTCTGTCAGTGCCGATCGTTCATTGGGATCGTCATGCTCAGCCGCGTGATCGATCCCCGCTACCCGCTCAAACTCATACCCCATTGGAAAATGCTTGGGCTTTCCAGTCGACTTCGGACTTGCCATGCCTCATCGAAACGGCCGCCTCTTGGGTTGATTGATGTGTCGCAACACGATCACACCAGAGTTATGGCCGTCTTCTCGCTTTGAACCAACAGTTTGCAGGATCTCCAACGCTCACCCAAGGTGAGAGCTGCGGAACTGTCCAACCGGGCGTCTCAGACTGGAATTACAGGGGCCGGCGCATCGGCGACCGGAATTTTTATGCACCTGGCGGTTGAACTCAGTCAGCAGCCAGCTCTTTTGCCCCGCCAAGAATGAAGCGAGCTGAAGGGGCCGATCACGGCCGATCTCGCTGAGGCGACGCATCGCACGCAGCGTGGGTGTGAGCGGGGATCTCCGCAAGCGACTGGGTCCTCTTGCCACAGCCTTCACATACCAGAGTGTTTGAGCGCCTGAGATGTGAAGAAGCTCGCTGAGACCGCATTGACGCAATTTCCCTTGCGACTCATGCTGGCCACCCTGCCGAGTGCGCCGAGCGCCTCGCGGAAATCATCGCTGGCGTACTGACTGCCGCGGTCGGAGTGAAACAGCGTGCCGGGTGGTGGCGCATGGAGAGAGCAGGCATTGCGCAGCGCATTGAGCACCCGCTCATCGGGCATACGATCCGAGAGGCTGTAGCCCGAGCACCGGGCGGGTCTGCAAGGCGATGGATTCTTTTCCTCGTGAAACTCCACCGGGTTCCTAACAAGAGATGCCCCGACACTCTGTGATCTCGCTGCAAGTACGTCCTTGCGACGCTGCGAAGTAATCAGCATAGGTGCGTAGAGTTCGTCGCGTGTGGGCTGATTGAGTCGCCACCTCTCGACGTGCCGGAACAGCGCGTTGATGCGAGTGTTGCCGAACTGCCAGTCTCCATCGGCGGTCACGGCAATATTGCCGTCTTTAATTTGCAGATCGCCCTGTTTGAGTTCCGGCAATCCGAACCGATCGAGCGCTTCCAAGTATCCGAGTACTGGCATGGGGTTCCTTTATCCCGGCGCGGGCGATCACACCGGATATATCGATCCGCACTAGAGATTTTTGGAGGTCTGTTTGACGCCGTCAGCTTGGGTGCGGACGGTAAGCCGGAGATCGATGCCTGTCGCCTCGTAAAATTCGTCCGACTTGTACAATGTCCATATTATGGATATTGTATGTACATCGAGGTCTGGAACTCAAGCGATGACCATGCACGTCAACCTCTCTCCAGAAATGGAGACCTATATCAAAGGGAAAGTCAGCACCGGCTTTTATGGCAATGCGACGGAAGTCATCCGCGATGCCATTCGGCGCATGCAGGCCGATGAAGAACGAGCCACGGCTTTTCGCCGGGCTGTCGCCGAGGGAGAGGCGGAGCTCGATCGCGGGGAGGGAAGGGACTACACCGCGAAGCGGCTGGACGACATTACGGACGCCGCGCGCCGGAACCTGCGCAGCGACAAGCCTATAGACCCGGATGTCCTCCCCTGACTATCGCCTCGTCCTCTCGCCGAAGGCAGAGCACGACATCGAGGACATCCTGCGCTACACCGGCGCGACTTGGGGCGAGAAGCAGCTGATCGTCTATCGCGACAAGATTGCGGATGCCCTACAAAGGCTTCTCCGTGGCCCGGGCAGCGGCCATTTCAGCGCTGATCTGCCAGATACGCACAGACTCTATCCGGTGGGCTCACACGTCATCGTGTATCGCCTGAAAGGGCGCGTGATCGAAGTGATCCGAATCCTCCACCGCCGCATGAGCCTCGTGCGGCACATGTAGGGACGTGTGTGAGATTGAGCAGACCTTCGCCACTGGCGGAGTGACCAGGAGTGACCCAAAGGGAGTGGGTTTGTGGCTAAAGCACCACGTCAGGGCGCTCGTCGCTACTGGACCCGCAGAGCAACCTCGACGCGCAGCGGGAACTGAAGACAATCAACGAGCTGTGCGAGGCGTACATCGAGGGTCATGCGAAGAAAAAAAAAAGAAAACCTGGAAGGAGGACCGGTCTGATCTCAAGCGCCATGTCCTGTCGAAGCTCTCGGGACGCTTGGCGGTGAGCCTCGTCACCGCGGACATCGAGGCCATTCACTCGCAGCTCGGTGTCGCTCATCCCTACGGGGCGAATGACGTATTACTAAGCAGTACATATCTTAGAGACTATGATATGATGCTGGGATGCGAGTTGATGGTCGAAAGGTCAGTCACGCGAAGCTCGAAGAGGCGCGCTTCGAGGCGGTCAGGCGAGTCCAGGCGGGAGA
>JAJZDW010000032.1 GCA_021851405.1 Pseudomonadota bacterium
CTGGCGGAGAGGGTGGGATTCGAACCCACGAACACCCGTGAAGATGTTACTGGAATTCCAGTCCAGCGCCTTCGACCGCTCGGCCACCTCTCCGCGTCCTGCTCCCCGGCCCTCTCGGCAGGGGTTTATCACGCCCCGTCCGGCACCGAATGGGGGCGCGCATAATACTACGCTCGGCCCGCCACGCCAGACCGACCGCACGAAATGCCGGATTCAGTCCTTCGGCGCCGGCAGAGGATGCGGCACGACGTAGGACGGCGGCGCATCCAGGCAGGGATCCTTCGCGGTCGGCGGGGGCGGCGTCGGCCCCTTCAGCGCCGGCACCACCAGCGCATTGGCGGTGTTCGGGCTATTCATTCCCGTCGGGATTTTCAACGGCGGCGTACTGCCCGCCATCTGGTAAGGCTGCGGCTTGTGACAGGACTCGGCCGTCACCGCACGCAGTGCATGGCAGCCGGACAACACCGGCAACACCGCGGCAAGAGCCCATGCGGCTCTGAATTTCATCAACGACTCTCCTCGGCTAATTCATGGTGGCCCGGGCCCGCAAGGGGCCGCTCAGGCCATCTGTCCCGCGGCCCGCAGCGCGGCCAGCACCCCAGGCCAATGGGACTCGGACAATTCCGTCAGCGGCAGCCGGATCCCCAGACTGATCCGCCCCAACTGCGCCAGGGCCCATTTGACCGGAATGGGGTTGGCCTCGAGAAACAGCGCCTGGTGCAACCCCTGCAAGGGTGAGTCCAGACGCACCGCCGCAGTGGCATCGCCGCGCAGCGCCGCCGCGACCATCTCGGACATCGCTCTCGGCGCGACGTTCGCACTCACCGAAATCACCCCACGCGCCCCGGCAAGGATCGCTTCCCGGGCCGTCGCATCATCCCCGCTCAGCACGAGGAATCCGTCCCGGCTCGAGGCGAGGATCTGCCGCACCCGCTCGGCGCCCGGTACCGCCTCTTTGACCGCGACGATGCCGGGGAGTTGCGAGAGCCGCCCGGTCGTCGCCGGGAGCATGTCCACGGCGGTGCGGGCCGGGACATTATAAAGAATCAAGGGCTTGGTCGCCGCCTCAGCCACCGCCGCGAAATGCCGGTAGAGCCCTTCCTGCGTCGGGCGATTGTAGGCAGGCGTCACCACCAGCAGCGCATCGATCGGCAGGCGCGCCAAATTGCGCGCACGCGCCACCGTCGCCGCCGTACTGCTCGAGCCGGCACCGACCACGACCGCGATCCGGCCCGCGCTGCGCGCGCAGGTCCGCTCGGTGAGTTCGACGAGCTCATGCTCCTCGAGCGTCGCGGACTCCCCCGTGGTCCCCCCAATCACCACGCCGCGCGTGCCGCTGTCGATGTGCCAGTCGATCAGTCGATCCCAGGCCTCGACATCCACCGCGCCATCGCTCGCCATGGGCGTGACGATCGCGACGAGACTTCCGGTGAAAGTGTCAGCGATGCCGCGACGGTCTGCCGCGGGCGTTGCAGGCGGGCTCAAGGGCATCTTCGATCGTGAGGTAGGGCGTATGGGGCCGGGCCGGAAGTATATCTGCTCTGGAGCGGATTGATCAGCGTCCTGCGCGCACCGCGACCTCGCCAACAGCAGCGGCGCAGGCCACCCGAAACTGTATTTATCCACAGCTTCCGCAGCACGTTGCACGGCACACGGTGGAGCGCGCTGGGCGATGAGCGAGCCTGGCGGCTGACCTCACTGCATCGCAGGATGCCCGCCGGCCCGTACGTTCACGTCCAGAACTTGCGAGCACTGGGGCGGCTGTATAAAAATTCAGATTACTGAAAACCGCGACCGCCCAGCAAGCAGACGGTGAGGCGCGTAGCGGCTCCGAGGCGTCATTCGGTCCAGCCGAGGGCGGCACGTCCGAGCGCCGAGCGGCGCGAGCTGAAGGGAGAGTCCCTGAAGGGACCGAGGCCGGGCGCGTACGGTGAGGAACCGCTGAGCGCAGAGACCCGCTGGGGTGCGCATGCCGGCCCCGCCTCTCTCCTGCGGGCGGTCGCCAGCGCCCTGCGCTCCCGGTACACTCAGCAGCCAAGCCAATGAGCTCCGCACCCACAGACACGATGAAGCAGCATCTGGCCGTTTCGGCAATCGGCAGCGACAGAACCGGGATGGTCCACGAGCTGACCCGGGTGATCAGCGATTGCGGGGGTAACATCACCGAGAGCCGCATGGTGGCGCTCGGGGCGGAATTCGCAATGCTGCTGCTCATCTCGGGCAACTGGCATGCGCTCGCCAAGCTCGAATCCGAACTGACCCGCCTCGCCGGGACCGGCACGTTCAGCGTGCACATGAAGCGCACCGAGCCGCGCCCGTCGCGCACCGACATGTTGCCGTACTCGATCGACGTCGTCAGCCTCGATCAGGGCGGCATCGTCGCCGGACTCTCGGGATTCTTCGCCAGTCGTGGCATCGACATCGCCGAGGTATCGACCCGCAGCTATCCGGCCGCCCACACCGGCGCGCCGATGTTCTCCGTACAGATGATCGTCAACGTACCGAGCCGCATCCACATGGCGCACCTGCGTGAGGAATTCATGGACTACTGCGACTCGCTCAATCTGGATGCCATTCTCGAACCGGTGAAATCCTGACCGATGGCCAACATTGAAGTCGGAACCAAGGTTCCTGATTTTTCCCTACCCGCCACGGACGGCGAGACGTTCACGCTCAAGGGTGCAGCCGGCACAGCGCTCGTAATCTACTTCTACCCCAAGGACATGACCTCGGGATGCACTCGAGAATCCCAGGACTTCCGTGATCTGCATGGCGCCTTCATCAAGGCCGGCGTGCGGATCGTCGGCATCTCGCGCGACAGCCTCGCCTCGCACGAGAAGTTCAAGAACAAGGAGCAGCTGCCCTTTGCGCTGCTGTCCGATGCGCACGAGCAGGTGTGCAAGCTCTTCGACGTGATCCGCGAGAAGAGCCTCTACGGGCGCAAATACCTTGGTATCGACCGCAGCACCTTCCTGATCGACAAGCGCGGCGTGCTGCGCCGGGAATGGCGCAAGGTGAAGGTGCCCGGGCATGCAGAAGAAGTCCTCGAAGCGGCACGTGCGCTCTGAGTCGCAGAGCGCCACGGGCCGCAGCGCCGCCACGATGACTGCGCACGCAGACGGCAAATCGCGACAACACCGAGCACGGCGCGTGTTCGTGCTCGACACGAACGTGCTGATGCACGACCCGACCTGCATCTTCCGCTTCGAAGAGCACGACGTGTATCTGCCCATGGTCGTGCTCGAGGAGCTCGACGCACACAAGAAGGGCATGTCAGAGGCCTCGCGCAACGTGCGCCAGGCGAGCCGCTTCCTCGATGACATCATCCGCGGCGCCACCCAGGAGCAGATCGAGCACGGCCTGGCGCTGCCGAGCAGCTACAGCGGCAACCACGGCACGCATCCCAGTTCCGGGCGACTGTACTTCCAGACACGCCCGACGGCGAGCGTCGCGCCGGCGCTGCAGGTCGCGGGCAACGACAGCGCGATCCTCGCCCAGACGCTCAGCCTGCAGCGTGACCTGCCCGATGCGACCGTGATCCTCGTCTCCAAGGACATCAACCTGCGCATCAAGGCGGCGGTGCTCGGGGTGAACGTCGAGGATTATTACAGCGACAAGACCCTTGATGATGCCGACGTGCTGTTTGGCGGCATGAGCGCGCTGCCGGCGGATTTCTGGGAACGCCACGGCCAGGACATGCGCTCGTGGAAAGAAGGGGAGCGCACCTTCTACGAGATCAAGGGCCCTGCGGTCGGCGAGTGGCAGCTCAATCAGGGTCTCTACGAGGCCGCCGATCAGGGGATCGAGGGGATCGTGCGGCACATCGAGGGCGAGCGGGCGGTCATCGAGCTGCTGCGCGATCACCGCAGCGAGCGGCATGCGCTCTGGGGCATCAGCGCGCGCAATCGCGAGCAGAACTTCGCGCTCAATCTGCTGATGGACCCGGAAATCGATTTCGTGAGCATGCTCGGGCCGGCCGGCACGGGCAAGACGCTGCTGACGCTCGCCGCCGGACTGATGCAGACGCTCGAGAGCAACCGCTTCGCCGAAATCATCATGACGCGCGTGACGATCCCGCTCGGTGAGGACATTGGATTCCTGCCCGGGACCGAGGAGGAGAAGATGGAGCCTTGGATGGGCGCGCTGATGGACAACCTCGAGGTGCTCACCGGCAGCCAGGAAGGCGGCAATTGGGGCCGGGCCGCGACCCAGGACCTGCTGCGCAACCGCATCAAGATCCGCTCCCTGAATTTCATGCGAGGCCGCACCTTCCTGAATCGCTTCGTGATTCTCGATGAGGCGCAGAACCTGACCCCGAAGCAGATGAAGGCGCTGATCACCCGGGCCGGACCCGGCACGAAGCTCGCCTGTCTCGGCAACGTCGCGCAGATCGACACGCCCTACCTGACCGAGACGACCTCTGGCCTCACCTATGCCGTGAGCCGCTTCCGGGGGTGGGCCCACTCCGGGCACGTCACGCTGGTGCGGGGCGAGCGCTCGCGCCTGGCGGATTTTGCCTCGGACATCCTGTAAGCTGCCGCCCCCTGCCGGCACGCGGTTCCGCGGCTGAAGAAATGCACGTTTCTGTTCGTAAAGGGAAACCCATGGGCGCCGTCCGAGGTCCAAGCTGTATGCGCTTGCTCGTATGGATTGTGCTGGCTGCCTTCGTCAATGCGGCGGTGGCGGCCCCCGCCGATGTCCCGCCCCCGCTGCCGCCGATTCCCCTCACCACCGACCTGCCCTCGGCGATCGACTCGCAGCTGCCGGCGCTCGGCAGCGAGGCGACTGTCGCGCTGACGCCGCGCGAGCAGTACCAGATCGGCTACTCGATGACGCTGCAGATGCGCGCGCAGCATCAGCTGCTCGAGGACCCCGAGGTCGAGGAGTACCTCAACGCGATCGGCAAGCGCCTGGCGGCCCAGAGCGACAAGGGCGCCAAGCAGTTCCACTATTTCTGCGTGAACACCCCGGTGGTGAACTCCTTCGCCGCGCCGGGGGACTTCGTCTTCATCAATTCCGGCCTGATCGTCTTCACCCAGACCGAGTCGGAGCTGGCGGCCGTCATGGCGCACGAAACGGCGCATGAGACCCAGAACCACATCGCCCGCAAACTGCTGAACGCCCACAAGGCCAGCATCGAGTCGCTCGCGGCCATGCTCGGCACCATCCTGCTCGGGGCGGCCAGCGGCAGCGGCCAGGCCATCGAGGGCGGCATCGTCGCCTCGCAGGGACTCGCCGCCCAGGAGCAGATCGACTACAGCCGCAGCGTGGAAGAGGAAGCCGACCGCGTCGGCATCGAATACCTGGCGGCGGCGGGCTTCGATCCCGAGGCGATGGCCGACATCTTCCAGAAGATGATGCGCTTAGAGGGCATCCAGGACAGCTGGGTGCCGGCGGTGCTGATCGGTCACCCGATCACCGTCGATCGCATTGCCCAGGCCCGTGCGCGCGCCGCGCAGTTTCCGCCCACACCGAACACCAGCTCGCCGGATTACTACATCATCAAAGAGCGCGTGCGCGTGCTCACCGCACCCTCCTCGGACAACCTGGTGCGGTATTATTCCGGGCGCATGGCGCGCGGCCACGCCGGCATCGGCATGCAGTACGGCTACGGCCTGGCGCTCATGCGCGCCAACCACGCGCACCGCGCGGTGCGCATGTTCGCGAAGCTGCTCGCTGCGCATCCCGATCTGCACCTGCTCTACACCGCGCTCGGCCAGGCTCAGGCGCAGGCCGGTGAGATGCACCAGGCACTCGCCACCTTCGCCATCGCCAAGCGGCTCTTCCCGCTCAACGTGCCGGTCACCGTGCGCTATGCGCAGACTCTGATGCTCGACCACAAGGACGCTCAGGCGCACCGGATGCTGCTGAATCTGTTCAACCTAGTCGACCCGACACCGCGCGAGATTGCCCTCACGGCACGCGCGGCGAGCGCTGCCGGGGATCTCGGCGATGCCTACTACTACATGGGCGAATACCAGCTGCGCCAGGGCAATCTGCCGCTTGCGATCAAGCAGTACCAGATCGCCCTCGGCATGCCGAATCTGAATTACGTGCAGCGCCAGCGCATCAGCGCGCGCATGGAAGAAGTGAAGGATTACCTGGAGCGTGCCGAGGCGCGCCACCGAAGTTAAGCGGCCGGCAGGCCGCCCGCGGGGCGGCGTCGGGACCGGATCATTGGGCTGCTACAATGCGTGTTTGCATCGCGCACGGATACGTCATGGAAAAAAACGGCAAGAAACTCGCGCTTCTGTCCCTCGCTGTCGTCTCGCTCACGCTGTTCGGCTGTGCCGCCGTGCCGCGCGCCGAGCGCGACCCGCGCGATCCTTGGCAGCGGATGAACCGCGCGACCTTCCACTTCGACATGCAGTTCTACCAGCACGTTGCCACCCCGGTGGCCCGCACCTACGTGCGCGTCGTACCGCATCCGCTGCGCACCGGCATCAGCAACTTCTTCGCCAACCTGACCTATCCGACGGTCATCGTGAACGCCCTGCTGCAGGGAAAGCTGAGGAATTTCGTGGTCGACTCCGGGCGCTTCATCGTCAATTCGACCGTCGGCATCGGTGGACTGCTCGATCCGGCCTCGCACCTGGACATGCCGCCGGAGGATCGCGACTTCGGGCAGACGTTCGGCAAGTGGGGCGTCGGCACCGGACCGTATCTGGTCCTGCCGTTCCTCGGTCCCTCGGACCTGCGCGATACGTTCGGCATGGTCCCAGCCGAATACACCGATCCGCTGCACTACGTGCAGAACACCTGGGCCGACTGGGGCACCCGCGGCGCCGGATTGCTCAATACCGATGCGCAGATGCAGCCGACCATCCATCTGATGTTCCAGTCGCTCGACCCGTACACGTTCACCCGCCACGCCTACCTTTCGCAGCGGCAGTTCATGGTCAAGGGTGAAGCCGGCCAGAGCGCCGCTGAGGATGAGTTGAAGGCGCTACAGAGCGGCAACAACTGACCGCGCCCATGGGGGGCGGTCTGGGGCTGCGTGCAGGCGCGGCCTCAGACGCCCTGCTGCAGCATCCCGTCGACCGAGCTGATGCGCGCCAGGCGCAAAAGATCGTCGGGCAGCCGCTCGAAATGCAGCGCCTTGCCGGCGCGACGGGCCTCGGCCAGCCAGTCAAGCAGCACCGCCAGACCCGCGCTGTCGGCCTGACGGATCTCCCCGCAATCGATGACGAATGACTTCGCCGCCGCACGCTGAGCATTGAGCCCGAGCGTGCGGGCGCGCCTGGCGGTGGCGAACGTCAGGGCCCCGCGCACCGCGCAGCGCTCCGGGGAGCTGACGGTGAACTCGAACGCCCCACCCTTCGCATTGCTCGTGCCGCCGGCCATGGGTGCGCTCAGCGCTGCTTCTTCAGTGCCGCCGGCTTCTCGCCGGCCGCCAGCCGCTGGATCACCGCGTCGAGTCCATGCTGCTGGATCTGCGGACCGAGCTCGGCGCGGTAGCTCGTGACGTAGCTGATGCCCTCGACGTTCAGATCAAACGCCTGCCACCCCGACGGGGTCATGTACACGTAGAACAGCACCGGAATCGTTGCGCCGTTCGAGCGCTTGAACACCGTGCGCACCGTGGCGACCTTGGTGCCGGGCTTCACGTGCGTCGGGTAGACCGTGAGCATGTTCGAGTGAAATTCGAGCAACGCCGCCCCGTAATTCTTCACCATCGAGTCTTTGAACGCCTGGATGAAGCGTTGCTTCTGCTCGGGGCTTGCCTGGCGCCCGAACCGCCCGAGCACCAGATCGGCCGCGAGCGGCGCATCGAAATGCGGCAGCAGGTACTTATTGACGATGGCCGCGATCTTCTCAGGATGGTCGCGCAGTTCGGCGCGATGGCCATTCAACGCCGCGAGCATCTCGTTGGCCACCGATTGGACCATCACGGAGGGCTGCTCGAACGCCGCCGTCTCCGACGGTGCGGCGGCATACGCCACCGGCTGCAACATCAATGGGCCGGCCAGGGCCGCCACGGCAATCAGAGTCACGGCTTTCATCACTTCTGCTCCTTTGCCCCGCCGCCCGAACTCTTCGAGCCGTTCTTGCTGGCGAAGTTGGCAAAAAACTTGTTGATCAGGTTCTCAAGCACGAGCGCCGACTGCGTCTGAATGATCTCGCTGCCCGCCTTCAGATAGGTCGGCATGCCGCCCGGGCTGATGCTGATGTACTGCCCGCCGAGGAGCCCCTCGGTGTCGATGCTCGCGGCACTGTCCATCGGGATCTGGTTGAAATGCGGGTTGATGAGCAGCCACACCTTGGCCCGCTCGGTATTGGTGTCGAAGTCGATCCGGGTCACCTGCCCGATGCGCACGCCCGCCATGCGCACCGGCGCGCCGACTTTCAGGCTGCCGATGTTGTCGAACTGTGCCGTGACGTCGTACCCGACCGGCTTGCTGAAGCTGAACTTCAGGCCATTGGCCGGCAGCTGCATGCTGAGAAACAGCAGCGCCGCGAGCCCGAGCAGCACGAACAGGCCCGTTCCGATTTCAAATGAGCGATTGGCGCGCATGGCTGGAAAAATCCTCTTACATGAATGCTGCGGTCAGCACGTAATCGAGCAGGAGCGTCATCACCGAGGAGGCCACCACGGTGCGGGTGGTCGCCAGTCCCACGCCCTCTGCGGTCGGCTCGGCGTGATAGCCCTCGTTGACCGCGATCAGACTGACGACGGCACCGAACACCACGCTCTTGACGATCCCTTCGGTCACGTCTTTCAAGGCGACCGCGCTCTGGGTCTGTGACCAGAACGTACCGTGATCGACGCCGAGCATCTGCACGCCGATCAGCTGCGCTCCGAACAGCCCGATGACGTTGAAAATCGCCGTCAGCAGCGGCATGGCGATCAGTCCGCCCAAAAAGCGCGGCGCGGCCACGTACCGCAGCGGATCGACCGCCATGACCTCCATGGCGGTGAGCTGATCGGTGGCGCGCATCAGGCCGATCTCCGAGGTCAGCGCCGTGCCGGCCCGCCCGGCGAACAGCAGTGCCGTCAGCACCGGCCCGAGTTCCTTCAGCAGCGCGAGCGCCGCGGCGGTCCCGAGTGCCTCGGTCGCCCCGAAGCGATTGAGCAGCTCATAGCCCTGCAGCCCGAGCACCATGCCGGTGAACAGGCCCGAGAGCATGATGATGATGAGTGAGCGGGCGCCGGCGTTGTAGATCTGCGCGATGATGAGCTTCGGGCGGGCGAGCGCCGGGAGACACGCCCCGAGCAGCCGCACGAAGAACAGTCCGGCCACGCCGGTCTTGCGCACCGCCTCGATCACGCCGGCCTTGGATGCAGCGCTCATCGCGGGCTCTCCAGCAGTTCGGTGGCGTAATCGGCCGCCGGGTAGTGAAAGCGCACCGGCCCTTCGGCCCCGCCGGTCATGAACTGGCGCACCGTCGGGGAGTCGCTGCGCGCGAGCTCCGCGGGGGTTCCCGAGGCCACCACCCGGCCCTCGGAGAGCAGATAGCTGTAATCGGCGATGCTCTCGATCTCGTGCACGTCGTGGGAGACCACGATGCTCGTGATCTTCAGAGCGTCGTTCATCTGCTTGATCAGGCGCAGGATCACCCCGAGGGAGATCGGATCGAGCCCGACGAACGGCTCATCGTAGATCAGCACTTCCGGGTCCATCACGATGGCCCGCGCCAGCGCCACGCGCCGCGCCATGCCGCCGGAGAGCTCCCCGGGCATCAGGTGCGCCGCGCCACGCAGACCGACGGCCTCCAGTTTGGTGAGCACGAGATTGCGGATCAGCGGTTCGGGCAGATCCGTATGTTCGCGCACCGGAAAGGCGACGTTCTCGAACACGTCGATGTCCGTCAGCAGCGCCCCGTTCTGAAACAGCATGCCCATGCGCTGGCGCGAGGCATAGAGCTCGGCGTTGCCGAGCGTGCCGACGTCCTTGCCGAACACCGACACCACGCCTCGGTCGGCGTAGATCTGCCCGGTGATCAGGCGCAGCAGCGTCGTCTTGCCCGTACCGCTCGGCCCCATCACCGCGGTGATGAGTCCGCGGCGCGCGGCGATGTCGAGCCCAGAGAAGATGGGCCGGCCGTCAATGGCATAGTGCACGCCGCGCACGTCGATGACCGCGTCGTGCGGCACTTGCGCCGCGGCGCTTGCTGATTCACTCACGCGGGTCCCTGCCTCCTCGCTGCCCCGCCGGTTCAGGCGGCGCGCTCCAGGTCGGTCGAGTAGCGGCCCGTGCTGGCGAGCGCATTGAGCTTGGCACGGCGCAGGAATTCCTGCTGGCCGGCCTTGAAGTCCGCGCTACGCCCGCCCCAGGCGGCCAGCGCCGTCTCCTGCAACGCCCGACCGTAGCTGAAGGTGACGGCCCAGGGGAGCGAGCCGGTCTGATGGATCAGGGACAAGTGCAGTGTCGCCTCCGTAGGCGATTGTCCGCCGGAGAGAAACGCGATGCCGGGCACCGCCGGCGGGACGTGGCGCTTCAGGCAGCGCACCGTCGCCTCGGCGACCACCTCCGGAGCGGCGCGCTTGGCGGCCTTCTTCCCGGAGATGACCATGTTCGGCTTCAGCACCATGCCCTCGAGGACGATGCGCTGATCCTGCAGCTGCTTAAAGACACAGCTGAGCGTCGCGTCGGTCACTTCCTCGCAGCGCTCGATCGAGTGATCGCCGTCCATCAGCACCTCGGGCTCGACGATCGGCACGATGTCGTTCTCCTGGCACAGCGCCGCATAGCGCGCCAGCGCATGCGCATTGGCCTCGATGGCGAATGCACTGGGGATGCCCGCGGCGATGTCGATCACCGCGCGCCACTTGGCGAAGCGCGCACCGAGCGCGCGGTACTCGATCAGCCGCTCGCGCAGCCCATCGAGCCCCTCGGTGATCGTCTCGCCCGGGAAGCCGGCGAGCGGCTTCGCGCCGCGGTCGACCTTGATGCCCGGCACGATGTTCTGCTTCGTGAGGAACTGCGCAAACGGCGTGCCATCGGCGCTCTTCTGACGCAGAGTCTCCTCGTACAGGATCACCCCGCTGATCGACTCGGCCGCCCCCGGGGCGCTGAAGAGCATGTCGCGATAGGCGCGCCGGTGCTCCTCGGTCGACTCGAGCTGGATCGCCTCGAAACGCTTGCGAATAGTGCCGGTGCTCTCGTCCGCGGCCAGGATCCCTTTGCCGCGGGCGACCATTGCCTGGGCAATCCGAGCAAGCTCACTGCGATTCATGACGATTCTCCGCGACAGGGTGGGTCGGCCGCACATGCCGACGGATCGGCATCACTTCGTTTGCGCGCCGTGAGGCGAGCTAAGGATACCAAATGACCCGCAACCGCGGCGCTTGGTTCCGGGCGCAATTAGTACTAAACTAGTCCTAGTTCCAGAGGATACTGCCATGGTCCGAATCAGCCGGCTCACAGACTACGCGACGGTGCTGCTCGCCGTGCTCGCCGCACAGCCGGAGCGGGTGCAGACGGCCGCATCGCTCGCCGAGCAGACCCACATCGGCGCGCCCACGGTGAGCAAGCTGCTGAAGCAGCTGCAGCGCGCCGGGCTGGTCATCTCCACGCGCGGCCTGCACGGCGGCTACCAGCTCGCCCGGCCGGCGACGCAGATCAGCGCCGCGGCGATCCTCGATGCGCTCGAGGGCCCGCTCGCCCTCACCGACTGCTCGGTGGCCCACGGCCACTGCGACATCGAGGACAGCTGCCGCGTCGGGCGCGTCTGGCAGCGGCTGAATCTGACGATTCGCCGCTCGCTCGGCGACGTGAGCCTCGCGCAGCTGGCCGGCCTCGATCCCATCCACACGCGTCTTCCGGTGCTCGAGCGCGACGTGAAGGTGGCGGTCACCGCCGCTCCGCTGCGCATCCCGAGTGCCTGATCGACGATATAACCAGATCGCTTTACCGCACATGAACGATACGACATCACTCGAGGCTCTGGTGAGCCGCCGCTATCGGCACGGCTTCGTGACCGACATCGACTCCGACACGGTGCCGCCCGGTCTCGATGAGGACGTGGTGCGCCTGATCTCGCGCAAGAAGGGCGAGCCTGCGTTTCTCACCGAGTGGCGCCTGAAGGCGCTGCGGCACTGGCTGAAGATGCGCGAGCCGCACTGGCCCCAGGCGCACTACCCGCCGATCGACTACCAGGCGATCTCCTACTACTCGGCGCCGAAGATCAAGACCGACGGACCGAAGAGCCTCGCGGACGTCGACCCGAAGCTGCTCGAGACCTACGAGAAGCTCGGCGTGCCGCTGCACGAGCGCGCCCGGCTCGCCGGCGTGGCGGTCGATGCGGTATTCGACAGCGTCTCGGTCGCGACCACCTTCAAGGAACGCCTGCACGAGGCGGGGGTGATCTTCTGCCCGTTCTCCGAGGCGGTGCTGAACCACCCGGAGCTGATCGAGCGCTACCTCGGCAGCGTGGTGCCGTACCGGGACAACTTCTTCGCGACGCTGAACTCCGCGGTGTTCTCCGACGGCTCATTCGTCTACGTGCCCAAGGGCGTGCGCTGCCCGATGGAGCTGTCGACCTACTTTCGCATCAACGCGGCCAAGACCGGCCAATTCGAGCGCACCCTGATCATCGCCGATGAGGGGGCCTCCGTCAGCTACCTCGAGGGCTGCACCGCGCCGCAGCGCGACGAGAACCAGCTGCACGCCGCGGTGGTCGAGCTCGTGGCGCTCGACGATGCGTACATCAAGTACTCCACGGTGCAGAACTGGTACCCCGGGGACGCCGAGGGCGTCGGTGGCATCTACAACTTCGTCACCAAGCGCGGCGAGTGCCGTGGGCGCAATTCGCACATCTCCTGGACACAGGTCGAGACCGGCTCGGCGATCACCTGGAAGTACCCGAGCTGCGTGCTGCGCGGGGAAGGCTCGGTGGGCGAGTTCTACTCCGTCGCCACGGTCAACAACCGCCAGCAGGCCGACACCGGCACGAAGATGATCCACATCGGCCGCAACACCCGCAGCACGATCATCTCCAAGGGCATCTCTGCCGGACACGGCCAGAGCACCTACCGCGGCCTGGTGCAGGTGTTGCCGAGCGCCACGGGCGCGCGCAACTACACGCAGTGCGACTCGCTGCTGATGGGCGGGCACTGCGGGGCGCACACCTTCCCGTACGTCGAGGTGAAGAATCCCACGGCGACCGTCGAGCACGAGGCCAGCACATCCAAGATCAGCGAGGATGAGCTGTTCTACTGTCGTGCCCGCGGCATATCCGCCGAGGATGCCGTCAACCTCATCGTCAGCGGCTTCTGCAAGTCGGTGTTCAAGGAACTGCCGATGGAGTTTGCGGTCGAGGCGCAAAATCTGCTCGCCGTCAGCCTCGAAGGCGCCGTCGGCTAACCCCAAGGTCATACGAATGCTCACGATCAAGAATTTGCACGCCACCGTCGATGGTCAGGAGATCCTCAAGGGCCTCGAGCTCGAGGTCCCCGAGGGTGAGGTGCACGCCATCATGGGTCCGAACGGCTCGGGCAAGAGCACGCTCGCGCACGTGCTCGCCGGCCGCCCCGGCTACACCGTCACGGCCGGTTCGGTGCACTTCAAGGGGCGCGATCTGCTCGCGCTCAGCCCCGAGGAGCGCGCGCGCGAGGGCGTGTTCCTCGGCTTCCAGTACCCGGTGGAGATCCCCGGGGTGAACAACGTCTATCTGCTGAAGGCCGCGGTGAACGCAGCGCGCGCCCACCGCGGCGAACCGGAAGTCGATGCGTTCGAGTTCCTCACCCTGGTGCGCGAGAAGATGCGCCTGATGCGCATGGACGACAGCATGCTCTCGCGCGGGGTCAACGAGGGGTTCTCGGGCGGGGAGAAGAAGCGCAACGAGATTCTGCAGATGCTGGTACTCGAGCCGAGTCTCGCCGTGCTCGATGAGACCGACTCGGGACTGGACATCGATGCGCTGAAGATCGTCGCTCACGGCGTCAACACGCTGCGCGCCCCGAACCGCTCGCAGCTGCTGGTGACGCACTATCAGCGCCTGCTCGAGCACATCGTACCCGACGCTGTGCACGTGCTGGTCAAGGGCCGCATCGTGCGCAGCGGCGATCGGACCCTGGCGCTCGAGCTCGAGAAGCGCGGCTACGACTGGCTGATCGGCGAGGCGGCATGAACGGCGCAGTGCTCAATCGCCTGAAAGAGGAGTTCGGCGCGGTGCGCGCCGCACTGCCCGAGAGCGTGATCGGCTCGGCACGACGCGGGGAGGCGCTCGAGGCGCTCTGCGCGCAGGGTCTGCCCGGGACTCGCGATGAGAACTGGCGCTACACGGACCTGCGCCGCCTCGAGCAGGCGCGCTTCGCGCCCGCTCAGGCCCAGGCGGCGGTGCTGCCGCCGCTGCCCACCGCGCCGGAGGGATACGTGCGCTATGTGTTCCTGGACGGCCGTCTGCACACCGACGCCGACGCTCCGCACGGCGTCGTGGTGCGCACGGCGCGCTCGCAGGAACCCGGCTCAACCCCCTGGCGGCTCGAGGCGCGTCTGCCCGAGGCGCGCCTGGCGCTCCTCAATGAGACGTTCGCCACCGACGCCGTCTCGATCGACGTGGCCCCCGGCACGCAAGCCACCGGCATCGAGCTACTGTTCGTCGCCTCGGCGGCTGCGACCGAGGGCGCCTCGTATCCGCGCGTGCGGCTCGCACTCGGTGCGGGCGCTCGCGTGAGCGTCATCGAGCGCCACCTAGGCCGCGCCGAGGCGCACAGCCTGGTGAACAGCGCGGTGCACGTGGACCTCGCCGCGGCTGCCACCCTGACCCATTATCGGGTGCAGCAGCTCGGCGCGCAGGCGGCGTGGTTCGACACGCTCTCGGCGGAACTCGCCGCCGAGGCCCGCTACGATCTGCTCGCCGTCGGCGCCGGTGCGCTCAGCGCCCGCTCGACGGTCCATGCACGCCTCAGCGGCCGCGGGGCCGCGATGTCCCTGGCCGCCGCTGCGCTCGCCGATGGCCAGCAGAGCCTCGACCTCTACGCCCTCAGCGAGCACATCGCCCCGCACACGCGCACCGAGCAGACCTTTCGCGGCATCGCCTCGAGCCGGGCCCGCGCCGCGTTCAACGGCAAGGTCATCGTGCGCGAGACCGCTCGCGGCACCGACTCGCGCCAGTCCCTGCGCGGCCTGCTCGACGGCACGCAATGTGAGATCGACCTGCGCCCGCAGCTGGAGATCTACACCGACGAGGTCCGCTGCAGCCACGGCGCGACCGCCGGCAAGCTCGATGAGAACATGCTGTTCTATCTGCTCTCGCGGGGCATCGCCCCCGAGGCGGCGCAGCACTTGCTCAAATGGGCGTTTCTCGAGGATGTGATCGCGAAGATCGCCCCGCGCGACCTGCGCCGCCAAGTCGAGACGACGCTGCTCGGGCAGATGCGCGATCTGGATACTTTGAAGGAGTTGCTGTGAGCACTGCCGCCGCACCGTTCGACGTGACCCGCGTGCGCCGCGATTTTCCGATTCTCGCCCAACACGTCAACGGCCACCCGCTGGTCTATCTCGACAGCGCGGCGTCCGGACAGCGGCCGAACGCGGTGCTGCGTGCCGTGGAGCGCTACGAGACGCATCATCACTCGAACGTGCACCGCGGCGTACACGCTCTCAGCCAGGCCGCCACCGAGGCTTTCGAGGGGGCGCGCGAGCGGGCGCGCCGCTTCCTCAACGCCCGCTCGCGACGCGAAATCGTGTTCGTGCGCGGCACCACCGAGGGCATCAACCTCGTGGCGCAGGCGTTTGCCCGCCCGCGCTTTGGCCCCGGCGATGAGATCCTGATCACCGGCCTTGAGCACCACGCCAACATCGTGCCGTGGCAGATGGTCTGCGAGCAGACCGGCTGTACGCTGAAGGTCGCGCCGATCGATCGGCGCGGGGAACTCGATCTCGATCGCTTCCTCCGGCAGCTCACCGCCCGCACTCGCTTAGTCGCAGTGGCGCACGTATCGAACGCCCTCGGCACCGTCCTGCCGGTCGAGCGTATCGTGGAGGCGGCACACTCGTGCGGCGCTCTGGTGCTGCTCGATGGTGCACAGGCCGTCCCGCACACCGCCATCGACGTCCAGGCGCTCGGCTGCGACTTCTACGCCTTCTCCGGACACAAACTGTACGGTCCGACCGGCATCGGCGTGCTGTTCGGCCGCGAGGAGCTGCTCGAGGAGATGCCGCCGTGGCAGGGCGGCGGGGACATGATCCGCACCGTCTCGTTCGAGAAAAGCACCTACAACGATCTGCCGTGGAAGTTCGAGGCGGGCACGCCGAACATCTCCGGCGCCGTCGGCCTCGCCGCGGCGATGGACTACCTCGAGGGACTCGACATCGAGGCGGTCGCGGCGCACGAGCAGCGACTGCTCGCACTCGCCACGGCCGAGCTCAGCCGCATCCCGGGCCTGGAGATCATCGGCACCGCGGCGCACAAGGCCGCAGTGCTCTCCTTCACGCTGCGCGGCTGTCACCCGCACGATCTGGGCACCATCCTTGACAGCGAAGGCGTGGCGATCCGGACCGGCCACCACTGCGCGATGCCGGTCATGACGTTCTTCGACATCCCGGCGACCGCGCGCGCCTCCTTCGGCTGCTACAACACCGAGGCGGACGTGGACGCACTGGTGGCGGCGCTCGGCAAGGCCCGCGAGGTGTTCGGCTGATGGACCTGAAAGATCTCTATCGCGACGTGATCCTCGATCACAACCGCCAACCGCGCAACTTCGGGGCGCTCGAGGGCGCCAATGCGCACGCCGATGGCCACAACCCGCTGTGCGGCGACCGGCTCACCGTGTGGGTGCGACTGCAGGGCGAGCGCATCACCGAGGTGCGCTTCGAGGGCAAGGGCTGCGCCATCTCGACCGCATCCGCCTCGCTGATGACCGAAGCGGTCAAGGGCAAGGACACCGCAACGGTGCGCCGACTCTTCGAGCAGGTCCACGCCCTGCTGACGCACCCGAACGGCACGCCCGACGCCGCCCTCGGCAAGCTCGCTGCGCTCGGCGGGGTCAGTGAGTTTCCGGCGCGGGTCAAGTGCGCGACGCTGTGCTGGCACACCTTGAACGCGGCGCTCGAGCGCAGCGCCGATGCGGTCACCACGGAGGGAGGTTGAAGCATGCCCGGTTATGACAGCGAACCGTTCGTCGTACAGCGCGAAGTGAGCGCGGTCATCGTGCCGGCCGGCACCGAGGTCACCCTGCAACCGGGCCAGTCCGGCTACATCACGCAGGCGCTCGGTGGCAGCTTCACGGTGTACATCGAGGGCAACCTCTTTCGCATCAGCGGCGAGGACGCCGAGGCGATCGGCCGCGAACCGGTCAAGCCACCGGAGCTGCCGCCCAATGCCACGGAAGAGGACGTGCGCCAACTCGCCTGGGCGCAGATGCGCACCTGCTACGACCCGGAGATTCCGATCAACATCGTCGATCTCGGCCTGGTGTACGACTGCGAAGTGCAGGGCCACGAGGACGGCACGCGCAGCGTGGCGATCAAACTGACTCTCACGGCGCCGGGCTGCGGCATGGGCGAGGTCCTGGTCGATGACGTGCGCGACAAGGTCGAGCGGATCCCCACGGTGCGCGCCGCGAGCGTCGAGCTCACCTTCGACCCGCCGTGGAACCAGAGCATGATGTCCGAGGCGGCCCGCCTGCAGACCGGCATGTTCTGATCGCGAACCGCGGCGCTCGCCGCAGGCGCCCGCGCGCTCAGCGGCCGCGCACCGCCGCCGGCCGAGGCTCGTGCGAATGACGCGCCAGAGCCGGAAACTGGGCCGTGAATTCCTCACGGCGTCCCTGTACGGTGACGCGGGCAGCGCTTGGAGTGCGGATTCCGTGGGGGAATTCCACTCCGTCCCATAGGACTCTGTCGTGAAGACCTGTAGTCAGGTCCACCCCACAGCAGATCACCCCAGGGAGCGATCCAACGTCGCCCCACCCGTCGGCATCCCTGCCTGCGCCCCGGCGCGTTGCGCCAGGCTGCTGCGCGGCCTGCGCGGTTGCGGCACCACCCCGAGCATCCTCGGCCGTGCAGCCGCCTGTGCTGAATTCGCGCAGCCTCGATGCGCAAAAATCATGGTTCTGATGGCCAGCCTCGTGCAACACGACGCCGAGATTCACAGGCCCTTGCCTTCGAGTTACACGCTCGCCGTTCAGACGGACGCAAACCTCCGCTGCGCGCCCCCCGTGCGCGCGCTCACGGCACGCCGGCCAGCACCGCTCGCAGCGTTGCGACCATCTCGCGGATCTCGGCCTCGGTGCTGATGAACGGCGGCGCCACGGCGAGGGTATCGCCGGTGAAGCGCAGCAGCAGACCTGATTCGATGCCGAGTTCGAAGGCCGCACGTGCCCGCGCGCCCGGCGCATTGGGCCGTGGGGTCAGATCGATGGCCGCGGCAAGGCCGATGTTGCGGATGTCCGCCACGTGCATCGCATCGCGCAGCGAGTGCACCTCGCGCTCGAGCAGCGGCTCGAGCGAACGAGCCCGCTCGATCAGGCCCTCGCGCTCCATCACCTCCAGGGTGGCAAGCCCGGCGGCACAGGCCACCGGATGGCCGGAGTAGGTGTAGCCGTGGAACAGCTCGATCATCTGCTCCGGTCCGTGCATCAGCGCATCGTGGATGCTCTGCTCGGCAATCACCCCGCCCAAGGGCACCGCCCCGTTGGTGATCGCCTTGGCGAACACGATCATGTCGGGCGTCACGCCGAACCGCTGCGCGGCGAAGTTCGACCCGAGGCGCCCGAAGCCGGTGATCACCTCGTCGAAAATCAGCAGGATGCCGTGCCGAGTGCAGATCTCACGCAGCCGCTCCAGGTAACCCACGGGCGGGACGATCACGCCGGTGGAGCCCTGCATCGGCTCGACGATCACCGCCGCAATGGTCGAGGCATCGTGCAGCGCGACCAGCCGCTCGAGCGCCTCGGCCAGATGCACCCCCCAGTCGGGCTGGCCGCGGCTGAAGCGCATGTGCTCAGGATCGTACGTGTGCGGCAGGTGATCGACGAACGGTGCGGCCAGCGCCCCGAAGGTGCGGCGATTGACCGCAATGCCACCGGCTGAGATGCCGCCGATGCCGACCCCGTGGTAGGCGCGCTCGCGGCCGATGATGCGCACCCGGCGCGCATCACCGCGGGCCTGGTGATAGGCGATGGCGATCTTCAGCGCACTGTCGACGGCTTCGGAGCCGGAGTTGGCGAAGAAGACGCGGTTCAATCCCTCGGGTGCCCAGCGTGCGATGCGCGCAGCGAGCTCGAACGCCTTGGGATGCCCGACCTGAAAGGTCGGCGCGAAGTCAAGTTCGCGCAGCTGTTCGTGCACCGCCGTGGCGATCTCCGGGCGGCCGTGCCCGAGTGGCGTGCACCACAGGCCCGAGAGGCAATCGAACACGGTGCGTCCGTCGTGCAGCGTGAAATAGGCCCCTTGGGCGGCGCTCACCAGATGCGGGTGATGCTTGAAGTGCCGGTTGGCGGTAAAGGGCATCCAGAACGCGGACAGATCGGGCGTGTGTGCGGTGTTCATGGACGCCACTATAGCGAATGGATTTGCAGTGCGGATCCCGGGGCGCGCCGTTTCTCCGCCGAGCTTGCGGTGCAGACCGACGGCCCGATACAGTGCTGCCCAGGGTCATTCCCGGGGGAATCGGCATGCGCGCAATCATCGCGATGGGAATCGGTGCACTGTCCTGCATGGCATGCACGTCAGCACTGGCGGTCAATCTCAGCTGCACCTCGGCGGCGGCACTGTCTGCCGAGCTGAGCGCGCATCGCATCACCGCCACGACCCTCGTGCGCGAGTACGAGGCGCGCATCGCGCGCCTGAATCCGAAAATCCACGCGGTCATCGCGCTCAATCCGCGGGCCATGGCCGAGGCGCGCGCCTCGGACGCACGGCGTGCGGCCGGCCACCCGCTCGGGCCGCTCGATGGGCTGCCCGTCCTGGTCAAGGACAACATCGGCATTGCCGGCCTGCCCACCACCGCCGGCTCGCTCGCGCTGGCCAAGAACGTGCGCTCGGTGAGTTCCACCGTGATCCAGAACCTGCGGCGCGCCGGAGTGGTGATCCTCGGGCGCACCAACCTCTCGGAGTGGGCCAACATTCGCTCGGCCCACTCGACCAGCGGCTGGAGCGCGGTCGGGGGACTCACGCGCAACCCCTACATGCTCGATCGCACCGCCTGCGGGTCGAGTTCGGGGTCGGCCGCTGCGGTCGCGGCCGGGCTCGCCGCGGCGGCCATTGGCACCGAAACCGACGGCTCAATCAGCTGCCCGTCGGCGATGAACGGCGTGGTGGGCCTGAAGCCAACCGTCGGCCTCGTCTCGCGCGCAGGCATCGTGCCGATCAGCCAGTCGCAGGACACCGCCGGCCCGATCGCACGCACCGTGCGCGACGCGGCGATGCTGCTGACGGCCATGGCCGGGCGCGACCCGAAGGACCCGGCGACCGCGCACGCCGATGCGCACCGCACCGACTATGCCGCGGGACTGCGCCCCGGGGCGCTCAAGGGCGTGCGGCTCGGCGTCGCGCAGTTTCTGCTGAAGAACTTCTCGCCCAAGACGCTGAAGGTGTTCCGCCACGCCCTGGCGCTGCTGAAGGCCCAGGGCGCAGTCCTGGTGAAGGTCGATGACGAGCACCTCGCGCCGCTGGCGAAGAACGAGAACCTGGTGCTGATGACCGAGCTGAAGGCCGACATGAAGGCCTACCTCGCGGCCTCGCCGCCGGCCGTGCGCAGCCGCACCCTCGCCGACCTGATCACCTTCGACAACACACACGCGCGCCAGGAGATGCGCTGGTTTGGACAGAGCCTGTTCCTGGCGGCCGAGCGCACCAAGGGGCTCGACGACCCGGCGTATCTGCGCGCGCGCGCAACCAACCGGCGCCTCGCCGGACCGCAGGGCATCGAACGGCTGCTCAAGGAGCATCACGTCGTCGCGCTCATCTCCCCGACGCAGGATCCGGCTTCGGTCATCGATCTGGTGAACGGCGATGCCGGCATCGGCGGCGGCGACAGCACGCTGCCGGCCGTGGCGGGCTATCCTTACATCACGGTGCCGATGGGCCAGGTGCAGGGGTTGCCGGTGGGACTGTCGTTCATCGGGTCGAAGTGGTCCGAGGCGCGGCTGATCGATCTGGCCTACGCGTACGAGCACGCGGCGCGCGCTTTCCGCACGCCGACGTACTCGCCCAATGTACTTAACCGCAACCCGGTCGGTCGCCCGCTCTGCGCCGGCTGACTCGCCTCATGAGAGGCTCTCCGGGGCGGCACGGGCATCGGCGCGGTATCGGCTGAGCCAGACCTGCAGCCGCGCGGCGTCCATCGGTCGGGCGATGAGAAACCCCTGGTACTCGTCGCAGCCGGCGGCGGCGAGCCAATCCCGCTGGCGCGGATGTTCCACGCCTTCGGCGACCACCCGCGCCCCGATCGAACGCGCCATGTCGATGATCGCGCGCAGGATCGCCGCATCGCGCGTGCAGGTGGGAATGCCCGCCACCAGGGAGCGATCGATCTTCAGAGCCGCGAGCGGCAGGCGCATCAACTGACTGAGATTCGAATACCCGGTCCCGAAGTCATCGATCGCGACGCGCACACCGAGGCGACCGAGTTCACCCAGACAGCGCAGCGCCGCCCCGGCATCGCGCATCAACGCCGACTCGGTGATCTCCACTTCGAGGAGTGACGGGGCAACGCCGTGGCGCTGCAGCGCCGCGCCGATCTCCCCGTGCATCTGGCGCGAGCACAGCTGCACGGCGGAGAGGTTGACCGCGACCGGAACGTCGAGCACCCCGTCCCGACGCCAGCATGCGAGCTGCCGGCACGCCTCCTCGAGCACCCACTCCCCGAGCGGGATGATCAGGCCGCTCTCCTCGGCGATCGGAATGAACTGCGCCGGTCCCACCGCGCCCTGCGGTCCGTGGCGCCAGCGCACCAGTGCCTCCAGGCCGCTCAAGCGCCCGGTGCACAGCGCGAGCTTCGGCTGATAATGCAGCTCGAAGCGCTGCGCTTCGATGGCGGCGCGCAATTGCGCCTCGAGACTGACTCGGCGCAACGCCGCCTGGCGCATGTGCGAACCGAACACTTGCGTGCTGTAGAGCCGACGGGCACGCGCATCGTGCAACGCCGCATCGGCGTTGGCGAGCAACTCGGTCGCAGCCAACCCGTGCACCCCGGCCATGGCCAGACCGATCCGCGCGCTCACCGAGAGCAGATGCGGACCGATCCTGCGACTGTGCCCGAGGCGCGCGGCGAGGGCGCTGGCGGAGTCGGTGAGCTCGAGCACCGTAAGCCCGGAGCGCACCAGAACGAAGTGATCCGGTCCCAGGCGCCCGACCGTATCCTCAGGCGCCGCGGTGCGGATCAGATCGCCGGCCACCTGCGCCAGGATCGTGGTACCGACCTCGGCACCGAGCGAATCGACGATGTCCTCAAGGCCGCTGATGCCGATCGACAGCACGCCAACGGTCCGATGCGCCGATGCGGCCGCCGCCAGAATGTCCGTCAGTCTCCCCTGCAGCGCGGTGCGATCCGCCAATCCGGTCAGCGCATCGCAGCTGCGACGCCGCGCTGCATCGGGCGACGTGTCACAGGCGTCGAGCAGATGCGTGCCCTCCTCGAGCGCCCCTTGCAGCAGTTGCGCCCGCTCGGCGCGATCGGCCGCGGGCATCGGTCCGCTCGCGAGCGCCTCCACCATGGCGGCGGCGGCGCGCACATCGGCAGGATCCTCGAGATAACGGCTGCACTGCACGGTGAAGCGACGTACGAGGGCACGGTCGCGCGCGCCGATCTGCCCGGCTCGAAGGCACGGCTCGAGCCGCTCGCCCAAGCGCAGCACGACCGAGGAGAAGCTCAACAGGCCCGAGGCGCGCGCGGCGCGCGCCAGGCGATGCAACCGAGCGCGCACGAGGCGGGCGTCACGCCCCCGACAGGCGCTACCGGGGGCCTCGGCCAGCGCCTCGAGCCGCTGCGCGAGCGATGCGAACGCCCGCTGCGCTTCCGTGCGGGTGGCACACCACGCGGGCATCCCCGTCAGGCGCATTGCGGCGCGCCGTGTTCGATCGTAGGGACGCAGCGGATGGCACGGGCGGCGGCGGCGACGTCATCGGTTGTCATCGGGCGGAGGAGCGGCGTGCGGCGCTCGCCCGAGGCCCGCCAGAGCGCCTCGCGCAGGTCGATGAGGCGGCCCGGCAGCCGCCCCAGCGCCGAGCGCCGCGCCGCAGTTGCGGCACGGCTCGGTCCGGTGGACGACCAGGGCAGAACGTCGCACGGCGAATCGAGCCGATCGCCGCTGCGGCCCGGATGTTGAATGGTTCGCAGTCGTTGGATTTGCATGATCACGCACTCCACCATCGGCACGCCAAGCCAGGCGCGGCGCACGGGCGCAATGAGCGGGCGGGTCGGGAGGCCCCGGTGAGTGGGGAGCGCGGGGACAATGGCGCTGGGAGGGACGCAGCGTGCGTCTTCAATGCGACGCACGGAATAAGGTGCGTCCCGGTCGCTTATGTTATCTGGATTTCGCCGCGGGACTGCGAACTCGGTCACAGTCCGGCTCGGTAACCGAGCGGCGCGGCAGACCGGCGAGCGCGTTAACAGGCTGATGAAAAACCCGGTGATCGAGGCGTCTGACACCCTGTGAACGCTCGTCGAGCAATCCTTCCGAGGTCGATCTCGACCGTCCTGGCCTTGCGATCCGTGCCTGCGGAGGCTCCATTGCCTGGTTGGGTGGACATTTCGATCACCTTGTCGCTCGAGATGGCATCTGAGCTATGTGAACCCCGGTGCAAGAAGATTGCGCATGCGCACCAGGTTGTAGCCGGTGAACGTCAGCAGCGTCACGAACTCAATCTTCCTGCGGCCTCGGACCTTCGGGCGTCTCAGAAGTCCAATGTCCTTGGCCCAGCCGAAGGACTCCTCGATACGCTTGCGCGCTTTGATGCTCAGGGCGTATCCCACATGACGGGTCGTGCGGGCATTGATGGCCGAGCCGCCACGTCGCTCGGTGTTCTGCGCGACATGCGGGGTGACGTTCAGCTCGCGGGTTCGCCGGACGAACTCACGCGTGTCATAGCCCTTATCCGCTGCGAGGGTGCACCGTCTCGGGCCGCACAGCTCACCGAGCATGTCGATCGCGGCGCTGCGCTCGGCAGTGCCGCTCGCCTGCGTCACCTGCGCGGCGACAATCAGGCCATTGCGGTTCTCGCTCACCGCGTGCCCGAGGTAGGCCAGCTTCGAGGTCGTCCCGGCACTCTTCCTATACAGCTTTGCCTCAGGGTCGGTCGTGGAAGCATGCGTATCGTTCGTGCGCTGCTCGCCGCGAAAGTCGCGCGCGTCATTGCGGCCACCGCTTCCGCCAGAGCCGCCAGAGCCGCCAGAGCCGTCCTTGGGTCGGAAGCTCTTGTGCGATGCCCACGCCTCGATCATCGTGCCGTCGACGCTGAAATGCTCATCGCTCAGAAGATCAGCCATTCGAGCCTGCTCGACAATGGCTTCGAAGAGCTCGCGCGCGATGTCCGCCTCGAGCAGCCGATCGCGGTTCTTGCTGAACGTCGAGTGATCCCACACCGGCTCATCGACCGACAGCCCGACGAACCATCGGAACAGAAGGTTGTACTCGAGCTGCTCGACCAGCAGCCGTTCGCTGCGGATCGAATACAGAACCTGCAGCAGCAGCGCCCGAATCAGCCGCTCCGGCGCAATGGAGGGTCTGCCCGTCTGGGAATAGAGCTTCTCAAACCGCCTATCCATCTGCGCCAGCGCCTCGGAGATCATCGCGCGGATCGGCCGCAGCGGATGCTTCGCCGGAACCCGTTCTTCCGGGGAGACGTAGCTGAACATCGCTTCCTGCTTAGAATCTGCTCCACGCATCGGAGAACCTCAATCGTGCACCGGATAATGCCTAATTTGCCCGAATCGCCGGGTTTTTCAACAGCCTGTTAATCGCCTCCAGCGCCGTCAGTATCCCGGCGGCGCTGTCGATCAAGCGCATGCGCCGCGCGCGCGCCGCCGCGCGCAGAGTCTCGAAGGCCTCTTGACGGCTCAGGTGCAGCCGCTCCATCAGGACCCCGCTGGCCGTGCTGATGGTCCGAGAGCGCTCGAGCGCCTCGCTCATCCGTGCCAGCCGCGCCCGCAGCTCCCGGGCGTCGGCATAGCGCTGCAGCGCGGCCAGAATCCCCGGAATGCACTGCGGCAGCGCCGCGTAGCGGGCGGCGAGGAACGCGAGCGCGCCGTGTTCTGCAGCGTCGGCCGCACGGCGCTCGTCCCACTCGGCCGCGAGCACGATGAAGGGAATCTCGAGCATGCCGGAGAGCGTGGCGCCGAGGGCGTAGTCCGCCTCGGCGCCGGCGGCCGCGCAGAGCACCACCAGATCGGGTGTCTCGGCGCTGACCGCGGTCATCAGCTCGGTCGGATCGGTGTGCGCCACGGCGGAATGCCCGCGCTCGAGCAACAGATCCGCAACGCGAGCGGCAACCGACGTGTCGTCCGCGGTGATGAGAATCCGCCAGGATTTGACGCGCTGGGTGCTCACTTCGTCTGTATCACTCCTCTGCCCGACCCGTGCGCCGCGCCGGTCCCTCCGGCACCGGACCTCACCCCGCCGGGCCGGGGGTACGGCTGCCTGAGTCCTGGGGGTGATCCCCCGTGCGCTGCGCGGGGCACACGCCTCGGTTCGCGCACCGCCGCCGCCGGGGCGCTTCGATGAACTCGCCACTGATCGCCTGGGGATACACAGTGAACAATCCGCGCTGAATCGAGCCTGAATGTCCCGCCCGACGTCGCCAAATTCAGACGCCGCCGCAAGGATGCGCATGGTGGCCCGGCGCGGCGCGTACGTCCGCACCGTCGCGGCACGGAATTTCAGGCGCTGCTGCGCCCACTGCGGCGCGCGGTCGGCGTCGCCTGAGCGGTCGCAATCAACTCCAACACTTCCCCGATCAGTGCGCGCATCGCCAGCGTCGCGCGCTCGGCATCGCCCGCCACGATAGCGTCCAACACCTCTTCGTGCTGAGCAATGCCCGCCGCGCGTCCCTTGATGCGGTTGGTGAAGCGGATCGAGATGCGCAGCGCCGTGTTGATCATCGGGTCGAGCTGCGCGAAGAAACGGTTGCCGGTGGCGGCGAGCACCGCGGTGTGGAAGGCGATGTCGGCCGCCACCGGCTCGTCATCGCCCTGTCCGGCCGCCTGCATGCGCTCGAGTCCGGCGCGAATCTGCTCGATCGCCTCGCGATCGGCGCGGCGGGCCGCAAGCGCCGCGGCGGCCGGCTCGATCGCCAGGCGCATCTCGGTGAACTCCGCGAGCAGTTGCAAGGAGAACTTCCGCTCGAGCAGCCAGCGCAGCACGTCCGGATCGAGCAGGTTCCACTGCGACTCGGCAGTGACGTTCGTGCCCTGGCGCGGCCGGGCCCGCAGCAGGCCCTTGGCCGTGAGCATCTTCACCGCTTCGCGCGTGACCGAGCGGCTGGTGGCGTACTGGCGTGAGAGTTCCCCTTCAGTGGGGAACGGCTGCGTGGCGAAGGCACCGGTGACGATCCGCTGCCCCAGCGTCTCCACCAAGCCGTAGGTCAAGCTGCGTTCGCGCGGGATTCTCGGTTGGGCCACGGATACATCTTTCGCATCAGCACGATTGCGGGCCGCGGCAGTATATCCGCCTCGCGCCGACCTCCAAGGCCCGCACGCGGGGGTTTGCCTCCCCTCCGACATATTATATGATTATTCATCTCAGCCCAGCATTCGAAACAGGACACGCATGAGCGGATCGGAACGGGATCAGAACTCCAAGCCCAAGTTGCGCTCGCGCGCCTGGTTCGACGATCCGGCCGACCCGGGCATGACGGCGCTGCACGTCGAGCGCTACCTCAATTACGGCCTCACGCTCGAGGAGCTGCAGTCCGGCAAGCCCATCATCGGCATCGCCCAGACCGGCTCGGACTTATCGCCCTGCAACCGCCATCATCTGGTGCTCGCCGAGCGCATCGCCGCAGGCATCCGCGCCGCCGGTGGCGTGCCGATCGAGTTCCCGGTGCACCCGATCCAGGAGACGAGCCGCAGGCCCACCGCCGCGCTCGACCGCAACCTCGCCTACCTCGGCCTGGTCGAGGTGCTGCACGGTTATCCGCTCGACGGCGTGGTGCTCACGATCGGCTGCGACAAGACCACCCCGGCCTGCCTGATGGCCGCCGCCACGGTTGACATCCCGGCCGTGGCGCTTTCGGTCGGCCCGATGCTCAACGGCTGGTTCGAGGGCAAGCGGATCGGCTCCGGGACCATCGTCTGGGAGTCGCGCCAGCTGCTCGCCGCCGGCAAGATCGACTACGCCGGCTTCATGCAGAGAGTCACGGCCTCGACCTCCTCGACCGGCTACTGCAACGTCATGGGCACGGCGAGCACGATGAACTCCATTGCCGAGGCACTCGGCATGCAGCTGCCCGGCTCGGCCGCGATCCCCGCCCCGCACCGCGAACGCGCGCAGATCGCCTACGAGACCGGTACGCGTATCGTGCAGATGGTGCACGAGGACCTGCGGCCCTCGGCGATCATGACGCGCGATGCGTTTCTCAATGCCATCGTGGTGAGCTCCGCCATCGGCGGCTCGACCAATGCGCCGATCCACCTCGCGGCGATTGCGCGGCACATGGGCGTGGAGCTCAGTCTCGAGGACTGGCAGACGTACGGCTACGAGGTGCCGCTGTTGGTGAATCTGCAACCGGCCGGGGAGTACCTGGCCGAGGACTTCCACCGCGCGGGCGGCGTGCCGGCCGTCATCAACCAGCTGATGCAGCGCGGCCTGATCCGTGAACAGGCACTGACCGTCAACGGTCGCACGCTCGGGGAGAATTGCCGCGCTCGCCCCATCAGCGACCCGGAGGTCATCCGCACGATCGATCGGCCGCTGAAGGACAATGCGGGATTCATCGTGATGCGCGGCAACCTGTTCGACTCGGCCATCATGAAGACGAGCGTGATCTCGGAGGAATTCCGCCACCGCTACCTCAGCGATCCGAAGGATCCGGAGGCGTTCGAGGGACCGGTGGTGGTCTTCGACGGACCGGAGGACTACCACGCGCGCATCGACGATCCGGCGCTCGGCATCGATGTGCGCACCGTGCTCGTCATGCGCGGCACGGGGCCGATCGGCTACCCGGGCTCGGCGGAAGTGGTCAACATGCGCCCACCGAGCTACCTGATCAAACAGGGCGTCAGCGCCCTGCCCTGCATCGGTGACGGGCGTCAGTCGGGAACCTCCGGCTCGCCCTCGATTCTGAATGCCTCGCCGGAGGCCGCCGCCGGCGGCACCCTGGCGTTGCTGAAGAGCGGGGATCGAGTCCGGATCGACCTGCGCAAGCGTGAGGTCACCGTACGGATCGACACGCAGGAGCTCACCGCACGGCGCACGGCGCTCGAAGCCGCTGGCGGCTATCACATTCCGCCCTCGCAGACGCCGTGGCAGCAGATCCAGCGCGCCATGGTCGGCCAGCTCGGCGAGGGGATGATTCTCAACGGCGCAGAGCAGTTCCAGCGCGTCGCGGCCCGCTTCGGGGTGCCGCGCGACAATCACTGAGCGACCCGGCGACGCTTGACGATCCGGGCGCAGGGTCATACCGTCCGAAGCGAGCCCGCAGCGGGCTCGCTTCGGGAGACCGCCATGGCCGAGAGCCGTCCGCCCTTTCCCCCGTTCACGAGTGAGAGCGCAGTCCTCAAGGTGCGCGCGGCGGAAGATGCGTGGAACAGCCGCGACCCACACCGCGTGTCGCTGGCGTATACCCAAGACAGCCAGTGGCGCAACCGAGCGGAGTTCGTGACGGGCCGCGCGGCCATCGTCGAGTTCCTCACGCGCAAATGGGCGAGCGAACTCGACTACCGCCTCATCAAGGAGCTGTGGGCCTTCACGGCTCATCGCATCGCCGTGCGCTTCGCGTACGAATGGCATGATGCGCGCGGCGCCTGGTTCCGCTCCTACGGCAATGAGAACTGGGACTTCGATGAGCAGGGACTGATGCGCCGGCGCATCGCCAGCATCAACGATCTGCCGATCACTGAGGCGAATCGCCACTATCACTGGCCGCTCGGGGTGCGTCCGGCGGGCCATCCGGGGCTGAGCGAGCTGGGGCTGTAAGCGTAAGAGGACGGCCGGCACAGGCCCGAAGCCGACGGGAAACGCATCACGCGTCACGCGAGGACATTCGCGCCAGCGCGTTCGACGCAACCGCTCAGACCTGCGTGAGGCCCGCCACCGCAGCGCCCAGTCCCGCCAGAACGCACGAGTCACCATCGAGTACGCGCGCATCAGCGCCAAAGCTCGCCAGCGCACGCGCATAGCGCGCCGTCAGTGCCGGATCGCCGATGAGCGTCGGCACCGAAGCGGAGGCCTGCAGATGCGCGCGCATGCTGTGCACTTCGGCGCCGATCAACAGCCCCGAGAGCAGCGAGCGGGCCCATCCAGCACTGCGCCCCTCGATCAGCTGCGCGGAGCGAGTCTCGAACAGGTTGGCCGCCAGATCGAAGCGCGCCGCATTGCGCAGCCCCACCTCGAAACCGTCCTCATCCGGCTCATCGGCGCCACCGACCCGCAGCAGCGAGGAGCGGGTGCTCAGCAGCTCAAACAGCTCGCCGGTGAAATACGTCTGCAGCCGCGCGATCCGGCCGTCGCGCACCTCGACCCACTTGCAGTGCGTACCGGGCAGCACCAGCATGCGTCGGCCGGCCGCGAGCGCCGGCTCGAGCGCCAGCGCCCCGAAGATCTGCGTCTCCTCACCGCGCATCACGTCGGCCCCGTCGCGAAAATTCTGCGCCTGAATCCCGGCCAGGACCGTGAGCGTCTCGGCGCCCGCGCGCACGCTCACGGCCCCGGCGCGCCACTGCGCCAGGGTGGCCGGCGCGCGCACATAGGGGACTTCCACCAGTCCGGTGCGCGACCCGGCCATGCCACACAGCACCGTTCGCTCGAGCGTCAGGCGCGCTCGCCACGGCGCCAGCACACGCGCCAACACCTCGCTCGGCGCCTCGGCGCCGAGTGCTGCGATCCCCGGGCCATCGCGCCGCTCGGCAACGATGCCCTCGATCTGCAGAAACGCGCGCAGGCGACTGCTTCCCCAGTCGCACAGCACCCGCGCTGTACTGTCCCGATGCACCTCGTCGTTCCCGCTCACCGTCGCTCCTGTACCGCTCACGCGCACCCGACACGGGCGAGCGGCTGCGCCAGTCCCGCCACCGGGGCATGGAAAGAGAACACATCGCCCGCCATCGTCTGCGCGGCACGCTCGGCCGGCGAGAGTCCCTGGCGGGCCGTGGTCACATAGGCGGTTCGCAAATCCGTCCCTCCGAAGGCGACCTTCGTCACCTGTGCACATGGCAGGCGCACCGTCGCGAGCAGGCGGCCGTCCGGGGAATACCGGCGCACGGCCCAGCCGGACCACAGCGCCACCCAGAGACACCCCTCGGAGTCGACCGTGGTGCCGTCAGGATAACCGCCCACCGGTTCGATCTGCACCAGCACGCGCTTGTTCGTGAGCACGTGCGGCTCCGGCCGGTCGAAGGCGTACACCGTGCGGCCCGGACTGTCGGTGTGATAGAAGGTGCGGCCGTCCGGACTGAAGGCCGGACCGTTGGTGACGACGTATCCGCGATCGAGCGGCACGCACAGACCGTCGGCGCCCAGGCGATACAGCACCCCGCTCGGTGTCTGCTCCGGATCGTGCATCGATCCGAACCACAGCGCGCCTTCGGGGCTGACGCACCCATCGTTGATGCGATTCTCGGGGCTCTCGGCCTCGACGGCGCTGAGCAGCGTGAAGCGCCCGCTCGGCGGATCGAACAGAGTGAGCCCGCCCTTGAGCCCCACCACGAAGCCGCCGCCGGCCCGGGCGGCCAGAAATCCCGGTGGCGCCGGCGCCGTCCAACTCTCGTGCTCGGCGCGGTCCGGCCGCAGCCGGTGCAGGCGCAGCCCCTTGATATCGACCATCCACAGCGCCGCATCGGAGGCGACCCACAGAGGTCCCTCACCCAGTTCGGCGCCGAGCGAAAAGGCGTGCTCGGCGTGCATCACGAGCGCCGGGTCATCTGCGCCCGCAGGGCGTGGAAACCCCAGCGCTCACCCCGGAGGGGCGGGGCGCAAAACCCCTGCAATGCATCACCTCTGGGCAGCTGCGGCAGTCGCTCGATCATAGATCTGATTAGTCTGATTATTCAGCCGGTGGGCGTCAAGCCGTACCGTCAGCCGCCCGGCGATCCCCGTAGTACTCGCAGAACCACTCGACGAACTGCCGCACCCCCACCTCCACCGGCGTTGCGGGCCGGTAACCGACGTCCCGAGCGAGGTCTTCGACATCGGCGCAGGTCTCAGGAACATCGCCCGGCTGCAGCGGCAGGAAGCGCTTCTCGGCCTGGCGCCCGAGACACTGCTCGAGCACCTCGATGTAGCGCATCAGCTCGACCGCCTGGTGGTTGCCGATGTTGTACAGGCGGTATGGCGCTCGGCTGCTCGCCGGATCGTGCGTCGCGCCGTCCCAGTGTGGATCCGGCGTGGCAATGTGCTCACAGACACGCACGACGCCCTCGGCGATATCGTCCACGTACGTGAAGTCGCGTTTGTGACGGCCGTTGTTGTAGACGTCGATGGGCTTGCCATCGAGGATGTTACGAGCGAACTGGAACAGCGCCATGTCGGGCCGGCCCCACGGGCCGTAGACGGTGAAGAAGCGCAGCCCCGTGGTCGGCACGCCGAACAATGCCGAGTAGCTGTGCGCCATGGCCTCGTTGGCCTTCTTGGTCGCCGCATAGATCGACAGCGGATGATCGGCTCCGCGATGCGGCGAGAACGGCATGTCGGTATTGGCGCCGTAGACCGAACTGGTCGAGGCGTAGACCAGATGCTCGATGCCGTTGTGACGGCATCCTTCGAGCACCGTCAGCGTCCCGGAGACATTGCTGCGCACGTAACTGTAAGGGTCCTTCATCGAATAGCGCACCCCGGCCTGCGCGGCGAGGTGGATGACCCGGGCGAAGCGCTCCGCGGCGAAGAGCCGGGCCATGGCCGGCTCATCGGCGATGTCGAGGCGAAGGAAGCGAAACCCGGGCGAAGCGCGCAGGCGCTGCAGGCGCGCCTCCTTCAGCGCGACGTCGTAGTAATCGTTGAGGTTGTCGATGCCGACCACCTCGTGGCCGCGCGCCAGGAGCTTCTGGGCGGTGTGATAGCCGATGAATCCGGCTGCACCGGTGACGAGAATTTTCATGGTTCCTCTCTGACTGCGACGGCCGCGCGCCGCGGCCCTTCGGGGGCGCAGATCACATTGTACCGACCCGCCCCGCCGGCACGCCGAGCAGTGTGTCGCGGCGGGCCAACCACACCGCTATGAGCGCTCGACCCGAAGGTCCGGCGCAGCCGACTGCGCGCCCATCGTGCGCGGGGTCTTCCCGCTGATGATGATGACGACACTGGCGATCACGAGCAGGGTGCCGAAGACGGTGCGTGCATCCAGGGACTCGCTGCCGAACAGATAGCCGATGATGACTGCGACCAGCGGATTGACATAGGCATACGTGCCGACCTTGGTGGGCGACTCATGATGGATCAGCCAGGTGTAGGCGCCAAAGGCGAGCACCGATCCGGCCACGATGAGATACGCCAACGCCACCCAGGCCTGCGTGGACACCGTCGCCGGATCAAAGCCGCGCTCCTGTCCGAACGCCACCGCGGCGACGCCCAGCAGCAGCCCGCCGGCGAGCATCTCGGTCCCGGCCGTCATCGTCTTCGCCGCGGGTAACGGCAGACGCCGCATCAGCACCGAGGCGATCGACCAGCTCAGGGCGGCGATCACCAGCGCGAGCGCCGAGGGCCCGTAGATGGGCGCGCCGGCGAGTCCCACCGCGGGGTCGACCAGCACCACGACGCCACCGAGGCCGACGATGAGCGCCGAAGCGAGCCGCAGCGTCAGCCGCTGGGTGCGCAGCCAGAGGATCTCGGCGACCGCGGTGAAGGCCGGAATCGTGGCCAACATCACCGCTGCCATCCCGGAGTGAACCTGCCGCTCGGCCGTGAACAGCAGCCCGTAGTCGATGACGAACATCAGGACCGCGAGCAGCACGATCGATCCCCACTGGCGCAGCGTCGGCAGAGGCTGGCGGCGGGCGAGCGCCCAGGCACACATCATCGCCCCGGCGACGGTGAAGCGGATCGACGCCAGCAGCAGCGGCGCCACCTCACGCACCCCGATGCGGATCGCGATATAGGTCGAGCCCCAGACCAGATAGATGATCCCGAATGCAGTCAGGGTCTTGAGCTTACTGGGCACGCGGCGCTCCTGGCGGCGATGAGACGGTGCGAGGGGGGACGGGGAGCCGATCCGATCATACCGCAGCGCCCCGTGCGGCCCCGCGCAGCGTGCGGTAAGTCACAGATCCGCACTCCAGGGGCGGAGTTTTACGCCGTGCTGCCGAAAACTGCATCGGTTGCGAAGCGTTCGTCCGCGCTTCGGGGGATGCTGTCACGATGGGATATTGGCTGCTCACGCCGCTGCTGCTCGCCGTCGCCGCCGTCGCACTGCGGCCGGCGCTGCGTCGTGCCTTTGGCGCGGTCGCAGGCGGTCACGGCGCCGGCGATGCGCCGGCCGTCGACTCCGCGCCCGATCCCGAGGTCGCCCCCGCCCCGCCCGCACCTCCCGAGGCTCAGCGGCCCCCGCCCGCCCCCGCGGCCGCTGCCCTCCCTGCCTCCGCGCCGCTCGAGGCCGCGGAGATCTTCGCGCAGCTGCGCGCCCTGGAACTCGGCCTGACCGCCCCGCCCCGCGCCCAGGCCGAAGATGAGCGCAAGATTGCCCAAGCCCTCGGTGCGATCGGGGATGCGGCCGCCGAGCGGCGCTACTTTCCGCGGCGCCCCAACCTGCTGCCGCAGCTGATGCACGCCATCCACGACGAGTCCGTCGCACGGCGTCAGTTGGTCGCCATCATCGCTCGGGACCCGGCGCTGGTCGACAGCCTGCTGCGCATGGCGAACAGCTCCTTTTATCGCCTCAGTCCGCAGCCGGTGGAGTCCATCGAGCGGGCGGTCGCAGTCCTCGGCAGCGAAGGCCTGCGCTCGGTGATCGCCACGGCGCTGATGCAGCCGATCTTCAACGCCGTTGCGGCCGCAGAATTCCCCAGATTTCCACAGCTGGTCTGGGAGCACGCGCTGCGCTCGGCGCAGGCCGCGGTGGTCCATGCGGCGGTGGCCGAACGGATCGAACCGTTCACGGCCGAACTGCTCAGCCTGATCAGCGGCATGGCGGAAATCGTGCTGTTCCGTGCGGTACGCGCCCGCTGTGCAGCGGCCAGCGGCGGCAGTCCGGCGGCCGCCGGACTGCTGGACACTCTGCTCAGAGTTCACGCCGCGCCGCTCGCGCAGCGGATCGGCGGGGACTGGCAGCTGTCCGAGGCGGCTTTAGCCGCGCTCACCGAACAGACCGCACCGAGCGCGCCCGGCAGCGCACTCGGCCGCTCACTGCACTTCGGCCGTCTCGCCGGTGCGCTCGCCGTGCTGTACGCCAATGGTCGGATCGACAAGGCGACGGTGCGTGCATCGCTGCCCTCGAGTGCACTGCCCGCCGCGCACAGCGATACGCTCGTCACGAAGCTCCTGCTGCCGTTCCAGGATCCGCGCACCGGATCCGCGCCCCGCACGCCGCGACGCTGAACGCCGAGCGGCGCGGAGGTGGACTCCCCGCGCGAACAGGCCGATGATATCGGCTCGGCCTGTGACCGCATCGCGGACCACTCTTCATGACCCAGGTACTGCCCGTTCTCCTCTCCACACTCGCCGGCACGGTGCTCGGTGCGCTCATCGCCTGGCTGCTGACGCATCTGTATGCCCGGCTGGCGCTGCGGGAGGTTCGCAAGCAACGCGACCAGCTCGAGCGCTACAACCGGACGCTGACTGTGCTGCTGAAGGGATGGGAGGATCAGAGTCAGGTGGAACTCTCGCGCAACGCGCGCGGAGAGATCAGCGGCGGACGGGTGCTCGCCGGCACGGCCGGGGCGCTGGTGGAGTCTGCCGAGCACGGCGCCGGCGCACCGCGGCGCTTCTGAGTTCTTCCGCCGCTGCGGCCGGCCCGCTCTACGGGCACCGGCCGGCGAGCCGGTCGAGGCCCTCCCGCAGATCGTTCTGGACATCCTCGAGGTCTTCGAGCCCGACCTGAACCCGCAGACACAGTCCGGACGGGCACCAGTCGGTTGCCGTGCGGTAGGTGCGGCAGTCGAAGGGAATGATAAGACTCTCGAAGCCACCCCAGGAATAGCCCATGCCGAAGATGCGCATCGCATCGAGCATGCGCGCGAGGTCATCGCGACTGAATCCCGGGTGCAGGATGAAGGAGAACACGCCCGTCGAGCCGGTGAAATCGCGCTTCCAGAACGCGTGCCCCGGGCACGAGGGCAATGCCGGGTGCAACACCGTTGCGACCTCCGGTTGCGCAGCGAGCCACTCGGCGAGCGCCAGACCGCGCCGCTCGGCCTCCTGCAGACGGATGTGCAGCGTGCGCATGCCGCGCAGCGCCAGATAGCAGTCCTCGGCCCCCGGCAGCATCGCCATGCTCTGGTAGGTCTCCCTCAACCGCGGCCAGAGCCGCTCGTTGGCGCTGACGAGTCCGAGGAGGATGTCCGAGTGGCCGCTGAGGTACTTCGTGCCGGCTTCCACCACCAGATCGCAGCCGTGCTCGTGGGCTCGGAAGTACAGCGGCGTGGCCCAGGTGTTGTCGATGATCGTCGTCAGTGCGCGCTCGCGCGCCAGCGCGGTGATGGCCGGGACGTCCTGGACCTCGAAGGTCTGCGAGCCGGGCGACTCGAGGAAAATCGTCGAGGTGTTCGGCCGGATCAGCGCCGCGAGGCCCGCGCCGAGCATCGGATCGTAGTAGGTCGTCTCGATGCCGAATCGCGCGAGCAGCTTGCCGCACAGCGCGCGGGTCGGCAGGTAGACGCTGTCGGGCATGAGCAGATGATCCCCGCTCTTCAGCGCCGTGAGCAGTGCCAAGGTGACCGCTCCGAGACCCGAGGCGGCGAGCGACGTGCCGGCCGCTCCGCTGAGTGCGCTCCAGGCGCTCTCCAGACTCTCGACGGTCGGCGTGCCGGCGGTGCCGTAGCTGTAACGGGCGCGCTCGTGCTGCAGATCATCGAGCGTCTTGAACAGCACCGTGGAGCCGCGGTAGAGCGGCGTATTGACGAAGCCGTAATGTGCCTCGGACATGCGGCCGAGCTGGGCCAGCCGGGTACCGATGCCGAGAGTCGCCGCGGAATCTTTCATGGTGCGCGCCATTGCCTGCTGATCGCGAGACTGCACTCTATACGCTTGCGCGCCGGGAGCGCCACGCCCGAGCGCGGCGAGTGTGGCGCTGCGCGACTGTGACTGCCTGTCGCGATCCACGAGGCGCGAATCTCGATCGATCCGACCGCTCCGAGGATGGGTCCTGTGAAGTTCCCCCCGCTCACATCCACGCCCCCGATCCTCGAATGTGCGTATTCCGGCGATTGTGACCGGCTGTTCCGGCCGAACGTGACCGGTGATTCCGCCGGGTCGGCGCTGTGGGGGTTTATTACTCCGATCGGTCACGTTCCGTCAACGGCAGCGTCGTTCTGGTC
>JAJZDW010000004.1:0-284 GCA_021851405.1 Pseudomonadota bacterium
CGGCCGCTGCCTTCGACGCCGAGAGCGATCTGCGCCTTGCCGCTACCCTCGACGCCAAGCGCCGTGGTGCTGCTGAGCCCGCTACCCTCGACACCCATGGCCGTGGAATTGCGGCCGCTGCCTTCGACGCCGAGAGCGATCTGCGCCTTGCCGCTACCCTCGACGCCAAGCGCCGTGGTGCTGTTGAGCCCGCTACCCTCGACACCCATGGCCGTGGAATTGCGGCCGCTGCCTTCGACGCCGAGAGCGATCTGCGCCTTGCCGCTACCCTCGACGCCAAGCGC